>CALGUV010000039.1 GCA_937920245.1 uncultured Microbacteriaceae bacterium
TCTGTTTGTCGATATCGTCGATCGCGGCTTTGCGGGCTTTGACCTGAGCACGAAGGTCCGGTTTGACAGACGGCTTGGGTTCGACTCCCTTACCGGCCTGAGCACGCTTCGCTAATTCCGCCTCGATCGCCTTACGCTGATACGGGAAGAGTTTGCGGTTATCGAGATACGCTTGAAGTTTCTGTGTTGTACGTTCGCGTAGGAACTTCTTATTGACCTGCTGGGAGGGTTTCTCCGCCTCAGGTTTTGCGGCTTTCGCTGCTTTTCTAGCCTTCTCTCGGAGTCCAGCACGATCATTCACCTCGCGCATCCTTCTCATACGCTTCTCCTCCTCGAGGATCTTACGCCGCAGCACCGACTTATCGGCGCCAGGAGCCTGTATCGGTTTTGCAGCGGGTCGAGCAGCCCCCTTGATCATCCTCTGCTGTTTACGAAACTCACGGAGGTCATCCATCGCCTCCTTGATCTTCGCGGGATCACCATTCTTTCTTGCGAGGGCGACCCCCATCTTCAGGAACCCCTCCTGTTCTGGAGGACGAGGCTTGATGAGTGCATCAGCTCCTTTCGCTTTTCGTGCCGCCTGAAGACGATTAGCAGCGCTTTGTGCCGCCCGAGCGTCTTGACGATCGCCGGCTTTGACTAGATCTCGTAATGCTTGGGATGATGTGTTCTTCACGGCATCATCAACGGACTTCACTCCCTTGACATCGGTTGGCTTCTGTCCGTGTCCCATCCTTTGGTTTAGTCTACGCGCAAGCGACTGGATAGCTTTCTCACCACGGACTACCTTAACTCCCTTATCCGCCCTCAGCCTATCGTTCTCCTCAAGGATAGACCGCACCTTCAGACCGGCCCGTTGTCCCTTTCTCATGATGTCCCGGTGCTTATCTCCTGGACGGACGGAGATCGGGGAACCTTTTCGGCAGTTTGCCCCGCTGGCGATGCCGTAAACGGAACCGTCCGGACGTTGACACGCCGCGAAGTCAAATCCGTCCATGACTTCACCGAAGTCCTCGGTCGACCACTCGTTGCAGTTATCCGCCCAAGTCGCTTGTTCGTTAAACTCGGTCAAAAGTTGTTCGCGAATTGACGCTTCGAGAGAGTCGTCGAAGGATCCGTGTTGTGAGAGTTTGGTCATTAGAACAGTTCTCCGGCTCTCATGGCAAATGTACTTGCGATCCAACTTGGGGCTGTTTTTTCCGGGTTATTTGACCACTGCTGAATTACATCTTCCCATAACTGCATCGTTTTTGTTTTTTGTGGACCAGTCATCTCAGGAAAGTTCCAACTGATCCATTCAGCGACAGACATCTTTCCTTTTGTATTTCCTGTATTGAATGTTGCTTGAGTGGTCAACAGGAATTTCTTAGCATTTCGACGCTCGTGTTCAGTAGGAGCCGCCTTCCATGTCATCTCCCGTCTAAAGTTTTGAATCTTGTCAGGTCTTCCTTCCCAAGGTTGCTCACCAAGTGCTTTGACAACCTTATCAAGCTTATTCTTCGCCCCGCCGCCGCCGCGATAGGTAGCAATAAATGCTGCTCTCGCATCGTTGGACGCCATAAGCGGAGCCAAGAAGTTTGCTCCTCCCTCTTTAATACTAGACCCTTGGCTCTTATTTGCCGCTGCTTTGCTCTCTGCGGCTTCTGCTTTGGCATTCCATTTTGCGAGATCCTTAACATTATCCGCACCTGGAAACGACTTGCCCCCAGAAAACATATAGGCCATCGGACTCTCTCTTTTGGTTTGATTTTCAGCCTTAGACGTCCATACAAAATTGTTAGGATTTTCGGCAGCATTCTTCATCAGACCCATTGGACGAATATGCTCTAAGTCTGCATTTGCGAATGATAACGGAAGGCCAGAATAAGCGCTTTGATTATTTTGTCGAATCCATTGTCGTGTTATGGCAATTTTCCTAGCTTCATTATTTCCAGTTCCTTCATTAAGAACCTTTCCGTCTTTGTCATATCCAGCAAACGCATTTCCGGGAGCTTTACCAGCTTTTTCGATCTTCGCCTGAAAAGAAGGAGGCGACATGGCTAAGAAAAACTTGACGAACTCATCGTCTAAATTAGCGTTATTGTACTTAATCACCGCCCCTTTTCCGTCATTGGGAGTGAAGACCATTCGCCCGGTGACTTTGTCATATGTTGTCTTACCGCCAATAAGAAGAGTGGGGTCCTCGTATCCTGCCATTAACTTCTTCTTAATATCTGCAGACTGGAACCTTTCAATCTCTTTTGCACTCATTGTCGATGAGAGTTGCCGGTTCCCCATACCAGCATTTACTAAAGTGGCGGCAGCACGCGCAAATTCTTGAGCTTTTTCAGGTCCCAGTTTCTTTTCAACTAACTCCAAAGCTTTTATTCTATTTGTTAGATTGGGAACATTAGGGGTGCCATCTACGCCGGGGAAATACTTTTCAATCAACAATTGAGAATTTGTCTTTTGACCGTCAGGGACAACAGAGATACGCTTCTTAGGCTCCTTGACCGCAGCCTCCATATTGGCCTTGCGAGCCTCGGCTTTCTGTTGCTCTACGGGCTTTTTAGTCTCATTCTGCTTATCCCGTCTCGCTTTAAGTTCAGCGCGCAATTGAGCAATTTTCGCCCGCTTCTCGGCTCTTCCGTCCGGCGTAACCGCCTCTTTGCGTTTGGCTTGGGTCGGGGCGCCCGCTTTCGGTGCGGCGGGTTTGATGCTAGAGGCAGCAGACGGCTTGGTAGGAGTGATAGTCGCCGCCTGTTTCTTTCTTCCACTACTTATAGCCCTGGTCGCTTTACCGAATTCCTTATCGTCTTTGATGCGCGCGATCTTTCCAAGTATCTTTCGGGGCACACCCTGCTTGGCAAGGGTCTTCAATGCATCCGTACGGGTTACGGGTCTTCCGACCCTACATTGCTTTCCGTCAGCGATACCATATATAGATCCATCACGATGACGAGCACAGAGCGCGAAGTCAAATGCTTCCTCACCGGGCTCTGAAAAGCGAGTCGCTAATACGTCCCTTGCTCGATCGTCGAGTTGCGAACTCCAACCTCCGCGTTGAGAAAGTCTTACCATTGCCTCATCACTTTTCCTTTGTTTTACCACTCGGTGGCCTAGACTTCTTTGAGTCTTTTACTGGAGAAAAAACTGAGGTCTCATCAGTCATATCCCCCATCTTTTTTCTCATGTCCGAAGTACGAATAATTGGATTTCGCATTAGTCGAGTTCCTCTACTGTGAATACGTAAATTGGTTTGCCCTCATGAACCTCGGTTCTATAGCCGAGATGGCGATAATTTGTACCTCCGGGGGTTAGAATCTCTTTCTCTCCAAGTTGACCCCAACCTTCCACAGACGCCCCTCTTTTGTTGTTGGTTTCAAATATCACTGAAGCACCCCCTTTGCCTGTGTAATCCGCCGCGATTTGTGCGCTAGTAGACCACGATGATGGGGCTTTATCACTAAATAAAGACTTACTATCAGCGGATCTAATGAATTCGTTGAAAGTATCGCTGTTTACGGCCATTCCGCGATATTTCGCCACTGCGGGGTGATTAAGATTTTCTGCCATGCGATTGATTCTATCCGCTCGTTGAATTTGTGTAGGATCACCATCCTTGACACCGCGCCGAATAGTCGCGTAGCTATTTTGAGTGAAGTCCATAACAGCGTCGATGCCACGCTGAACTTCTACGCGATCTCCGCCGTACTTTTTGACTAAGGATTTGGCCATAGCACTACTTCCTAGCTCTCCATTCTCTGAGAATAAAGCATTAGAGTTCTTGTGGGCGGCGTTTTGTTTCGAATTGCCGTCGGACTTCAGCATCTCAACCATACCATCAGACAAGATATAACTCTTCAGGCGATCCTCTTTTGACTGTGAGACCATGTCCCTTCTCATCCGTAGACTGTCAAGTTGGTCCGCTAATTTTTGGCGGCTAGCGCCGGCGTCTGACTTGTCATATTTTGCTTTTAATCGCTTTTCCTCTCCCATAAGCCTAGCTTCGAGAGAAGGATTCGACGAATTTTTTAGCGCAATAAGACTATAATACTGTTCGGGCAGATATTTGCCGTATAAGCCTTGGGGTTGATTTTCTAAAAGATACTTGATCCGAGCGTCAATCCTGTCACGCTGAGACTGTGTAAATTGTCGAACGGGCGCATCAAATTCACCCGACTTAATCGCTTCTCTGTCGATTTTAATCTTTCGCAGAATCCCTTGAGCCCGTCCGAGTCTTTCCTCCGCCTCATAAGTAGCCGTCTCGTCTTCTCGCTTTTTCGCACTTGCTATTTCTTGTTTGATCTTTGGAATATCGGCTAAAGCCCTCTTCTCAGCCACGGCCATATTCCTTTCAACTGTTTTCGGATCCAGTTTTATCTCGGGAGAACTTTGAGTTGACTTCGTTGTAGTGGACCCGATTTTGATTGCGGGGTCTTGGGATTTAATTTCAGTCGAAGCTCTAGGCTCAGACGCTTTTGGCTTTATAGCCTTTTCACTCTCTTTTTTCGGAAGATCTTGCTTTATTTTCTCACTTACTTGTCTTGTCCCAGGCTTGGCAGGCATCTCAAGTGACACCTTACTAGCGTATCTGAGCAAACCACTAGCCTCCTCAGTAGAATATCCTTGCTTCAACATACCACCATTGGTTGTGTATTGCTCGCCGTCTATTCGAACTTTCATTCCGTCAGGCAACTTTTCAATTAGTCGGGTAGCAGCCTCTCTCTTACGATAATTCTCAGTAATGTCTAACTCAACCTTTTTAAGTTTTGGTTTCTCAGGATCTTTTTTCTCAGCCGAAGGACCCTTAGCTTTGACTATCGCCTTCGCTTCAGGCTTTGACTTGAGTTTCGCAACACGCTCCTCTTTCGGATTTGCTGCCTTAATTACTCCGGCTTTTTTATTGCGATCAAAGCCTTTCGCCATTCGAGTGGCTGTGTCAGTTGGACGAGTAGCCTTCTTTCGTCCCACTAGCTTTGGTGCCGAGGCAGCCTTAGCGCTTCTTCCCTTTCGACATTGCAAACCATCAGCGATCGGATAGTGGCTTCCGTCAGGACGCTGACAACGAGCGAAGTCGAAGATCTCTTTCGCAGATTCAGAGAAGTCGGAGTAATTACGCTTCATTTCTCATCGGCTCGGTCCATCTGCGCTTTTACTTTCTCGGCCCAGGCGTTTCCTGGATCTCCGCCCCATAGATTCCATGAGATCAGAGAATTAGAAGGAGGGTTTGTCGTATGATTTTTCTTAAAGGCGGAGTGCCTAGCGAAGAAACTCACCATCCGACTGATAGTCGAAGGCGATAACTTCTGGCGGTTCTTCAGCGAAGCGGCACGAGCCACTCCCGATCCTATCCCTTCCTTCGATGCTTGTCTGGTCGTGAGTCCTCCACGTCCGGTCTTCTGACGCAATCTAAGGCCCCGAGCCGCGGCATTAGCCACTGACTCCGGAGGCACGAAGTTGATCCCCTCATAGCGTTCAGCCCACTCGGGATTTTCAGCCCATTCGAGAGCGTCTTCGGTGAAGTGTCCGATCATCAACTATCTCCGTATTTCTCCTTGACGAACTTCTCCGCCGCAGCGATACGATCCTCGTAGGCTTTAAGAGCCTTTTTGATTCCTTCCTCGCCAGATCGACTTGAGAATTTTTTCTTATAGTCGGCGGCTTCCTGTTTGATGTCCCTAAGATTGTCAAGCGCCATATTACGCGGAGATGTGCCGATCATCTTACCGCCTGGTCGTCGAACATCCTCTTCGGGGCGACGCTTCGGGGTCTTAGCCTCAGTCTCCACCTTACTCGGAGTACGACCACCGGTGTTGCCCCGATTGCCTGTATATTTCCTCATCATATCATTCGCGGAGTCGAGCGCCTCCCCTAACTTCTCGACCCGAGCTTTAGCTTTCTCTGCTTTCGCCGGATCCTTTGCCCTGATCGCAGCAGCAGCATCTTGATTCGCTTTCGCGTACGCTTTACGAAGTCGCATCTGACGACCCTGAAGCTTCTCTATCGCCGCGTCGCGCTCACGGCGAATCTTAGCTCCCGCTTCTATATCTTTGCGAAAGTCCGTTTTAATTGCTGGCTTTTTCGGGGCGCTATTCGCTACTTTTGTTTTCCCGGGTTCACGCCGTTCAGCCTTAAGAGCGGCGAGTTGCTGCCGCAGTCGATTAGCCTCAAGACCCTTAGCTCCTTTCGATCGCGCGATGACGTCTAAGATCTCGCGGTCTATCTTAGCCTTAGAGCGTACACCTGTGGCTTTCGCGCTAGCGGTAGTCGGTGATGCCTCAGTGCCCTTACGGCACTTCTTACCGTCGGGAATCGGGTAGAAACTACCGTCCGAGCGTTGACAACGAGCGAAATCGTACGCTTCCGCGAACGACTCAGCATCCTGTGATTTAACATTGGCGAGAGCCCTGGCATTCGCCAGAGCCTCGTCCGTAAAGCGGTCCTTGCGCATTTTCTTTAACTGGCTTGTGCCACAGATAGTTTTACCCGACTAGAGCGAATCTATCCACGCTAGATACTCCCGTGCAACCTTCGTCTCTCTCGGAACGCGTTGTTTGATCGGGGTTGTTGCCGGTCCCGCCTCTTTATATCTCTGGACGAAATCCCGGATCTTCTCGCCTGCGCTTCCACCGATCGCGTTGAGGTTAAGAAACGCGGCGCCTTTTGTCCAATCCTGCATCGCCTTACGCGGATCATCCGCTGCTCGCTTCGCTAACCCAAAATCGAGCAACATTGGCTTATCGCCCTCAACCATCCACTGCAGGCTGTGCATGTCCCCGTGGGAGAATCCCTTGCGGTGTAGGAAGAGGACGGCTTTCGCCGCGTTATTCGCCTGCTTCTCGTTGAACCTGACGCCCTTCTCACCTTCACCTGGGCGATAATCTTTCCAGATCGTCTTGCCGGGTGCGAGATCCATGACTATCTCATCCTTCGACGCTCGATGAAGTTTCGGACTGAACCCGGCATCACCCATCAACTTCTGGAGTTTCGCCTCATGCTCGCCAAAGTCGCGGCCTTCGATGTTGGTCTTACGAATCAATCCTTGCTTCCGGTCGATCTCCACCGAGCCGTAATTCCCCTTGGTTAGATACTCCCACGAGGCGTTCTCGATGTCGACCTCACGGCCCTTCCGACATTGTTTGCCGCTAGCTATCCCATAACGGGAACCATCGGGACGTTCGCAAGCGGCGAAATCGAAAAGGGCCACGAGAACTTCTCGAGACCCCTCGTCAAACGAAGGAGTGTATCTTTCGACGTCAATCATCATAGCGGTCAAGGATGTGGGCGATCACCGAGTTTCGTACGATGTCTTCTTTCTCGAACTGGACGATACCCACCTCGCGTAAGTCCCGAAGACGGTGGACGGCGTCGAGCAGACCATTGTCCCGTCTAAACACCTCTAAGTCGGTCTGTCGTGTGTCGCCGATCACGGCCATTTTTGACCCCGAACCAAGTCGAGTCATCACGGTCTTACAGTGTGATGGAAGAAGGTTCTGGGCCTCGTCTAAAATCACAAAGGCTTCATTGAGGGATCGTCCGCGAATATCCTCAAGTAGGATCGGGCAGATGATCTCCTTATTGATCAGGTACTCAGCGGCGCCTCGTGATCTGGTCATCACAGGAAGATTGTCAAGTACGGGACCGATCAACGGCCGAACCTTGTCGTTAAAATCGCCGGGAAGCGCCCCGCGACCTCGTTGAAATTCAACTCCGACATCGCTACGAACGTAATACACCCGCTCGTACTTTCCGTCCTTAACGCCTGTCAGTCCTTTCCACAGGGCGAGTAGGGTCTTTCCAGTCCCAGCGGCGCCATGAGCGATCGTGATCGTGTTTGTATCAATAGTCCTCCACATCTCATCCTGCCGCCATGAGGCAGCAGAGAAGGGAAGAAGATCCATTCCGGACGACACGCGGTGGGTCTCTTCGTTCGATGTCGCGGCGCGACGTTGCTTACGAGACTCTTTGGCAGTGATTGACATGAAATCTATGGCGGAACTTATGGGGAATGAGGCTAATTCAAAGCGTCTCAAGTCATTAGTACCACCTCCTTTATTGGTGCTCGCCATTATGAGCATCGCGGGGACTGTTCAGTTTTTACCCGTCCATCCCAACATCATGTCGGATATCGCTGCGTCCGCGCCTACCTTCTGAGGTCGTTCCCATCCCATCACCAAAGAACCAGGATCGCTCTCCCGCGGTCAGTAATTGCCGACCATTGAACTTTGTCTCGGTGAATTCCTTTATGAGCGCCTGTCGATCGGTGGATCGTCCGGCACCAGCTCGCATGTAATCCGCCGCATTACCAGACGATCCGTCCATGTGAAATGCGTAATATGTACAACCCCAGACAATGGCGTCGGTCCTGTCATCATGCGGAACGAACGGGAATGCCGTGATCTCCTTGATCGTGCTGTCAGTCCACGCCCCTTCGATGAAGTGTACTCGACCCGCTTCGAACAACGGCGCCACAGTCTGTAAACGAACGGTCTTCGACCGAATCGGTTTGAAAGGGTGGATGTGAATCTTGCTTTCGCGTTCCAACATCTGAATCAGTGATTGACCACTCGCCGCCTGTTCGATGGTAAGGAACTTCGCACCGTAGTACTTCTGTGACTGTTGTAACATCGCGAGAAGATCGGGGAATGACCAGCGCCCGCTGATGATTTCACGGACATAGATGTCGTCCTTGTGCTTCTTTGAGAAGCCCATCACCGCGATCACGCTCTCATCGGCGGTCTCCTTCTCGGAAAACGCGGTGTCCAATGACAGATATGTGATGTCAAACTCAGGGCAATCCTCCGGCGCTTTGACGCTAATCCAGCCCGCCTTGATGATCGACCCTTCCTGTGCGTTTGGCTTGCCTTGATATAGCGCTGCGAACTTATCGGACCCCATGATCCGTTTCTGTGACAGAAGCATATCAACAGTGAATGTTGAGTTTCCGGGCCAATGGGACTCACCATTCTTACGTCCGAGAGCATCATTTGATTCGTTCTCACATAACGCTTCGATATTCACCCACCGCCACCCCCGAGGATTCTCTTTCTCATCGTAGAGTCCGTCCCCATCCATCAACAGCCCGTGAAGATCCTTCTCCCCAAATCGGGTTCCGATGACAAGTTGCGCCCAGCGGTTTGTACGACGTGTACTTGCCTGCTCACCCCACCAATCATCAAGTTCCTCAAAGGCTGCTCTCGAGTCAGACCCTTTAAGCGGGTCGTCAATAACCATCGCGCCAACACCCGGAGAGTCCTCGTACGGCGTGCCGGCGGTGAATCCTGTCAGCACCCCGCCAACAGACGTAGCGAGAATGAAACCTCCGCCGCGCATGTCGTACTTCGAGTCGGCCTGGAACCCGGTCCACTCAGGGAAGACTCGGTTGAAGTGCTTGTGACGGAGGTAACCGCAGATCCCCCGGTGAAATTTATTCGAAAGTTGTTGTCCGTATGAGGCTACGATATGCTGTGTCTGTTGGTCATGACCGAGCAACCACGCCACGAATAATTGCGACAGCATCGACTTTCCGGATCGTGGCGCGCAACTAACGATCAGTCTCTGATATCGAAGTTCGGCAACATCCTCAAATGCGGAACCAATGATCTCGTGAAAGTCCGCCACCTGCAACTTTCCGTCGAGCATGATGTCCGCGAACGCCAGAAAACAGGTGCGAGCCGCCCGGAACTTATACTCCTGCAACACACTGCGGGGAGCCTCGAGTAACTCCAGTTCCTTAAGTCCCCGCCTGTAAATACGCCAACTTGATAGTTCCTCAAGCTGCGACGCGTGAACGATGACTGGTCTCATTCAAACTTTCCTTGCCCAAGCTTCTTCAGAAGTTCATCGACCTTGCCTGTGTATTCCCGCGCGAGATCTTTCTCCTGCTTCGACTCATTCTCCTGAATCGCTACGATATCACTCATCAGATCTCGATGAACCTTAATCGAACTATTAAATATACTTATGAGGTCCCTAATAGGGGCCTCTCCCATAGTCGCTTCGATGTCACCGAGGGCCTGTTCAGCCACCTTCAGCACCTTCTCGGCTAACTTACTCTTCTGTTCTACGATCCGATCATTTCTACTTTCCATGTTACCTCAAAAGCTACGTTTACAACGGGAACAACCGCCGGAACTTCCTGCGTTCGGCCTCTGTGCTCCACTTGGCGGGTTGTGAAGTACGTTCAAAATCTGTTGAGCTCCTTTCTTGTCACCGCGGTGCATCGCACGGTAATAGTCCTTCCAGAGCTGTTCACGACGGGCGGAATCATACATCGTGGTCCATCGTCCCGTAAATGGCGTCTAATAACTCACTAAGAGCGGTCTCCTCATTCTCGAATCTTTCGATAAATGATTCGGGAACCTGGGACGATAGCATCCGAATGTGCGTCTTTCGCATACGCCTATACTTAGCAGAGTCAATGCCGGAGCTTAGACTGGAGAGATCCAATCCGTGATACCCTAATCGCATGTTTCGATTTTACCCTCCTCTAGCCCCTCGTCATCGCAGTCCACTCTGGGAAGGTAGCTGTCAGGAGCAAGGAGTGTGAAGTCGTCCGCCTTCACCCACGCTCTACCGAGTGGCGTATTTCCTACCTGGTAATACAGCACGTCATCGTAGACGAGAGTGACGCCGTCCGCTGTCGGGAACACAGTGCCCGGCGTGACAAGAGCCTTCGCGGTGGTCTGTGACGTCGGATCGGCGTAGATAAATGCGGGCGTGATAGTTGAGATCTGGCCGTAGCCCGTTCGCGGAAAATTAGCACCGAAGTAATTCTCAGAGTTTCCGCCGCTCTCGACTTCTCCGGGAATGTCATTATTGACCCTCACCAGATCCCCACCCATCAGCATCAAGCGGCCTCCGGTATCGGCGCCAAAAAAGAACCGGTCAAAACTGCCATCAGGCTTGTGGATATTGATAACTTCAAACGTATTTGATTGATCCTTGGTGCCTGTGCAAACACGGTAGTATCCGGCGGCGATCTCCTCGGCGGACATGAACACGTTCAGTGGCTCCCACACGTACACCAGGTCGCCATCGCTGTTTAACTCGACCCCGGCGTACTGCCCATCATAGGAAATCGTGTTATTCGGCGGTGGAAGTACGGGAGCGAAAATCACGGTGCCGCAAACAGTCTCTCCGGGCTTCAATCTATTTTTAAGATTGCCGGGGAATAGTCTCGTGCAGTCGCCGCGTTGAACGCAGGGGTCGATGGCGATGCCTCGATGCATATCCTGGATGATGAGTTCCCATCGCTGCGTGTATGTGTAGTGACTGGAGTCGGTTAAGCCAGCGAACTGCTCAGTCACCATGCGAAGTGACCCAAATACCTCTAGACCGGTGTTCGCGGGCACCGTATTGGTTAGGGTCTCGTGCGTGGCGCAACAGAGTTGCACGGCAAAATCGTGTCCTGACTGGGTGAGATAGGATTGGGAGGCGACATTGACCTCAAACGACATCGTACGAAGGATGGTTAGTGGCGCCTGTCGTTCAATTTCCTCCGATGAACCGACGTAACGAACCACGATCGAGTTGGCCATCTGCAGGATACCCTCCTCATCCGAGATATCCGCTAGCCTCAGAACATTCACCCCGAGAGGGATCAGCGGCGAGGATAGGAGAGCGTTTGCCATAAACCGCTCGATGCGAGTGATGCTGTCTAATCTCATCAGGCTCGCTCTTAGAGTACGAAATTGTAAATCTTGCCGGTCTTGTTGTTACGAAGGGTCAATGCGTCCTCTTCCTCAATGATAGTGTAGTCCCCGCGATCGTTCTTGAGGTGAAGGTCACCGGAGTAGAGATTATCAGCGTAAATACTGGCCCAACGGACCGAGTCCGTTCCTAAGCTGTATGTGCTATCCGCCTTAAGCACTACGCTGCTCGCGATGCTACCGGTGAGAGTGATGTCATCCGCTGCGGCATCTCCAGGTACAAGGACCGTGCCGCCCTCATCCATACGCAGGTCAGAGCCATTGCCGACATACATGTAGATGTTAGCATTTCCCTCCAAAAGATTTTGATTCTCAGCGGCAAGGTTAAATGCTAACTGACCCTCTTCCAACTCCGTTGGATGATTGTTGAACATAAAAGTTCGTAGATTCTGTAGAGTTGCAAGGGTTGACGTCATCCCTACTGGGGTTATCCCGTATCTAACTATTGTTTTACCCGGGTGTCCGCCTAAGTAGAATACTGACGAGCTTTGAACTTATCTTAAGTGGATCACGATTTTGAATTTGAGAGGGCTTATTGGGGTGATTGCTGCAATACCTTTGACGAGGAGACAAAACATTTTGTCTACGCAAAGCTAATGGGTATTCCTACACATTGTCATGGGTTTAGTGTCGACCAGAAAAGAATTCTAGATCTTGGTGGTGGTCCGGTTTCAATGCTCTTAAAAACAAGAGGATTTACAAAGGCAAAAGTTGTGGATCCTATTACTTATCCCAAGTGGACTCAACTGCGTTACGCTGCACATAACATTGAGCTGTTGGTTTCCAAAGCAGAGAAAATCTGTGAAAAGAATTGGGATGAGGTGTGGATTTATAACTGTTTGCAACATGTTGACGATCCTGGCTTGATACTTCGTAATGCACTCGAAGCTGCAAAGCTCATTCGTATTTTTGAATGGATTGACATTCCTGCCCATGAGGGGCATCCTCATGAGCTAACTAAAAAAAGCCTTGATATGTGGCTGGGAACTCAAGGAAATACTGTTAATCTGGCAGAGTCTGGATGCTATGGTAACGCGTACTACGCAGTTCAAGCGAGTCCTTATTACTAAGTATCATAACAGAAAACCCCAGGTTCTCACACCTAGGGTCATGTTCCAATACCCGTTCCATCAGGGATGGACTTTTGTATTCTAGACTACTTTTGTTTCAAGTTCCAGGGTAATCACTTACATAATACGATTAAATTCTGGAGGAACCAACCCATGTGATATCCGCTTTTAGTATAGTCTAGTAGTTGGGTTTCAAGAAGTTCATTGCGTTGCAGTCCATAGTTGCTTAGTAGTTGTAGCCAATAATCTTTTGGTTGACAGTTTATGTGACCGGTTCCGCCCTGACCGGGTTTTGCTGCGGTCCAGATTAGTATGCCACCGGGTACTACAGAGTCGGCAACACAGGCGGCAATTTGTTCAGCCATATCTTCAGCGATGTGTTCAGCTACTTCTAGGCAGATAACAACTTCGGCTGTACTGCTAGTTTCAAATAGGCTTTCTTGTTTTAAGTACGGCTTGCCTTTAACTCGTTTGTCAGTGTCAATTCCAATGGCTTCAATACCATGGTCACGTAGGGCGTCTACATATATTCCGGGGCCACACCCAATGTCTAGCACTGTTTGCGGTTTAAGTGTATCGGCAATCCACGTTGCAAGGCGTTCAGCAAATGGACCTTCTTCGTGTTTTATTTGGGTATAACTAATTTCGCGCAACTCATACCAACCAGCACGATACAAGTCATTTATCTGTTTGAATATCTTGTCATATTGTTTACCACAAGCATCAAGACTATATATACTGCGTGCTCGATCTGCGATGGCTTGACGATTCAAAGTGCCAACATCGTTGATTCCATCTAGCCAATCTTGTAAAGTGTGACAGCGGAACCCCATGCCAGGCTGGATTGTTTCAGTCATAGCACCATAGTCCACACTTACTACTGGTGTGCCGCACAGCATTGCTTCCACTGCCATACCACAGAAGGGTTCAGTGAATACTGTAGGTGCTAACAATGCACGTGCATTACCAAGGAACTCGCTGCGTTTGCGGCCAGACAACGGTCCGCGATACTCAATGTTTGGGTGCTGCCAGCGGGATGGATCACCTTGACCATGTAGCACAATGGGCCATGGACTATGTTCTGCAATGGCACGAATGGTATCAATACCTTTTAGTTCGGTAATACGTCCCAGGAATGCAAGATATGAACCATGTTCTGTGCGTACGTCCCAGTCATCGAGGTCGTAGTAATTAGGCACCACCCATTCGTAGTTTTTGCCATTGCGGCCTTCTTTGCCTTGGTGGTAGTGCATCCAGGCGTAGCTCTCGAAGATACGAAAACTGTTGGGCATCAGCGTTGGGTAGCCGATACCAGTTTCGACGTGCTGATGGTTGGGGAACTCAGCCATGAGCCCCTGGTGCGCGTGGCCAAATGGGTGGCAGATGATGTCTTGTGGCTGCAGGCGCTCGCGTAGTGCTGGGATCAGGCGTTGCTCGAAGAGCGCGTGGGCTGCGCTGCCGACAGTGGCATCGTTGCCGTGGAAGTCGGTTTCGCTGCGCTGGAATAACGCGCCAAATTCTGCTGCGTCGAGCATGGTGACGTGTTCATCTGCGCTGCTCTCGCTGCCGGCGTTGCTGTATTCGATAACGGTGTAGCCCTGCCCTTGCATCATCTTGGGAAAGCGCAAGGCTTTGCCGGTGAAGGCGCAGTGGCTATACGCGGCAGTGTGCTGGGTGTGGAAAATGCCGACGAGGTGCAGGTGTGGTTTCATCTAAGGAACATTATGCGATGCGATAGCGGATTATTACAACGCCGGAACCGCCCGCGCCACCAGCTTGGTCAAAAAGGGGTGTCTGGCCGCTGCCACCGCCGCCGCCACCGGTATTTGCAGTTCCTGCTTGGCCAGTGGCTTGGGCGATGGCATTACCGCCACCACCAGTACCACCAAGGCCCTGTGAACCATTAAATACACCTCCACCGCCTCCACCACCCCGAGCAGTAGTAGTATTGTTAATAGAAGATGAAACGCCATTGCCGCCATTTCCTCCTCTACTTTTGAGTGTTGAATCTTCGCCAGCAGCGCCAGCGCCGCCACCGCCACTACCGCTTCCATTGCTAGAAGTTCCGCCTGCGTATCCCTGGTTAGCCGTAGCAGCACCCCCGGCACCATTGGCATCACTGGCGCCACCGCCAGATCCTCCTGATTTTCCTGCTCTGTTGTCTCCGCCACCACCACCGCCGCCGCCTGTAGCAGTAATTGTGTGGTCCGTTCCTACAAGGGAAGAATTGCCGCCATTTGTTCCGTCACTGCCGGCCCCACCACCGGCTGGGCCACCTGCGCCACCAAGGCCAACAGTGACCGTATAGGCTTGTGGCGTAAGAGTTATTCGTGCTTCTGCTGATGCACCGCCGCCGGAACTTTCTCCTACAACTGAACACCTATAACCTCCAGCGCCACCGCCACCGCCAAGTCTGCCGCCACCGCCACCGCCACCACCAATAATAAGATATTCAATTAACCCGCCAACACTGACGGTGAATGTTCCAGTTGAATTAAATGTATGGTATCTGTAACTTAATCCGCCGACTGTAATTACCGTGCCGGCCGGCACAACGCCTCCTGTGGCTACAACGTAATAAGTATACGGGTTAATGTAAATAAGACTCATGATTCTACGGAGATTATAGTTTCAGCCGTTCCTGTTTCTGTAATTGTTGCCTGAGGCGTTAGCGAATACAACTGATCAAGGTGAGCGTCAACAAGCATGGCCTGCAATTCAACCACATGCACCATGTCCAAATTCAACTGACCAAGTAACAACCAAATGGCACCTTGCATGGCAGCAGGGTTGGCTCTGCCGCTAAGACAGTCCTGCATTGCGCTCACGAATACTGCCAATGCACCAGCCGGAGCAGGCGACGTAGTTGACAGCACTTCTGCCAGCACGGCTTGATAACAGGCGCTTATTAGCAGTGCGGAGTAGAAGCCTTGATAGTCCGGCCCAGGCGGCGGCAGTGTCTCCACCGACCAGCCGTAGGTGTAGGTGAGTGCGTCAAGGTCAATGGCAGTTGTAAGGACCAGGTATTCCTCTATGGGGTTATATGTAGGCTCTGGCTCACGCACCAGGCTCACGGTGGCGTAGCGGTTGGTATCTAGGCCTGCCACAGGCTCGTCGTCATTACGTGGATACCCAACCAGCTTTGATTCGTCTAAGTTCCAGAGTGCTTTAGCTGTCATGCGCTGCGCCTCGTTTTCAAATACACCTTAAGTCCTTTGCCTTTGATGGTGCTCCCCACTTGGTCAATGTCGATGGTTATTTCAGCGTCATCAGCCAAGGCTGAGTCGGAGATGACTGCTGGAACTGCAGCAGTTGTAGAAGTTGTTTCAGACGCATCAATGCTTAGCACGGTGCTAAGGACGCTGACAGGCCCGCCACCAGTATTTTCGTAAATGTCAACTTCTATGTTGGCGTCAGTTGGCGCAGTATTAACGGAAGCTCTTACTGCCAGTAACGTGCCAGCATATGGCATCCGAAAATACACCTTATTAGTGCCAGTGGTAAGGTCAGTGTTTTCGTCTGATACAGCAATGACAAACCAATCGTCGATGCCTGGTGGTGGGCCAGGGAGCATTGCCCAGCCCGTTCCGTTCCAGCGCCAAGTTCTGCCGCTATCCGTGTAGAGGTCGTTGACCGAGGGCGATGTTGGGAAATCGAGTGCCATAAGGGGGTTATGGGGCGAGGGAGTCGATGAAGACTTCTGGGAGGTCGTACTCGGTGGCTAGTTGTTGCACTGTAGTGATGAGTTCAGCACTGAGCAGCCCCATCGCAAAAGCGGTATTCCAAGAGTTCAGAAACACGCGGCTATCACCTTCGCTGGCATTCTGCAAGCCAACCACCAAGCCGCCGTATAGGCCAGGTGCAGCTTGCAGCACGGCGCCGAGCATCACGTTGATGGCTGGCAGGCTCATCACGATGGCTGAGAAGTCCACCCAGCGTGGTGTTGGGATTGGGGGAGGCAATGCTTCGATCACATAGGCGCCATCCACCCATAGGAGCTGCTCAGTGGCAGCGTCGTAAGCGGGTTCGGTGTAGGCGACGTAGCCGGCGTCGAGGATCTCCTCAGCCGTTGGTGGTTGGTGTGCGTAGCGCGTGAAACCGTTCGACAGCCGGATGCGGTTGGGCAGTGGTGCGGGGCGTTGCTGTCGGAAGGAGTAGAGCATCAGATGAGGTAGCGAATAATTACTATTCCGGAGCCGCCTGCGCCACCATCGGCAGCGTTTCCACCGCCACCGCCACCGCCACCAGTGTTTGCTGTGCCAGCAGTGCCTGCAACGTCATTAGTGCCAGATCCACCGCCACCGCCACCGCTACCACCAGCGCCAGCAATCCGCGAAGCATCGGCAACTGTTAAGCCGCCTCCCCCGCCGCCTGCATAGGTGGTGCTGCTGCCAGTGCGAATGCTGCTAGGCGATCCTGCCCCACCGGCGCCTGCATTGCTAGTGCCGCCAATCGTTGTAGCAGCCCCAACCGCTCCGGCCCCACCGCCACCGCCACCTAATTGACCACCGCCACTGCCACCGTTTACTCCACCATTGTTACCTTGAGACGGAGATGTTGAGGGTGTATTGCCTGCGCCGCCCGATTGCGGGGCATCAACACCGCCGCCGCCACCGCCTGAACCTCCTGATCCGCCTGTACCTTCTGCACCATCCCTGCTACCGCCACCGCCACCGCCTGTGCTTGTAATTGTGCTAAATATAGAATTGTTGCCTTGAGTGCCCCGCGATGTGCCGGTACCTCCTGCACCACCAGTGCCAACTGTAATGGCGTATGTATCAACAGCGACGTTGGTTAGTTGCCCAGTGCGGAAGCCGCCTGCCCCGCCACCACCACCACCGTTTTTACCGCCACCACCACCGCCAGCAACAACAAGGTACTCGACTGTGCCTCCGGCTCCAACAACAAAAGAGCCAGAGTTTGTAAAAGTATGCACTCTGTAGCTGAAGCCGCCGTCTGTAATATCAGTTTCAGTGCCGCCAGTTGCGGCGACTCCCACAGTAACAACAGGCCATAGATTTGCAAGTTTTGCGTTTCTTTGCTCGGGCAGTGTCCATACTCCCTTAGCGCTTACAAGAGAGGTGTCTCGATCAGTGGCCAATCCACCAATCAGCCCGCCATTAAACCCAATCATGAGATGTCCTCGTAGCCAATGATCAGCTCTAGGTCGTCGGCTGCATTGGCCACTGCGCGGATGGAGTCGCCTTCTTCTAGGTAGAAATATGTCTCCTTGGTGCTGATGATTTGCGTGGCATCAGCAGGCACAGCAATCGTCTTGGCTAGGTAGCGATCAGTGCTGCCGTCATAAATGGAAACGCTGATGTCAGCAGCATTACTGCCATCCACATTGGCGCAGAAGATGCTATTGATCTTTAGTGCTTTGCCGCTTGCTGCGCTATTCGCCAGTGCATTAGCCAGCGATGCGGTCACGGCATACCGGGCAGTCTTGCCGGTAATTGTGGTGGGATTTTTGAGGTTAGGAGCAGCCATTAGAAGATCATTCCAGCGATGGTGGGGCTAATACTTTCAGCGCCAAAGGGGCCCAACTCGACCCATGCGGAACTGTTTCCGTCATTCACATAAGTATAAAGTATTCCTGATGTGCTGTCTAGCCACTCGTCACCGGCAGACGGAGATACTGGTGCAGAACTGGAGTA
Source organism: uncultured Microbacteriaceae bacterium (assembly GCA_937920245.1). Classification (GTDB taxonomy): domain Bacteria; phylum Actinomycetota; class Actinomycetes; order Actinomycetales; family Microbacteriaceae; genus Aquiluna. The sequence goes on from CALGUV010000039.1 coordinate 18,421, forward strand.
GGTGTAGGTCGTACCACCACCACCACCACCGCCAGTTGCAGCAATAGTAGTGTCCGTAATAGTTAAGTTACTTCCTACTGTAAGATAAGTTAGCTCACTTGCGCTGTCGTCCCAGAAGACGATCTTGTCGGCAGCCGCATCAACGGCGGTGATCTCTCCGGGAGTAACCGCACCAATAGATAATACATCCGCAGCACTGGTGCCAATGGTGACAGTGGCTCCAGGGCCAGTGGCTCCGGTGGCGCCTACACCAGTGGCTCCTGTAGCTCCACTTACCCCAACTCCTGTAGCGCCCGTAGCGCCGCTTACACCGATGGCGCCTGTTGCGCCAGTTGCTCCGTCGAGCCCGGCTGCACCCGTAGCCCCGGTAGCACCAACACCAGTGGCGCCCTGAGCACCAGTAGCGCCTGAGACACCAACGACGCCAGTGGCACCTGTGGCTCCATCAATGCCAGCTACACCTGTAGCCCCGGTGGCGCCAGATACGCCCACCACGCCAGTAGCGCCAGTAGCTCCGGAGATACCGATAGATCCAGTAGCGCCGGTTGCACCATCTATCCCAGCGACTCCAGTTGCACCGGTGACTCCGACAGCCCCGGTGGCACCCGTAGCCCCGTCAGCACCAGCAGCACCTGTGGCTCCACTTACCCCTACGGCACCTGTAGCACCAGTGGCCCCGGATACGCCCACCACTCCTGTCGCGCCAGTGGCGCCGCTAACGCCCACTACACCAGTGGCGCCGGTAGCTCCACTTACTCCAGCAACACCAGTTGCACCACTTACGCCGATGACCCCGGTGGCGCCTGTCGCCCCTGAAACACCTACAACACCAGTGGCACCCGCAGTGCCAACTCCTGTGGCGCCAGTAGCACCGGTTGCGCCGTCAACCCCAGCTGCACCTGTTGCTCCGCTCGCTCCTACCACGCCGGTGGCGCCAGTAGCGCCATCGAGTCCGGCTACACCTGTGGCACCAGTTGCACCTGAAACACCAGCAGCTCCTGTTGCTCCAGTTACTCCGGAGACACCGATAACTCCAGTTGCGCCTGTGACACCAACTACGCCTGTTGCGCCTGTTGCCCCATCAAACCCGGCTACACCTGTGGCACCAGTTGCGCCATCAACACCCGCAATACCTGTAGCCCCCGTAGCACCGGAAACACCTACCGCTCCAGTGGCCCCAGTGGCTCCTGAAATACCGGAAGCGCCCGTTGCACCAGTTACTCCTGCACCAGTTGCTCCCGTGGCGCCTGTAACTCCAACGCCGCTGATGCCTGTAGCTCCCGTAGCACCTATGCCTGTTGCGCCTGTGGCTCCGCTAACTCCAATAACACCTATGGCACCAGTAGCACCAGTAGCACCGTCAATGCCTGCGCCCGTAGCGCCTGTTGCTCCGTTAATACCCGTTGCGCCTTGAATGCCCGTGGCGCCGGTAGCTCCAGCGGTCCCGGCACCAGTTGCGCCTACCGCTCCAGATGCGCCTGTCGCGCCTGTGGCTCCATCAATGCCAGCAACTCCGGTGGCGCCAGTTACTCCCGCTCCTGTAGCGCCTTGAGCACCCGTAGCGCCAGTAGCTCCACTTACTCCCGCTGCACCAGTAGCGCCTGTAGCTCCAGACACACCAATGGCGCCAGTTGCGCCCGTAGCCCCATCTGCGCCAGCAACACCTGTTGCCCCCGTGGCGCCTGTAACACCAGCCCCCGTAGCTCCAGAGGGACCGGTTGCACCAGTGATCCCGACCCCAGTCGCGCCAGTAGCACCGTCAACGCCTGCGCCAGTTGCACCTTGAATACCAGTGGCGCCAGTCCCGCCGATGAAGCCTGTAGCACCTTGTATGCCAGTAGCGCCGGTTGCTCCTGCGCCAGAGGCTCCAGTTGCGCCGATCCCTGTAGCTCCGGTGGCACCCGTTACGCCAGCACCAGTTGCGCCTTGGACACCTGTTGCACCTTGTGCGCCAGTAGCGCCTTGAATACCGCTGGCTCCAGTTACACCCGCCCCGGTTGGGCCAATTGGTCCAGTAGCTCCAGTAGGTCCTTCAACTCCTGTTGCTCCCGTAACACCGGCGCCAGTTGGACCAATTGGCCCTGTGGCTCCAGAGGGACCCGAAATGCCTGTGGCCCCTGTAACTCCGGCGCCTGTTGCGCCTGCAGGTCCCGTCGCACCAGTTGCCCCATCGCTTCCAAATGATCCAGCGGGGCCTGTAGGACCTGTTGCGCCGCTAACTCCGGGAGTCCCGGTCGGACCAGTAGCTCCAGGAGTTCCAGCAACACCGGTCGCCCCCGTGACGCCAGTTACACCTTTCTCACCTATATTTGTCGACGCACGAACCCATTGAGCTCCGTCGAAGTCAATGTAGTACACGAAGAGATCACCGATCTCAGAGTTCCACCACAGATCTCCTTCCTCGGGTAAAGCGGGCGGTATAGAACCAACCGCGACCGGGGCGCTTGATGAGGATCCTCCGCTCACAACCTCCCATGTCGCTCCGGAGGAACTAACGTAATATACCCGCATCAATTCGTCAGCGGGGCTCCACCACAAGTCGCCTTCTTCTGGACTTGCCGGAGGACTGGTCCCGATGACGACAGGCGGCGGAATGACAATACTCGGCGATGAGAGGGACTGCCAACTTGCGCCCGCGCCGCTTATGTAGTAAACCGAGAAAATTTCGGTGCTTGGATTCCACCAAAGATCACCCTCTTCCGGATTCGCTGGTGGGACCGACCCGACTGTGACGGGTGGTGTCTGTACGAATGAAGCAGTAGTCGCAACTTCCCAGCTCGACCCGGATGGATTTACGAGAAAGATGTAGAGTTCCTCGTCCGCCGTATTCCACCAAAGATCACCAGAGGACGGGTTCGCAGGCGGTGTAGATCCTACACTCACCGGTGGAAGAAAGATCGGCTCAGTGGCGTTCGTCCAGTAAGCGCCATTCCACACCCAAGTTACGTCTCCGACGGTGTACGCCTGTCCAATGGTAGGATTAGAGGGAAAGTTAAGGGACATCTCAGGAACTTACAGAATTGCCGGATGTGATAACCGCGCCGTCGTCGGCAGGTTGCTGAGGAACATATGAGTTGCTGGCTTCGCTACCGAGCCCGTCGCCCCAATTCGGATCATCATTATTGTTTTCCGCATTGTAGAAGTCGTAGCGATAATCCTGTACCCGGTCCCCTGCGGAGTCCGTCCACCAGCCACTAAAGCCCTTACCGCTAACGCCATTGTAATACTGAGGAATACGCCAGGAGCGTAAGATACCCGCCCGTGAGTTGATCGCCATGTCAGCGTCAGGGCGTACAGCAGGATTGTACGTCGTAGCCGCGTCGAGTTCCTTAATCGCCCTCTCATAGTCCTTGAGAATGTCTTCACGGCGGCGAACCGTATCAAGGTAGTATCGGGCGAGAATCAAGGCTGTGCGGCGCCGATTAGAACTTACAAGAAGTTTTCCTGCCTTTGTCGATTGGTTGATGTACGAATCGATGAGAGCATCGCCGTCCTGGATCGCCATCCACAGGCGGTCTGTGTTGGGTTGAGCCGCATCGGCATCATCAATGTTCGTGATTTGAATCGCTTCTCTCAGACCATACGCGAGGATAAAGTCATCGGGTGTTGCGGTACGTGGGTTTTGACCGCGGTCAACCCTTGAATATCCTTGACCATTCGCGTACTTTCCGAGATTTGCATTTGCCTCCCACCCAAGAACTCTCTCATTGACCTGAAGTAAGTTCTTTGCCGGGACTTTGAAGAAAGAGCGAACGGCGTTCCTACGGATCGTGGCGGCGCTAGCGTCAGGCTTAACCGGGGCTCTCAACGCTAGTTCGACAACGTTTGGTGGTGTATAATTTACGAATAATTTATCAAGCGGCGTGATATTTCGGCCAATAGTCAACTCCACCGTTGCGGAATCGACGTAATTACGCTGTGCGACTGGAAATTTGCCGTAGTTGACCGAGAAACAAGTTAAAGGAACCGCGATTGAGTCGTCAAGAGATTGATCAAAAGTCAGTTGAATGACCGTAGAGCTTTTAACTGTAGCTTCTAAAAGTTGAGGAGCTGCCATAGCTTACGCTGTGTAGAGGTGAAGGTACTGGTCGCCCTTAAAGTTAGGCAGGAACCCGAGTGAGGTCCAGAACGCGTGCGGAGGATCGAGCACTTTAATCTCAGATACGCAGGCCGGAAGTTCTTTTAGAATTACCTTGACGGCTTTATAGACGGGGGTGTCGTCCTGCCAGTTGAGATGTTCCCAGTCGGTGATCGTGACAGTACTTCCAAAAAGCTCGTAAGACACCGATCCTAATAGAGTTCCTGGCGGGCGATCATCTTGTGGAACAGAACTTCTTGCCGCCTCTATCAAGACCCCGTCTAAATCACCGTCCCCAGAGATCTCCAAAGATGCCTCAGGTCCGGTGTCTCCGTTGATAGAGGCCCAATAGGCATTATTCAGTTCGGCTCCGATCTCGTCGCCTACCGGATCAGTCTCAAGAGGATCACCGAAATTCGGATCAGTAGCCAGGCTGCCTACAGACTGGGGGATAAGAGGCAGAATGCCCGGTGAGTCCGCGTACTGGTCGTAAACTAGCACTCTGGCAAGCTTTTCTTCAAGTTCTACTACCGTCTGGAAGTAGACCCATGCCGCCGTAGCGTAAGGTTTTGGACCTTCTCCACCAATAGTCTCCCACCATTCGACAGGGCGGCTGGTGGTATCGTCATAGTCTTTGATGTCGTAGTTGGGCATCAGAACCGCCCCGGATCTAATAGGGGGCCCACAGGCGCTGTTTGTTTCTTGGCCTGAGCATTTGTTCTACGTAACTTAGATTTTGGTTTTAACCGGTCGGGCAGCCCGATCTTCTCCATCTCCTTGAAGATAGACTTTGCGCGGTCGGTATTACCAGCCGCTCTGGCTCTTTCGTAGTCCGAAAGAAGCAATTGCATGCTGATAGCCATTTAAGACCTGCGTTTGAACGTTTTTACCCCGTCAGGTTAGGAAAGGGTAAAGTGGCTCATCCTCTGTTCCAGTAAATACACCCGAGTCTAAATCAACTTTCGGCGGTTCTGCTTCTCCCTTGATCTCAATGATTTGTTGTTTAAGACGATCCGCCTCAATCTGATTGCCGGCCGCGATAGCTTTGAGAAAGTAACGTTCGAGCATGGGAATGCTATCTAAGCCCAAAGTAGTCATTAGGTCGTAGCCTCCACATCGTCATTGACCTGGCCTTCACTATCACCAGAGCTGTCAGGAACCTGAGTTAGGTGAATATGCAGCCTGTCGATATGCCTCACCCATTTATAACCTCCGCGATTCAAACATACACATAACCAATCATGTCCTTGCGGACCGCCGGTCTCTATGAGCATACACCCAATGTTGTCAACCGAAGCTTCAGGAAGTTGCCCAGACGGATAACATGGAAGGCGGGTCATCGCCGAGTTTTGAGGTTGCTTTGCCTCGCTAAATTCGCTAGGATCATATACAGGATCGCCAAAATTAAGACGGTTTGGATCACCGTCTCGGGGCGTAATTGGCACTCTCGCCCCTTTTAAGCCGGGCGGTTGCTTTCCTTTCAGTGGAACACCGGGATAGATCCAGTCCGTTTCGGTTGGCTTTCCGCTTTGTTCAAATCCTTTTCCTTTAAGATATTCCGGATTAGTTTGATCGAGAATAACACGGACTCTCCCTTCATTTTTAGGGTCCGCTACATCTACAATAGTCCCGAAGGTGTTTTGCATCTGGCCACTCATTCCAGCAGCTTGTTGAGCACCGCGAAATGATTTAAGGAGAATGCCAGCCAATTGGTCGATGTTGTTTGTAGTTTTTGCCATGAGTTAGTTAGATCAAGGGCGGGTGTTTGAGGCTCCCTTCAGCCCACGACGGGTTGCGGCTTTCTTAGGTGTAAGTGGTCGAACAAGCTGCGAATGGTGTTTTATCACCGGGGCGACAACTTCTACTTTGGGCTCTTCAACCGTTTCAAAAACTACAATTTCTACGCTTAGCTCCTCTTTTGTGGTCGAGAATCCTTGGGCTTTCTTCTGTTGTTTTGCTACTGGAGCTTCAATCTCTTCGTGTTCCATGTTAGTTATGAAGGATGTAACGGGTGTTAGTATTAACTGGGCTGTTTTCCAGTCTTTCGATGCCAAACGGATCTAGGAATTGATAGTCCTCTGTGAGAATAGGTATATTCTCCTGAGTGGCAAGCTCATCGACGATTCTTTGAACATTGTCAATAGACTTTGAGCGGTGACAGAAGAACGACTTAGGATCAAATACCGGATCGTCCCCCGCCGACATATCGGCTACGAAGTAAGCGTAGCTAACGGCGTAGTTAGAAAATGACGCTTCGTCGGGATCATCCGGAAATTCGACATTCGGAATGAGAGTACGACTGGCATCACTGACTACGGGCTCAGATGCCCCAGTGTATCTAAGAGCGAAGTCTTCGATATCAACCGCGAGGAATCCTGTAAGATCCTTGTCCCGACGATTCCACTTAAGGTAATTTCCTACTCTTGTCCCATCGCCGTTGAGCAAACGAGACTCGTAAGCGTCGTAGTTGATGATTGTGGCTCCGACGTACGGTAATGACGCGCTCGGCGCCTCAAATGCTTCCAGAGCACTCTCGAATCCGTCTTCTTTGATGCCGTCCCCATTTACCACAGTGGAGACTAAATAATCCTCCACGTAAAATACAGCATCATCTCGAATAAGGTCCGGGTCAATACTATAGACTTCATCATAAAGTAGCGGCTTCTGGTCAAGCACAGGAAGCTGAGTCTGTGACGTTGGAAGAGCACGACTGAAATAGCTTTCATTGGCAAGGACCGCCTGGGTTCTGTTCCAAAACTTGCTATTTCGGCTATAATCGACCGGCAACCGTGCGAAATGTCTGTAAGAGCGCGGACTTTCGGGGCCAGAGTTCTCGTCGGCAACTAAAGAATTGACATACACGTTGTCAATTTCGATGTCTGGAACGTTTAGAACGCGATTCTTCCAGAGTCGAAGAGGCGTCAACGAGTTCATCACCGATGGGCACATACGCCATCTCGGGGCGGAGAAGATTAACTGATCAAGTCGCACACGCAGCATCTCCACTGGGCATGGAATCACAAGAGAGTTAGGATCCTGACATGGAACACAGAATGGGTCAAGATCGCGGTCGTAAAACCCGTCGTTCGCATCGGCTGTGGGAGGAGACGGACTCTCAAAATCGCCATTGTCAAGAGTGCAATCCACGACGATTGGTACTGGACCGTCTGTGGAGCATGGAGTACAGTTTGAAGGTACAGTAATTGGAGTAATAAAAGCCGGATCATACCCCAGAAGATCGTCACCTTCGGTGATAAGCTCTAAGCCCGACTCAGTTGCAAGAATCAGTATTTCAACAATGGTTTGAGTTGTATAGAACCCATCATCAATCGCTGGCGGACTGTAAGGCCCACCAATGAAATTGTTTTGGTCGCTCACAACGCAGTCTATCGGGAAGGGAAGATTTCCTCCGGCATAAGACCCGTTGTTATACGCGATGCAGTCTACGCCTGGGAATGGCTGAACCAAATCGTACTCGGTGTTGTCATAGATTACGCAAGTGTCCAGAGACCCTTCATCAATTACGGCCTCGGTATCTTGAGCTTGACCGTATAGATAGGGTCCATTGTCCACAGTACCACACTCAGACCCACACTCAGTGTTGCTCAAGGGCGGAACAAGGGGATTGATGCCTGGCTGGTACAGTTGGCCGTCGACCACATCACAGTTCGGGGGTGTCAGATCTACAAAGTCGCAGTTAGGGGCGACTATCTCGTCAAAGACCCCGTCATCAAACGATAGGAAACCTCCTACAAATGTAAGATTGCCAACGCATGGGATGTCACCTTGAGAGGCGATTTCGATTGAACTTCGCCGCCTGTCATATTCTCCGTCGTCAGTCCCCATCCACGCGGCTTCTGCAGCGACTGGAAAATAGGTGGAGTTGTCAAGCGAAGGGTCGAACACCCACTCAACACACGGGAACCGAGTCTCACCATACGTTGTCTTAGGCTCGTACTCAAAAGATACTGTTTCGAGCTCAAGTCCATCGAAGGCGATCTCATCCCCATCGTATTCTCCACCTGAGGCGATAAGAACAGTCTCGTTATCCGCCCCGGGATCAGACATAAGGATTGGACCGGCTTCACCGGCGACATCAACAATTAAGTCGTCACTCTCAATGATCCTCTCATAGTCCTCGGGTAGGCCATCGCACACTGAGAAAGGATCTCTATCGTAGAGCCCGTCACCTACACTATTGGTGGGAATAACCGGAAAGTCATAATCTCCGCCGTCAAGATAAAATTGTCCAAGTACAGCGGGATACTCGGCGTTGTCTATGAAACAGGTCGGTGGAAACAGAAATTGTACGCCATTACACCCAAGTGCATTGCTTGTCTCTGGGCCTGGATCAGTCGAGATTAGGGATGGATCGGAATCGAAAAATTGGCGAAGAGTGAGTGTGTAGTTTGGCGTGTCACAAATCCCAAACTCGGGATCTGGTGGTAGGTAACAAGCGGAGTTATCATAGCTTGGGTCGTTAATCGCTAAGGCGTCAAAACTTTCGGTAAAAAGCTCCGCGGGCTGCTGGCCAAAGACGCCATCATCACTTACGGTGGAGGACGAAGTTCCCGGGTATTCGCCATTATTCAAACTGTCAACCGGTGGGATCGCGTCCTCAAATGTTCCGTTATCAATGATGCTCGTAGGCTCGTCCGGGCCATCTGTTTCTAGAATAATTCCCGTTGGATCGAGAATGGAGCACGCCCCATCATCTTCGGAAATTTCAAATCCATTCTCTGTAAGTATAGCCTCGTAATTCTCAGTCTGGATCCTTACGATTTTGGTCTCTAAGGAAACGGTTGGCTGATAAAAGTCGTCGCAATCACCGATGTAAAAATTGTAATGGTCTACGGTCCGCGGAGTCGCCGGGCCGGGGACAAGACCGACTAACTCCAACAGTCCTGCGATCGTAATGCTCTCGAGAACATTGTCTAATGAGAGGCCCTCTTCCTCGTTGAATCCGTGTATGTCAAGTGCGTCGAAAACGAAATGAGCGGCAACCGAGCTACCTTTATTTCCCCAAACGCCAACATATTGGTCAAGTACCTGCTGAGAAGTCCAATCTGAAATATCCCGCCAGGACTCCAAAAAGAACAGGAAAGGCGAAGCTAAAGAATCTTTGATCCTTACGCTAATCGCTTGAGACTCAGTGCCCTCGCCCAATAAGCGCACGGATGTTATTTTCTGATCTAAGTCCTGTACGACGTATAGCCACTCCGTAGCCCCAGTATTAGACTCTACATCGACAAGAGCATTGAAAATATACTCCCCGCCTGTGATAAGTCTAGGGGTCTGCTCGTATAGAATCTCGCGAGGCTGGCCGAAAGGAACAACTCTCGTCTGGTCGTTTTCCTCAAAAATATCGAACGTACTGTCAGCGGAGGCTCTGACTTCTGAGCGGTTATACGGCGCGGGCCGCTGTGAGTATTCTTTGTCTTTATTGTATACACCAAACGCTCCGACCTGTACGGCTCTTTTCTCAGAGACGGTCTCTGGAAGTCCTTTCCACTTATAAGACCCATCTGTGGTCGCGATCCTCGACCCCCAGTAGTTCGGACCGCTGAATCCCAATAGTTGGGCATTCCAGTCGACCTGACCGTTGACACGTGATATCGCTAGGTTAAGAGCTGTCCTCTGTGCCTCCGTCATCGGAGTTGGAAGATGGCCTCTTAGCTCATATTGCTCTTTGTCGAAAACAGGACTCGCCATGCTCTACTCAGTACGTCCCATTATTCGCGAGTGCGGGAAGACTCGCTTGAATCTGTGCTTTTTGATAGTCGACGTACGCCTTAGTCGCCCCATCACTGGGCGATAGCGGATAGGCATTCACATCAGATATTAGCCCTGTTATCGGATTTTCTCTCATATCAAGAGTACCCGTTATCTGAACATTAGCCCCGGAAATCACGTCAGTACTTGCCATTGTCTAATGAAGGAATAAGGGCGAAATCAGTGTACGCTTTATTGGCTAATGAACTAGAGAGAGTCGGATCCGAGAGAAGAATAATTCTGTTTGGCCGTACACTCGAGTCTGATTGAGAAAATGGAATCTCCGTTCCAATGATGACAAAACCCTGCGGGTCTGTCGCTACCACATCCCCGATCGGCTCGGTTCCGAGAGCCGCTTCCCCAACTACGGTCCGTCCCGGCTCAAGTTCAACTCCTGAAGGGAATATGATCTGTGGGGTTGTAGTGTCTGACTCTAAAGCGAAGTTTTCCTCTAAAAGCCTCTCATAGAATAACTCACCTCCTTTTGAGGGAGACATATAGAGCGACGAGTAGCCTTCGATGCTCGAGACCAATGATCGTAGCGTTGAGTCCTGAAAGTCGGTAAGCCAACTCGCGACAGGCTCATACTTTACGGAGGTTTGGCTTCGCGTATCACGGATCTCAGAGATCTCGTAATTGTTTACGGTGATGATCGCGAGAGTGATATGCGGACGGTTGATCTCGTCGTACTCACCTTCGAGAAAGATCTCGGCTTCAGACGTAAAACCGGTCGGTCTTTGAACGCGAAAGACCGCTTCTCCGGAATATCTTACCTCGGAGACATCAGCCGTGCCGCCCCAGAAGAAGAATTTGAAGTATCTATATCCCACCTCGCTCGGAGACTGAAGTGACCAGACGCCATTGCGAGAAGAAACAGAATCTTCTAGATTCCATATCACCGCGTCGTCTGAAGCGTACAAGGCGCACTTAGCCGAGGCCAACCCAGACGAAGTTGCTTCAATGGAGAATTCGCGGGCCACCACGGACTCTGTAAAGTCCATGATGACCTGTGATCCGTCTGAGTAGGCGCCGGTCTCAAAAAATTCTGTCGGAGTCCAACTACCGTCGGTTGGTTCTGAAAAAATTGAAAGTACGGGATGATACTTCGCTTCTGCCGAAGCGAAATAGATTGTTTGACTTGCGCCTAACGAGTAGTTCTGAACTTCGTACTTTGAGTATTTGGCCTCGTCCGGAGAGACCTGATTGAGATAGTAGCCTACCTGATATGATCCGTCCTGTATCCCGCCGTCGACAATCGTCTCAAGATTGACAGCAAGTGTGTCAGTCTGAATCTGGCCGTACGCCCACGTGATAGTACCATTATAGACAACGAGAACCCGCGGATCATTCTGTAATGCTCCGACTTCCAATGACCCTGGGCCGAAAGTAACACCGAACTGCGGCTCCACATAGACCAACCCGCGCCCCACCTCACCAAAATACTCTTCCCGATATCCTTGCGAGATTCCAGGCAAACGATCGTAGATAGGACGACCACTTGAACGGCCCCAGACGGTACTGACTGGACTGAGATTAAGAATATCAAGTGCTTCTGAGTTAGCTACGTCAATACGAGCAAATCCGTCTACAAGCGGCTTTGTGACGATCTTTCCAAGTTTAGATTGCGGCAGAACTTGGCTCATAGCGCGATAGTACCGGCGCCGTAGTTAATTGGCCCAAAGGCAAAAGCGCTCTGCGGAAAGTAGGAGAGTTGCGTAGGATCTGAGGAGTACCGAGTACTCTCCCACACGTACGTGTATGAGGCTTCTGTGTTAGACTTAGATGTGACATTCACTGTCGCGGTTCCCAACTTATTGGTTGAGACCTGTGCCCCGAGTCTCGAAAAAATCCGAGCGTTACACTCAGACAACACGACAAACTTTAGCAGGTTGCCGAAAACCTCCTCTACGCGGGGTGTGTTAGGCTGCTCACCAGCCCAGGTTGTTGCGAATTCCGGTGGCGTAAAAGATTTTTCTACGCGATAAAACTTCTGGGACGAGATCGTGATGTCCTGTATGATGTCCTCGTATCTATACGCGGAATCATAGTACTTGACAGTCTCAGGTCTAGTTGACCTAACAAATACGCCGTTGTCAAAATAGACCTCGAGATCTAAAATCGGCGTCACGTGCTGCGTGGCTTCGTACTGTCTTAAGATAGAACCGTTACGGAAAGTCGCTGCATCTTTCGGGGCGAAACGAAATAGTTCTCTATACACAGGAATGCCGCCCGGCTCATCCTGCCACCCGATAGACGACCAGAAGTAGGCCCCGAAGTTCTCTCCGACTGGACCGCGTACTAGCAGTGTTTGACCCACGAGTAGATCTTGGCTAGACACGATAGATCCCTGATCAATAAGAACCTGTGTTAATGCTGAAGACACGAAATTCTGTGGGAGGCTGGCGTATGACACCGCATAGTCATAACGGAAGATGTCTGGAAGCACCTCGACAATTAGACCATCTCGGACCATCTCGTCAGGGTCCTGTGTGTTTGGCGTAAAATCGACTTTAGACTGGAAATAACGAGGTAAAGGCAGATTCGCCTCAAGGAGCCTCTTACAGGCGGGAGTTACCTCGGGGCAAGATTCAGCCAAGAGGAAACAATCCTCTAGTTGCGTAGCATCAAACCCGCCTTCTGGTCTATATCGAACATACTCCCCTAACTGAAATCTAGCCTGATAACGGAAGGATTTGTCATTAAATAATGGCCGCCCCGCGCAGTCGATATAGTCTGTTACTTGAATGATCTGAATAAGTCCGGCGGTCACCAGATCGTCTATGGCTGTTTTATAAGACCGATCGTCAAAGCCAATGAATGTGAAGTCTGTGAGAACTTTAACAAAGATACGAATCGCCCCACGTAGACGGTCCACGTAACATGAATCTTCGGCGATTACGCCTGTCAAAAATTGCTCAGGAGCGGGAGATACAAGAAACTGCCCGACGGTGTACGAATCTCCGGGCAGCAGAAGGTCGAACTCGATCCGTTGCGTCGAGACGTATCCGGCCTGTTGTGCCGTACCAAGATCAGACGAACTCTCTTCAACAACGAAATTTTGCTTAGCGACCCAGACCGGATACCCCGCTCGCTTATTCAGGGGCGCATGCTGCGGCGTTCTTGGCTCATAGACTTCTGTATTCAGATCCTGTGGCTCATAAGCTACGATTTGAGGGTCATACAAACCGCTGGCCGTCACAGCTTCGATACTGGCCCCAACTGACCAGGATGTGAAGACTTTGGCAGTGGTCACTAGTCCCGCTCCGACTAATTCAGCTGGAGTACGATTTCCGTTGTATGAGAAACCCGCGAGAACGACATGAAGTGTGACGTTAATGCCATCTGGCACGGAAATAACATCACCTGTGGAGTAGTCTCCTGGGGCGAGTTCCTTGATCAGGGAGAATGAAAGCTTATCTATGTTCGCGTAGTAAGACTTGCTTGCCGTTATAGGCGTAAAAGCCTCGATCACTGGATAATAGGCCGGAATCGATCCGGTAGCATTAACAAGCACATCACCGATCTCAAATGTATTTCCAGTGCGAAACTCCTGGGGTGCTACAACCGTGAATGATGGGGCTCCCAGCCCGCGAGGAGTGAAGTAAATACGAAGAGCATCGATATCGGGGTCTATAAACTGATTAGTAACACCGAGAGTCAGCGGAAATGATGTTGCTAACGCCCCTTCGATGTCAGAGACATTGGGATCGTAGCTAATCGGAAACACCGCATTTGGTGTGAGAATCCCGAACAGGTTATTGCGAATCGTCTCCGTGAATGTACGCAGATCCTGGGCGTATGGCTTATTGGGATCGTAGAGAACGTCGACAAACACGTCTGCGTCGTCGACTTCCATCGAGTATACCGATCCTTGAAATTCGGTTGGGAGGGAGAAACGAATGAGATTCTGAAGGGAGGATCTTTGCGCCGTTGTTAGTGGACTACCGTCGGGATTGATGACAAAGAATGATACCGCCGGAGCACTCTCCACAAAGTCAGATTCGTAGCGGTAGATATCCTTTTCGGACCTACGCGGGAGCACGTTGACTCCAGTTCCGGGACCAAGCGCGTCGGAAAAGAAATCCTCCCAGTCCTCAGCAGATACCGGATTACGACGCCGAATCAGTGAAAAGAACCGCTCTTTGACTTCCTGAAGTAGCTCTGGATCCTGTCCACCAACCGCAGCCTCAGGATTTGTGACTCCGATAACGCCCGCGAGTGAGGTCACCGAGTTGACAATAGATCCGGCAGGAACGTTGTAAGCTGAGCCCCTCAGTAAAGAAACAGCACGTACCCGCCCGAACTCCTCGCCGGGCGGTATGCGCAGTCGGGCCGTAGTGACAAACGAGATCGATTGGCCTCCGGTTAAGTTCGGATCTGTGGAGACCTGAAAGCCCGGAAAGACAACAAAATCCTGAGACGCGGGAGTGATCTGTAACTCGATCTCTACAACAGATCCTGCGCCCGTACGTCTTTGTGCTCCTAAGAATGGCCCGATCCACTCGACAAGAACAGACTCTGGGAAGGAATTTGCGAATGCGAGAAGTTCAGCTTGAGCGAATGCCTGACCCTCAAGTAAGGCTAGAACAGGCGATCCGCTTGAAAAATCATTTATTGACGATCCGGAAGCTTCGTAGACTCTCTGTGCCGCTGCCGCTACGAGCTCCGATTCGTTCCGCGGGTCAAGATCGATCGGCGGGAGAGGAGCGTATTGTGGCATCAGAAGAATCCTTCGTCTACTACTGGAAAGTTGTTGATGCGCTCATTTAGCACCTCTTTAGTCACAGCATCTGCCGCGTCTAACTGAGCGTACTTGATAAGAAAACTCTGTTGCGTGCCGCCCTGATTGAATTTGGCGTTCGTATTCCAGAATAACGGAGCTGACAGACCGTTGGTATTCGTCTGATCACCGAACTGGACCAGCCCCATAAAACTTTTACGTCCAGTAACAGGCACTGAGCCGTAACTTTGATCGGTTTCGAGCGTGACATACACCGTGTCCAGGCCGCTATTGCCTCCGCGCTGAATATCATTCTTGTTAACGGGTGCGTAATGCCAGTCGGCATCGGCTCCGTCAAAGCTTATCTCACGCGCTCCATTTAGCCACTGGGACGTAACGATAACGCCCGGCCCATACAATGTTTTTGACATGCACCACAGCACTAGACTTCTCGAACAGTTTTACCCCGCATAAAAAAAAAAAAGCCTCCCCGAGAGGAGGCTAAATTGCGCTAGTGATAATGGTTAATTATCACCCATAATTCCAGTCATTGACTGTGAAGACCAACTCAATGGTTCCAACGTCACCGGACTCACGGTCCATCTCTGCGACTGTAAGTTGTTGAAGTTGGCAACCGCTTAGGATGTACGGGGTGCTATTGCTAGTCTCGCCGTTACATGTGGTTGGTTGGATAGTAATCGTGATAAACTCACAATTGTATGTCGACCAGATTGACTCGATCGCATGAGCGAGAGCCGGATCGTATGGGGCCGTGACGGTTACATCATCGACAGAACGTGGACCCACAACCTTATAGATGCGGTTTCCGGTTCCATTGGCGTATTGACCGCTTTCGGCTGTATCTGAGATTCCCGAGAAGTTTGTCCAAATCGTCTCCAGTCCGGAGATGGTGACGATAAAAGAAGACTTAGGGATTGGAATGATAACGGGCATCGGAGTTCCTCCTTATATGAGTATTAGGAAGGATCAAGCGAATACGTCGTTGATATAGAAGCCAGAACCAAACAGCCCAGTGGAGCCAAGACCGGTGATATTCACCACTCGCTCAACGGTAATTTCAGCACGAACCACGCGACGCTCGCGAATGTAGTACTCAGGACGAACAGCAGGAGTGCCGGTCAGCTGGTAGGTATAAGCGAAAGCGGGAGTAGCGGCATTAGCACCACCAGCGGGCATCACGGAGTCGGATGCGGACAGGGGGCTATAGAACAGCACCATGGCGTTCTCAGGGAACACGGGCTGCAGTTCGCCAAGATCGTTCAGACGACGTCCTTCAGCCACACGGATTCCGCGCTCGAGACCGAAGTAGCGAGCCAGCACGTCAACGTCGATCGAGTCGGCGGAGGTGAACTGGATGCGCTCCAGGATCGCAGGGTTGGTCAGCAGACTATCGAATACGGCAGTACCGATAACAGCGCCATTAGGGCGAATACCGATCTGGTTTGATACCGCACGCTTCCAGTTCAGAGCGTCAACGATAGGGTTGTTGGTAGCGGTACCCCAAGGGTTGCCACCATCAGTGATACCAAGAGCGGTAGCGGCCGCGGCATAGGCGGTCCAGTTTGCAAAACCGAGACCCAGGCTGCTAGCAGTCGAAGGCTCGTAATTGCCAACGGTAGCTACGGCTTCAGCCACAGTCACTTCGTAGCTATTCATCAGACGGGACATCGCGTTGCGAGTCTCGATAGCACGGAGGTCAACTTGAGCTGGGCCTTCGCCTGCGTTTTCAATCACTTCTTCGGGAAGTTCCCAAGCGATCACTTCCTGTTGCAGAGCGTAAGCGTCGGTGTCGAAGCGGCTCTGAACGGCGGGGATGTTGGTGCCGTACGCGCGGCGATAGTCTTGAATAGCGAATGCTTCCTTACCGAAGCGCAGGATCTTACCGGCGCGGGTGGGGGTGTCAACAACGGGCGCAATGAAGTTTGCGATCGAAGTCTCGGGAAGCATGAAACCCTGAGCCAGGGTTGTAAGGATGGGATCGACACCGCCGTAGGTGTCTCTTAGATTCATCATGGACTTTAATTCTCCTTCTGCAGAAGGTATGAGGAGGTCTTGGGCTTACACCGTGATAGATCACGGAAGCCAAGATTTGGTAATCAGGATCAGAAGCTGACGAGGGCGAACTGTTCGCCGCCAATGTCCAGCACGTCGCGGATGATCGGGGTGGTGCCGTTAACAGTCACGGCGGTAGAGGTCGCGGTGGCCGCATCAGATGCAAGTCCGCCAGCGATCACTTCCAGAGCGGTTCCGATGTCATTAGCCGCGAGAGTGCCGTCGCCCTCAACCAGAAGCAGACCGCTTGTAGCGACGCTCAGCATGCGAGTCTCGTCGGTAGCGAATCCGGTCGGAGGAACGTTGTCATTGAGCGTGAATTGCGATACGCCAACTGAGGCACCGCCATTAGACTGCTCAACAAGCAGAGGGGGGTGGGCGCCCGGTGCTCCTGTTAGTTCAACCACACGGAATTGGTTGACAACAGTGCCTTGAGCGACTTGGAAAGTTTCGGCGAAGCGGATGTATTGCTTGCCGTAAATGGGTGTAGACATTTTGTATCTTTGTTAAGTGAAATTTAATCGCTTCGTATTGAAGCGGCCTTTGTTCTGATTTACCCGTTACGGGTACGGGCAGTTCCTTTACTATCGAAAATCTAAACGGCACCTGCATCTGTCGAGACATCTACAGCGAGTTCCAGGCACGGGTAAGGAGCCTATGGGTTGCCAGCCCGCGGCGTCATAGTCAAGACAATCACGGCAGCATCGTTTATCGCGTTTTGCTACCCGCCTCATCTCGCTAGCGCCTAATTCTTGACTGCGGGTCATTTCACCCGCGTTGTACCAACGATAGGCCGGAGTCACAAGATAGCGATCTAGTCTTGCTCTAACACCGGACCAAGTGGCTGGGATTGATTTCCCCGGTTCGGCATTCATGTCATCTTCAGAAATCAATCCAAGGATGTCTTCCTCAATCTCGCTTGCTGTGGCGAAATCTACCTTACCGTATTCAATTTTACCCTGGTCGAGCGCTTTTCTGATATCTTCGAAAAATTTCCAAAGATACTGCATTTGGCCCATCGCCTCGGCGTAGGCAGCATCAGATAACTTTGACTGTTTACCGCGGCCGAGACGCACAGCGGTGAGTGCGGATATGAGAACATCTTCCGCCGTTGTTCTTTGGAACTCGGCGAAAGTTATCTTTCCTGCGGCAAGTTTGCGAGAGAGCTGATTCGCCCTCCCGCTCATCTCGTCCTCTAGTTTCTCGAGAGAGGCCATTGAATCGGCCAGGTCCTCGGCGCGTTCGATATAGTCGCGTTTGCGCTTAGCTGCCTGACCGATCCAGGTCAGAAGTTCCATCGCGTCAGGTTGAGAAGAGAACTTGCTTTAGAGCCTCGGTGTAATCCACGCCCTCCTCCTTGGAGATTTTGAGTGCTCGCTGGTGGGGATCAAGATCCTCCTCACGGACGGCTACATCACCACCCGCCACTTCAGAGTAGCAAACCTGAGCGGGTAGACTCTCCAAAATAGCCATTAGTGGCGAAGCAGCGGTTTCGCCTTCAGCAAACTCAAGCGTGCCGTACTCAAGACCTTCCAGATAATCCACAAGGCTCTCCTGAGATACGACGGCCTCGGTAAGTTTTCCGGCATCGTACAGACCCTCGGTGAATTGCTCAAGGCGCATCCGATTTGTCTGACGCTCAGCGTACTCAGCCTGTTCGCGAAGGCGACTATTCGCCGCTTCGAGTTCTTCGAGGCGTGCCATCATAGCCGCGAGAGGATCGGACTCGGAGTGATTGATCTCCATGACCCGAACCTTACCGCCCTTGATCTGCTTACCGCCGCCCTTCTGTGAACCAAGCGTCATATACTTGTCAGGATAGCCAGCAATCTCCTTACCTTTGCCGGTTTTGGTACGGTCGGTGTCTTGAGCTGATGACTTTCCGGTTGTTGCATCCTCGTAGTTCTTCTCCATCTCCCCGCCATCACTTCCCTTAGCGAAGCGATCCTCCTCCTTGCCAGTCCCCTTCATACCGCGGTCAGTCTCGCCTTCGACCCCGGCTTTACCGAGTTCGCCACGACCTGACTGGTCATTGTAAGGATCTTGTGTCTTACGGCCCTTTAATCCGTCCTTGCCGCGCTTAGGTTCTGTCGTCTTATTAACATACTTGTTGTTGTCAGTCTCGACATGCTGCTCGTCATCATCTTCGAGTTCGTCCTCATCAACCTCTTCATAACCGAGATTGATTCCCTTGGATGTGGATCGGGTACGGACAAGACCACCGGGACCACCCTCAGTCTCCTTAGCTCCTACATCGGAAGCATTCAGGTTATCAGTACCGCGTTTCTTCTTACCAGCCTCGAAGGTGGGTTCGTCGTACTTCTCCTCATCCTCTTCAACTTGAGGATCAGCAGCGCCAGACTTAGCATTCTTCTTTACCTTGGAAGCCACAGGACCCTCTCCGTCTGCGGTCTCAACCTCACCATGCTCTTCGGAATCAGATTCTTCGTAGCTCATTTTCTTATCCTTTGAGCCGCAGGATGCCATGTCCTCAGAATCCTTTTCGCCCATCGCTTCATCTTCCGAGATTCCGCGGGCTTTAGCCATTTTCTTGGCAGCCATCTTCTTAAGTGGGTCGGGAAGATCTTTGTCAGCCATCTCAGAGGCCATCATCGAATCTTCATCTTCCTCATCATCGTCATCGCCCTCACGACCCTGCTTACCGCCCATCATTGGCTTTTTCTTGGTTTTAGCCATCATGCCCATGTGGGACATTTTACCTTCGCCGAATAGAGCTTCTTCGGCTTGTTCGTCTTGTGGAGCTTCGATTTGCTCAGGCTCTTTACGAGCGTTTTCTTCAATCATTTGAGTGCGTGCCTCGTCGAGTTTTTCTTTAAGGAGCTCAAGCGGACCGAGGTCACGCTTGAGGGTTGGACCAAGTTCCTTATCGAATACTTGATCTGGTGACAGAGCTACAGCGAAGTCAAGAACTCCGTCGGTAGACTCTTCATATGCGAAGCCTTTAAGGCCTTTGACAGCCGGCGGTTGAGCGCCTAAAAGGGCTACATGTCGCAAGGACCACTTTCCGGGCTCCGGATTGATTTTAGAATCAGGAGAATAGAAAGAGGCACTTACTTTTTTGTAGAGCCCGTTCTGTACATAATCTGAGGCCAATGGGGAGAAGTCGATCTCAGCAAAAAGTTCATCACCTCTCACTTTCACACCTTTCACCCAGCCCCAGGCTGGAACTTTGTCGTTGTCTTCATGTCCGATGCGGATCGGAGCCTCATGAAGCTCGGGCTTATACGAATTAGCGATCTCTTTAAGGTCACCCACGGTAAAGTCCCGCGTAACGCCTTGAGCCGATGTTTGTTTTCCGGCCTTGAAGATGTGAACTTCTTTAATCATCTACTTTAGCAAGGGTGACCCCATAACGTTTTTACCCCGGTCGCGTGATTATTCACTTGGTTTCAATCTCGGCGATTAACTTATTCAGCTCATCATCTTCTGACTCGTCAGATTCCGGCGCGGTTTCTAAATCGGAGAGCAACTCGTCCAGCACCTCATCATCCTCACTCTCTTCTTCTGGAGGTTCTGTCTCTAGCTCAGCCTCTAATTTGGAGATTTCCTCATCGAGAGCCGAATCACTCTGCTCTTCTTCCGGCGCGGTTTCAGTCTCTGAAGGTAGCATCACTTCTTCTTCTGCCGCGACCGCGTCCTCCTTCTCCTCTAATTCAACCTTATATGTCGTTTTGATCCATTCTTTGGTGGGGCGATATCCAACTTGCGAGATGAGTATGCTGACATCACCCATGGTAAGCTTACTTCCTTCATCTATTTTGAAGTCCCGACGGACCTTAGGCGCGACGACGTTCGTACCAAAGTTTAAGTCAACAATCCAGCGTACGAGAGTCTCGTTAAGAGTTTCGCAGAGCAGCTCACCGAGCTCCTTTGCTCGAACCTCCCGCACCTGAAGTGCGACTTCAGACGAAGCCCGTGATCCCGCCTCCGCATTGCCGGTCTCATCCTCACCTGAGACCAACATGTTAATCTCTTTGACGAGAGACTCTCGCAGCTGCGTGAAGGTATCTGGCGATCCCTGGGGATTGATAAACTCGAGATCGTATCCCTCTGGAAGGATGAGTGCGGTCTCCTGCGAAAGGTTTACGAGGTGATTGTAAAGTGCGTCAATCTCCTGAGTTGTCGCCGCTAATGGAGCCTTAGCTACAGCGGTAGGATTTGCGTAGCGATCGCTGTATAGGAGCTGAGATTCGAGAGCCCGCCGCTTGAACTTAACGATCGGATAGAGAGTGCGACCAAGACCGCAGCCGTACGGGTCGCCGTTCGACTGGGTCCAGTAACGGAAGACGATAAACTTCCGCGCGGGAAGATCCTCCCCGACAAGGGTATTCGCATACGTCACCATCTTCATCGAGAAGCCCATGTCGGCCTTCTCGTCCACAGCGAAGAGAAAGCGACGAGGATCTCTCGGTCGTACGTCATAGGCTTTTACGCCCGCAGCTGAGCGCCTCCACATGACCTCACCGACGGAGAATCCAACGATGTACGCTTCAAGCATACCTCGAAAGATTTCATCCATCGGCAGGTCTTTTAGTTCTTCCTCAACGAATTCCTTAACCGCGATATCACCGGGAAGGTCACTCGCCGAATCGACAACCAGATCCCGAGAAGTGATCTCCTGAAGGACCTTCATCCATGCCGACTGAACGTTCGGATCGAAAAGAAGGCGCTGATATACGATTAGCGCCGAGATACCTCCTTTCTGAATCAGAAGGTCATCATTCGGTCTAACAACAAGATTTGTTGGTGACTGATCGTTAAAAAGCCCGGGATAATACCCGTAAATCGTCTGACGGGCGTAAGGGTTTGTGCTGTACTGCGCAATATCCCCTTTCGGGATCGGTGGAATATCGAAACGTTTTGCCACGATCAGATAACCAGAGAGAGTGTTAACGGCGGCTGGGGTGTGCCATTAACCGTGTATAGTATATTGATAGCGTAAAGACCGTTATCACCGCCGGTCCAACTTCCGCGAACGGACAGGTCTGAAACCCCGCCGACTTGTTCTAAAATCGCTTCTGAGATTCTTGAATCGATAGCAGCTGGATTCATGGTCTCAAATGTGTCGTCTGGTAGACCGTACTCCGCCCGCATGACTCTTTCAAACGGTCTCGTCTCTAGCACGGAAATAATTTGCTGCTCAACGATATTTATGTCCTCTGTGAGCATCAGACGACCGTTCTCAACCTGAAGCGGGTATGTAAGCCCGCGGATATCAGCCATTATGAAACGTACCTCCTCACGATTTCAGCATTGATTTTTCGTACGAGAGTCTCCCAGTCTTTTGCCCGGTTAGATCCGAGCCGCGTGGCTTCACTTCGTAATTGATCTAAGGGCAGACTCGCGTATAGACTCGGGTCTACCTCATTAAGTTCTCCTGTGGGAGCGTTCAGTCCCAACTCAAGAAGACCGGAGCAATAAACACTCAGAGAGGTGTTTTGCTCAGCGGCATTCTGCTTGAGAAGGGAATGAAGATCTTCCTCGACGTCGAACGCCAGGCGCTTTTTAGCCATGTTTGATCTCCTTGTTTATCAGAATCCGGACAGACCGGACTGCTCGAGAGCGGCGGGGATACCACCGATTCCCACGCGAACCAAGTCGACTTCGATGCGCTCCAGTGTTGGGACTGGAACCACGAAGATCTTCACATTCACGTATCCATTTTCGAGAGCACCACCCAAGTTGTTTCGCTCGTCGCAGACCACTTCGAAAGCGTCTGATGGGCTGGAACCGAAGAGTGCGCCAGGAACATAGAAGTTCTCGTACAGTGTGTTGTACGCGATAGCACGGATCTGGTTGAATGTCACCGCACGACCGTCAATCACATTGAAGATCTGACCATCGAACGCGGAGCGCATTGTGCCGTAAATCACGTTCAGGATTACGCGGGTGTTCACGAACTGATACAGGGCTTGCTCAGCATTACCACGGTTGACGCGGGTGCGTGAGCCCCAAACGAACACAGGACCAAAGGTCTCCCCGGTGTCAGGATCGGTGGTGCTATAGCCAGGCAGTTGACGAAGAGCGTTAAGACCCTGTGGGTTGCTGACTTCTTGCTGTGCATTCGTGATCGCGATCTGGCAACCACGTGCTCCGGCAAGGCTGTATTTAGCACCAGCGGGTGGCAGTCTGAATCCAGAGGCGGAGTCGCGGTACCTGCGAATGGCGAGGCCAGTGACAAACGGAGTGGGTTGGATGAACACACCCGCATCATTTCTGATGTACGGAGCATAGTATGCCAGGAATCCCTGGGTCGTGCTGTAGAACTGTGACTCCAGGAAGAGTCTCGCGTGACTGTCGATACCCTTCTCGATAGTACGAACTTGGGGAATACCGCCGTTATTCACACCGCGCAGAGCCTCATTGATGAGATCGCCTGCGGTCACGGCGTTGAAGTTCCACAGGTTGTTGGGAACGTCGGTGGAAGGCTCAAGGAGCTCAACCAGGGTGTAGCCATTGTACAGGGTGGCGTATGACTGGCCCGTCTGCAGAACCGGGTGAATGTAAACGTCCTCGATTGAGGTGTTTGCCTGCTCACCAGTACTCAGGGGAACGCAGTAGAAGTTATTTTCTCCAGCGAAGTCTTGAGCGGCGTTCAGCGGGTTGGAGTTGTCGTCCTCGGTGTACTGGAAGGTGTAAGGATTAGAGATGCTAGTGACCAAGAATTCTACACCAGCGGCGTTGTTCGTACCAGCCGAACTGATGTCGACAGCGGTACCAGCAACCGCAAGAGCGGAGGACTCGGCAAGCTGAATGGTGTTAGCATTGACTACGATCACAAAGTAGGATGTGTTAGTAGTCAGTCCAGTCGCGAGAGTAGCACCGGTCGCAGTGTTAACTGTAACCTCATCCCCGGTCAGATAACCGTGGGTAGTGATAGCAATCTGATCAGACAGCACGGTGATATCACCTGAAGCGACTTCGTACACGGGAACTCCCTCAGGAGCCTTAGCGTATGATAGACGGATGTCAGTGCTGATATCGTTGGTGTAAGCGACTCCATAAGGGTCATTCACGCCGGTTTGAATAGCCACGTTCGCTTCGTCGCGCACGCCAGCCACGGCCAGAGTCACGTCCAGTTGATACTTACGACCGCGCGTGTAGCGAAGTACGCCGGCGTCACTAAACTGACCGCCATCAACAGCCGTCGACAGTTTCTTGTAGAAACGTGTGGCGGTCGTTGTGGTGATCGAGCCTGTTGGGAAATCAGCGAAAGCATTCGACGCGAGATCAGAGGCTGAACGGGCGAGTCGGAAGAAGTTACGGTCGACCTGCTGCGCGAAGTACACTGTGGACAGAGTGCTAGTCGTGCCGCGGAAGATTGTCTCAGTGGCCGTGATAACACTACCATCGAAGTACAGCTTATCAGCGGTCTTCACCGGGTGCTCAGAGGAGAAGATCAGACAATCGCGACCCGTGGTCAGGACCGACTGGGCTGGGCCGCCGAGGGGGTTTAGGACGGTCGCAGAGTCAGTACCGGCGTCTCCGAGAAGGATCTCAGTGCCGGCGTTGGCGTTTGCTAATGTCAGGGCGAGTTGAATCGTATTGTCATCGATCTTGATGACGTAGTACTCGGTACCGGATGTCAGGCCCGCGGGAGCGGCAGCACCGTCTGAAGGCACTAAGTAATAGTTGACTGCGTCACCAGTACTGTAACCGTGACCGACAATCGTGATCTCCTCAACCGTGTCGTCTACGTCAGCCGCGTTAAAATAGAATAGGCTTAAGCCGCCACTAAAAATCGCGTCTGAGGGATTGGACAACTGACGGACCAGACCTTTATAGTCGTGTTGGGTCGTCGGGGATTGCAGCGTGCCGGGCAGGTGCAGGGTGTTGAAAGAAACGAGATCTACGCCGCCATTAGCTTCCACCAGGCTGCTGATCTTGCCCTTGATCTCCACCTCGAACTCCCAAGCGGGGTCAGCGTAGGTGAATACCAGCATCACGCCACCCTGAGGTGTGCCTGCTGTTGTCAGGTTCACGGCCTGATTGATTGAAGCCCGTGAAGTGCTTGTAGCCAACCGGATCTGATTGGATGCAAGAGAACCGTCCACATCGCTAGCGATCACGAAGAACGAACCGAGAAGAGGTTCGTTGGTGACTCCAGTCGCTACGTCAGTGTAAAGAGGCGCGGTGGGAAGCGGGATGTTCTCGAACAGAGCCGAACTCACCAGGGTGCCGGAGGGAAGAGCCACAACGGGCCAATCTTCTGACAGGGTGATAACGTCTGTGCCGGTGTTTACGCCGCTATTAGCGAAAGCTTTCTGGCTATCTTTCATCGCAAGACGGGTGCCGTCAAGCAATGCCACATTGGCGGAGCCAGCCGCGTTGCCCGCCACGTAATTAGCAGAGCTAAAATTCAGCGGTGATGTGTCAGTCCACTCATAGATAACGTTATCTACGAGATACAGTCCGTCAGTTTCAAATCCATTGGAAGGATTGGCGGGAACAAACTCGCTATAGATACTGATGTCAGTCACGTCAAACGGACCGCAGTCGACCAGAGCCATCCACTTGTGGTTTTGATCGGAGCAAACCTCCTCCATCGTCTGCCCAAGATTCACCCGTTCGGCTTGACCGTACTTACGGAAAGCAGCAGGAGAGATCAGATAGCCCTGTGGCAGACGGGGATCTTCGAAAGCGGTACGAACACACTGGATGTAATCGTAAACTGTTTCGTCGGACTCAGTGATGTTGGCGATCGCATATCCGGCTGCGGCCAGAATATACTGAGCACCTGTGATTTCGTTAGAGTTCACAACCTCAACAGGGGCGTTAAACACGCGGCCAGTCAGGTACAGATAGGAACAATCGTCGCAACCGGGAGTGCCTTCGCCCTCTTGACGAACATAAACGCCGGCGGAAATGTCGCTATTGGCCTCGATGGCGGTACGAACAGCGTCGCGAATCGCACCGGAGACTTGTAGGTTATTGCTTGTATTACCGAGAACATAGTCTTCGGGAATCAAAACGGGAACGCCCAACCAAGCGCCAGCACTATTCTTTATGCCAAGTTGAATGCCGTTGATCTCCAGCTTGACGTAGATGGTGTCACCCTTCTCAAGGGGGCTGGGAGCCGCAACGCCATTGTCCTTATTAGCACCGGGATCAAATGCTACCTGTATGATATTGGAAGGCGTACCAACGCGAGTAACGCGTAGGTCACCAACCGAGCACTGCTGGAAGAAAGCCTTGACGCCGTAATAGGAGTCAAGTTCAGCGCCGCTGGTAGGCAGAGTTCCGATTAGATTCTCGTACTCATTCAGGCTACCGACGAAAATCGGGCGGTTGAATGGGAAGCGAGCGACAGAGGCAGATTGAGGTGCCTCAACAACCATGTAAACGGTATTGAAGCTAGCGACAGACGCGCGAGACGCGATCGCTGATTCGTAAATAAAAGTACCGGGAGCACCGCCACGGGCGCCTCCGAGAGAAATGGTAGCCATTTAGAGTTTAACTCCTTCTTTTTGATGTTGAGAGTGCTGAGGGCTTCAGACAATCCCTCCGTGGTCCCCGTAGGGGTCTCTCAACCACGCTGAGTATCGGCACTCGCTTGCGGCGAGTCAAGTCCGTACCCGTTTGTTCTATCCCTTTCCAGGAGCGAATATGCCGCGTAATCAGACAATCTGTCGGTGAATTCGTCCAGGTTGTCCCATGGAAAGATAGCGGAAGCAACATCTTGTTTTTCGGGATTCGGGTTCGATCCGCCAAGATTTAGTGCGGTACTAAGTTGGTTTAGTGTCCCAGGCGATCCCGATGCACCGCTTGAAGCGGTTTTACCCAGAATCCCGTCAGGTCCCGTAATAAATACCGGCACTCCTTGGGCCGGATTTGTTCGAATGTCAAAGCTCTGGTTAAGATCGATCACCCGTCGAAACTCGCGTGAATCGCCAAAGTAAGCGTACGCGATCTTGTTCCAACTATCACCAATCTGCCAGACGCGTGTTTTTCCAGCCATCAGAATCTTAGGGTTTTGCCCTTAACAATAGCTTTTTTGACCGAAACAGTTATTTTCGGCATCGACATCGCTGGTACGCCTAACCAGGGACGCGCGGTCATACGGGATGTTCCGCTCATGTGAAACGGACCGTAGTTTGTGGTCTTAGTCGCAAAGAGCCCTACGCCGACCGGCTTAATCTTAACCTTATCCTGCATCGTTCCGGTTTTGCGAAGGATAGGCCAGGTTCCGGTTGGTGTCTTACGAGCCATCCAGCCCTGTCCCGTTTGGGGATCGCGTTCCCTACTCCAAGACTCTTCATTGTCCTGTTGAAGGATATCGGCGATTGGCATCTTCGATGACGCCCACCAATTCTCATTAAATAGCTGTGCGGAACCCTTGAAAGTGATGTTCACTACCTTTTTCTCGTAGCACGCTTGGTCTCGCTATTCTGTTTTTCCACGAAGTCCGTAAGGATCTTCGCCATCACGAGTATCTTAGAGATCGGTTGGTCTTCCAGCCACCCGAGAGACTGGTCCCAGCGTTGTTTGCAAAAATGAAAGGCCATTTCCAGCCATTGGTCTAATCTCATTACCTTCTCTTCGAGGATCTCAGTCCCCATCCACCGCGCTAAAGGCTCGATATAGCGAGAAGGGATCTCAAAGAGGTCGTCTTCTGTTAGATCACAGAGGCGCATTATCACGAGGATGATCAGGTGGTTTAGCGTGATCTTCGGGTAGTCATTCTCAATGAGGCTGAAGAAGTAAAAGTCTTTTGGCCTCAATTCCCGCATTCGTATTGTCGTTCCGTTTGCGAGAGTGATATCAAAGGAGAAATCCTCTCGCGAAACGACTATCAGTCGTTTGGGTCTTCATCCTCATCCGACCCACCGGCTTTGCCTAGCAGGTCAGTGACCTTTCGTAGGTCACGCATCTTGAGTTTTTGAAGCTCATCGAAGGTGATCTTGCCGGCGCTGGTTGACAGTCGGGCCGCCAATTTGAGTGACCGTTCCATGTCTCCCGCATTACTCAACTTCTCGATGAAGAGAAGGTCGCTGGCGGTCATCTCTCTAAGTACAACTTCACGTCCGTCGGACAGCGAGGCAACGAACGAAGTGTCGGCCGTCTCGTAAGATGGCGGAGTATTCGCTCCTTGCGCTAGTTCCTCAGGGGACTTTCGTAAAACGCGTACGCCTTGTTTAGGTGTTTCTTCCATAAGATTTGTTTTGAGTTGCCTCTATCGTAATTTTTTACCCCTCAATTCACGGCAATTTTAATTGCGGCGTGGGGGTCGTAGTCACTCAGCTCGTAGTCGTCAATAGTGAGATCATCGATGCTACTAGGTGTGCGCACTAATCGAGCCTGACACTCCGGTTGGAGATCACGTCCAAGCATCTCGTCGACAGTATCATAACAATTTTGATAGATGTGCGAATTGGCGCTAGGCATATAGACGAATCGCGCCGTTTTTCCTGTCATCGCCGCTACAGTCTTAAGGATAAGTGAGTATCGAGCGATATCCAGCGGGAACCCAACTACCATATCATTTGACCTCGCCGGTACCATCACGTCGAGCCAACCACCTATAGCGGGCGAGAAATGCATAGCGATATGACACGGAGGACACCCCGGCTTCACCGCGGTCGGATTGTGAGTGATCACGGTGCCCTGACGGGTGTTCGGCTCTAAGATCAGTTTCTCGATAACAGCCGAGATCTGGTCTATTTCGCCGCTAGTGATAAGAGTCTCGTTAGCTACTTCGATCGCGGGAGCGGACGATGGCCACCGTCGCCATTGACGACAATAAGCGGAAGCTCCGAGTTCACCGTTTTCATCCGCAAGGAAGTCCCAGAAATGCTTAGCAGGCCCGAGCGCCTGAACATTCGTGACTTTTCCAAGATCGAAGAGCAGCTCTCTAACTACATTCTTCCATGGTAGTTTGCGTAGACGAGTGAGAGGAAATCCTAGACGAAGATCAACCCGTGTTGAACAGCCAAACGCCGCCCGGGTCTCACCATTACGTCCGGTGAATACCTCCCCATGATTCATGATCTCATAGAGATACTCACCATAGACGTAATCCCAATTGTCATTCTTGACCACATGATCTTCGAAATAAACGAGGTGTCCTCGCTTCCCACCCTTCTCCCTGATAGTCCGATCAAATGTCATCCGTAAACCTTCTTGAGTGTTTCCTCGTAGTAACGTTCAAACTCTGGGTCGGAGAACCCCTGCGGTAGTTGAACATATATCTGGGCCGCCGTCCTTATGCTCTCCTGCGCCATCGCGCGCATCCCTATCCTATGCCTTTCATTCGCATCATCGACCCAGTCCCGACAATACTCAAGCATGAATTTAGGATCACGAGGCATCGGGAATGGCATTGAACTTTCCTAGTACGGCGCGACAGTTGGCGAGTGCAGCCCGACCATTGGCGTCCAGATTGTGAATCTGATGATTGGGGAACATCGTGATATTCTCATAGAAATTTAGGAGTTGCTGGGTGTAGATCTCATGCTCCTGCATTCGAGAGATGTACTGGTCGCGGATGTACCAGAGTGCAGCGCCAGGCGTCTTCGCTCGGATCTCCTCAAGGTGGAAGGGGGCTGACCAGTGCCAAGGGCGAAATACTCCGATATGAACGACCGAGTCTACCGCCGCGGCTGTCTCAATCTCGAGATCGATGATGTCCTCAAAGTGGCCCGCGTTATGTCGTCGATGTTGTTCAAGGATGTAGCTGCACGGATAGGCCCGATCAAAAATCGCGAACTCCTTGCCGCTCTCTTTCCAATCACAGATCGTCTCACGATACATATCAAAGATATTTTCGTTATAATCAGGCGGTGGGCCGTGATGTGCTACGAACGTGTCACCAGTGCTCAGTTCCTGAACCATGGACTCTATTAGAGTTGATTTTCCAACCCGGTCCGGACCAGAAACTATGATTAGCATTGTCATGTTGATTAACGAGAGATGATAAACGAACCGATTGTTTCCTCAGTGTAGTACTCAAGATTTAGTACTACATCGACAGAGCTTAGCATGCGTCGCTCCCGCCGATCGAAAAAGGTTATCGTGGCATACGGTCTATTATCGGCCAGGAGGCTCAATGTATAAAATTCGGCTTTCTTTTTACTCATGGTTTGTCATCCGAAGGATTAAATGGGTGATGGTCAAAGCAGCCCTTTCGCGATCATGTCTACCCGGGTATTGAGTTTCTTAACCCACCCGAGTTCCGCCATCTGCGCCATCGAATAATCGTTACCGTCGGGTTCGTCAATCCCCCGAGGATTTGATGGCGTGGCTGTGCACTCATCCGGGGACTTTCTTAGCCTATTGTCGATAGCGACGGACGAGAAGAAAGCCCGGCTTAGCGGAACGTCACACATCTTGACGCTCGCTTGAAAGCGGGCCCATGAGTACAAGTGGGCCATTTGAAACAACACGGCGAAACTTTCTGCGTACTTCTCTGGAACCATCCACCAGACTTCATCGTGAATGGAAAGAATAAACTGGGCCGGGATCTTGAACCGCCGTGCTAACCAATGGGTGGCCGTGAGGATCACAGCGAGCATCTCAGCTCCGGAGGATTGAATCGTCCAGTTGATACGACCGGTGTGGAAGTCGTCTCCTACGGCCGCGGGACGGAGAGCTGTAGAGATCTTTGTTCCTAAGCATGGAAGGGTGGGAATCTTCGTGCGTAGCGCGATGTCTTCCATGTAGTTGTAGCAGCCACTGTCACTACCACCCTCATACTGACCATCGGGCGTCTTCTGGCCTTTCTTAAAGATCAAGGCCCGATTGCTAAATTGGCGGAGTTCGGATGCGCTTCGGTCCTTGTAAGTCTTCTTGATGGTGTTGGCGATCGTACGGACTCCGGCGCCGTACAACATCGCGAATCCGACTCCCTTAGCGACATCTCGATTCGTGTCTATAGCTTTAGCAAGTTTGGTGTGAGCGTCTGTTCCTTTCTCCTTAGAGCCTGATAGTACGGTGTGTGCCATCGGTGAAGCGCCGATAAATCCGCCTTCCCAGGCATCAGCGTAGATGCTGGCAATCTGCAGCTCCTGTCCGTCGAAGTCGGCCCCAACGATCTTCCAACCAGGAGGGCATTGAATGCGGGTTTTTAGTTCAGTTCCGATGCGGTGTTTCTTTGTCGAACACATCGTGACCATAAGCGATTCCACAGTCCGGCGAGTCACGGTACCGTGCGCAATGATCTCTGGCATCATCATATACCAACCGCGACCATGTGGATTCTCAACATCCATAAAGATGCGGTCATGGACCCGCTTACGTACAGAAGTCCAATAGGACGTAGCGTTGGCGATATCAAGAGCCCGCTTCGCTTCAGGAAGATCACTGCTAAGACGCCCATTCTCCATATCAACGAGAAAGTCCTTAGAGAGCAGCACACCAACATTGTCCGCTCCTCCCTTCGGGTGCGGGATCTTCTCAAGCTTTCCTTCCTCGGTGCGATAGCACCAACCCTTACTCTTTGTCAGTTGAATCGGAGCATCCTCCCATTTCAACTTAAGTAGAAAGTGCGATACGTTAGCCTTAGTGGTGATACGCTCAGTGGGGTCAACCAGATATTTGCTTGCCCATTTAGGCATATAGGCGTATTTGCCCGCGTAACCCCGAGGACTCCAATCGAGTTGACTAAGCCAAGGATCTTCTCGGGTCCAAGCATCGGCATGATGAGTCCAATTGAAGAGAGAATTTTTATCTAGCCCCTTAAGAACATCGGGCAGTTTCACTATTTTTTTATTCTCAAGCCCGGCTGCCACGATGATGTCATCTCGTGTCTCGCTATCAAGTGCTTCTTGCACGGCGGCGATGTCTTTATCAATCTCTATACGCCAGGCATCCACGTACGTTTGAATAAGCCCATGGCAGATATCTGACATCTCCCGGTTATGCTGAGCGAAAACCTTCTCTACTTCATTGATCCACTTCGACCAGTCGGTAGAGACGGGGATACGAGAGCCGTTAAGAAACATATGCCCGGCGAGAGCCACCTTCGATGGGGTCGACTCCAAGTACTTACGCCATAATGCTTGAAATAGCTCCGTAGTGTAGAAGGAGTCAAGCATAGCGTATTCAAGAAGATCCCGCCGATTAGCCAACTGGTGTATCTCA
>CALGUV010000040.1 GCA_937920245.1 uncultured Microbacteriaceae bacterium
CGACGTTCTGAACCCAGCTCACGTACCGCTTTAATGGGCGAACAGCCCAACCCTTGGGACGTACTTCCGCCCCAGGTTGCGATGAGCCGACATCGAGGTGCCAAACCTCCCCGTCGATGTGGACTCTTGGGGGAGATCAGCCTGTTATCCCTAGAGTACCTTTTATCCGTTGAGCGATGGCCCTTCCACGCGGGACCACCGGATCACTATGACCGACTTTCGTCTCTGCTCGGCCCGTCGGCCTCGCAGTCAGGCGAGCTTATGCCATTGCGCTCGTGCGGCTGATTTCCGACCAGCCTGAGCTCACCTTTGCGCGCCTCCGTTACACTTTGGGAGGCGACCGCCCCAGTCAAACTACCCACCATGCAGGGTCCCGGACCCGGTTTCACGGGCCGCGGTTAGACGTCAGGTATAAAAAGGGCGGTATTTCAAGGGCGCCTCCGCCAAACCTGGCGGCTTGGTTTCCTAGGCTCCCGCCTATCCTACACAGTTGATACCTAACGCCACTGCAAAGCTATAGTAAAGGTTCACGGGGTCTTTCCGTCTGACCGCGGGTACTCCGCATCTTCACGGAGAGTTCAATTTCGCTGAGTCGGCGTTGGAGACAGTGGGGAAGTCGTTACGCCATTCGTGCAGGTCGGAACTTACCCGACAAGGAATTTCGCTACCTTAGGACCGTTATAGTTACGGCCGCCGTTTACCGGGGCTTCAATTCAAAGCTTGCACCTCTCCTTTTAACCTTCCGGCACCGGGCAGGCGTCAGACCCTATACGTCGTCTTAAAGACTTCGCAGAGTCCTGTGTTTTTAGTAAACAGTCGCCACCCCCTAGTCTGTGCCCCCCGCCTCTAGTTGCCTAAAGACGGGGCCCCCTTCTCCCGAAGTTACGGGGGTAATTTGCCGAGTTCCTTCAACGCCGTTCTCTCAAGCGCCTTGGCATACTCTGCCAGTCCACCTGTGTCGGTTTAGGGTACGGTCTAACGCTGGGCTATTTCCTGGGACATCCAGGCCGCATCGGCAATCCGTTAAGCCGATACGACTTCCGATATCCGTCACTTCCAGCAGGCTGAGGAATATTAACCTCATTCCCATCGACTACGCCTTTCGGCCTCGCCTTAGGGGCCGGCTCACCCTCGGCGGATTAACCTTGCCGAGGAACCCTTGGACTTTCGGCGAGAGCGTTTCTCACGCTCTTTATCGCTACTCATGCCAGCATTCTCACTTCCGTCCGCTCCAGGACCCCTCACGGGTATCCCTTCACTGCTGAACGGAACGCTCCGCTACCACTTACTCATAAAGTAAATCCTTAGCTTCGGCGTACGGCTTGAGCCCCGGTACATCTTCGCCGCAAGACGGCTTAACTAGACCAGTGAGCTGTTACGCTTTCTTTAAAGGATGGCTGCTTCTAAGCCAACCTCCTGGCTGTCTTGGCTATCTCACATGCTTTCCCACTTAGCCGTAACTTAGGGGCCTTAGCTGAAGGTCAGGGCTGTTTCCCTCTCGTCTACGGACCTTAGCACCCGCAGACTGTCTGCCATGCTCTGCTCTACGGTATTCGGAGTTTGGTTAGGTTTGGTAAGCCTCGCGGCCCCCTAGCCCATCCAGTGCTCTACCCCCGCAGGCAATACACGACGCGCTACCTAAATAGCTTTCGCGGAGAACCAGCTATCGCCAAGCTTGATTGGCCTTTCACCCCTAACCACAGGTCATCCCCCTCTTTTTCAACAGAGGTGGGTTCGGTCCTCCAGTGCATGTCACTGCACCTTCAACCTGCCCATGGCTAGATCGCTTGGCTTCGGGTCTAATCCCTCGAACTGAAGCGCCCTATTAAGACTCGCTTTCGCTGCGCCTACGCCTAACGGCTTAAGCTCGCTCGAGAGACTAACTCGCTGGCCCATTATACAAAAGGTACGCGGTCACCCTTGCGGGCTCCCACTGCTTGTAAGCGTTCGGTTTCAGGTCTGTTTCACTCCCCGCTAGGGGTGCTTTTCACCTTTCCCTCACGGTACTTGTGCGCTATCGGTCGCCAAGGAGTACTTAGGCTTGGAGGGTGGTCCCCCCACGTTCAGACAGGATTTCACGTGTCCCGCCCTACTCGAGGACACAAGTCGCGCATACCCGTACGGGGCTATCACCCGCTATGGCCAAGCTTTCCAGCTTGTTCCGGTTAAACGACCTGTGCCACTGGCCTGGTCCGCGTTCGCTCGCCGCTACTGACGGAGTCTCTGTTGATGTCCTTTCCTCCGGCTACTGAGATGTTTCAATTCGCCGGGTTTGCTTCTTTTGCCTATGTATTCAGCAAAAGATGACCCATAAGGGCCGGGTTTCCCCATTCGGAGATCCATGGATCAAAGCCTGCTCGCGGCTCCCCATGGCTTATCGCAGCGTGCCACGTCCTTCATCGCCTCTTGGCGCCAAGGCATCCACCAAACGCTCTTCTTTGCGCTTGAGCTTCGCCCTCGGATACATGCCCAAACCCAAAACGCCCTACCGGCAAGCCGATAGAACGCCCAAAGCATGGAACCCATACCCGAGACCAAAAATCTTGATTTGACTTGGAGATGCGCCGAACCTTCTCAACCGAAGACCCGGCGCTTTAGCGCGGCGCACCCGCCCGTGTGAACGGACGCGCCAACAATTGAACTCGCTCGAAGATCGTCTCGCAAAAGCAAAGCGCTTGACGCCAACCTGACGGCTGGCGAACGCTTCCTCTTCCACGCGACGCGTCATTCAAACAAACATACGATTACATGACCAACATGCCCGAACGCTCCCGCGCCCGTCACGCCTGTCATGCCCATGGTCCGTATCGTTCCAACAGGAACAAGCCGTCCATGGCCTCTCTCTACCATGTCCAATACCGCAATACGCTTCCGGCCAAACCCCATCGGGGCCCGGCCGTCCATCGTATGCGCGCATGACGAAGCAACCCTCGTCATCCCCGCATAAGATCGATCTCGAGATCGCTCTCGGCTCTTGCGCTTTATCTGAACGATAGCCAGGCTCTGCCCGCATGCCGCCGGATCGGCTTCTGTCCGCCAAGCCAGGCCCGCCAAGCTCAGCCCGCAACGCCCGCTCCGCCAGAGACCTGGTGGAGGCGAACGGGTTCGAACCGATGACCTCCGGCTTGCAAAGCCGGCGCTCTCCCAACTGAGCTACGCCCCCGTCCGGCCAATACGCTTTTGGCCGAGATCCGTATCTGGCCAGATTTATGGTGGGCCGAGGAGGACTTGAACCTCCGACCTCACGCTTATCAAGCGCGCGCTCTAACCAACTGAGCTAC
>CALGUV010000041.1 GCA_937920245.1 uncultured Microbacteriaceae bacterium
GACACGTGAAATCCTGTCTGAACATGGGGGGACCATCCTCCAAGGCTAAATACTCTCTACCGACCGATAGTGAACTAGTACCGTGAGGGAAAGGCGAAAAGAACCCCGGAGAGGGGAGTGAAATAGAACCTGAAACCGTGTGCGTACAAGCAGTCGGAGCTCCGCAAGGAGTGACGGCGTACCTTTTGTATAATGGGTCAGCGAGTTATTTTCAGTGGCGAGGCTAACCGAATAGGGGAGCCGTAGGGAAACCGAGTCTTAATCGGGCGTCACAGTCGCTGGGAATAGACCCGAAGCCAGTCGATCTATCCATGTGCAGGGTGAAGACCAGGTAACACTGGTTGGAGGCCCGAACGAACCACTGTTGCAATAGTGCGTCGATGACGTGTGGATAGGAGTGAAAGGCTAATCAAGGCTGGCGATAGCTGGTTCTCCCCGAAAGCTATTTAGGTAGTGCCTCGAGTGATTACTCCGGGGGGTAGAGCACTGTTTGGAGAAGGGGGCCATCTCGGCCTACCGACTCCATGCAAACTCCGAATACCCGGAAGTACAGCTCGGGAGACACACAGCGGGTGCTAACGTCCGTTGTGAAGAGGGAAAAAACCCAGACCATCAGCTAAGGTCCCAAAATTTCGGCTAAGTGGTAAACGATGTGAGAAGGCATAGACAGCCAGGAGGTTGGCTTAGAAGCAGCCATCCTTTGAAGAAAGCGTAATAGCTCACTGGTCTAGTCGGCTTGCGCGGAAGATTTAACGGGGCTAAGCCGAGTACCGAAGCTATGGGTGTGCAGCAATGCACGCGGTAGGGGAGCGTTCTCCAAGCCTGCGAAGGTGCACTGTGAGGTGTGCTGGAGGTACGAGAAGTGCGAATGCTGACATGAGTAACGTTAAAACGGGTGAAAAACCCGTTCGCCGTAAACCCAAGGTTTCCCGCGCTACGTTAATCGGCGCGGGGTTAGTCGGATCCTAAGGCGAGGCCGAAAGGCGTAGTCGATGGAAAGCTGGTCAATATTCCAGCACCGGATGTCACTGCGATGGGATGACGGAGAAGGCTAGGCGAGCAGCAGCAGTGCTGTTCAAGGTCGTAGGGAGAGTCTCCTGGCAAATCCGGAGGCTCGTTAATCCCGAGAACTGAGTACGAGGGAACTTCGGTTCCCGAAGTCGTTGATGCCACGCTTCCAGGAAAAGTCTCTAAGCTTCAGGTGACGTACGTCCGTACCGTAAACCGACTCTGGTGGGTGGGGAGACAATCTCCCAAGGCGCTTGAGAGAACTCGGGTTAAGGAACTCTGCAAATTGATACCGTAACTTCGGGAGAAGGTATGCCTTTTTGGGTGACTGAATTTACTTTTGAAGCCCGAAAAGGCCGCAGGTAATCGGTGGCTGCGACTGTTTATCAAAAACACAGGACTCTGCGAACACGTAAGTGGATGTATAGGGTCTGACGCCTGCCCGGTGCCGGAAGGTTAATTGATGGGGTCAGCCGCAAGGCGAAGCTCTTGATCGAAGCCCCGGTAAACGGCGGCCGTAACTATAACGGTC
>CALGUV010000042.1 GCA_937920245.1 uncultured Microbacteriaceae bacterium
TCCCCCCATCACTCAAACGATTGTATGTCGGTATAGGAATATTAACCTATTTTCCATCGTCTACCCCTTTCGGACTCGACTTAGGTCCCGACTAACCCTACGATGACGAGCATCGCGTAGGAAACCTTGGGTTTACGGCGAAGGAAATTCTCATTCCTTTTCTCGCTACTCATGCCTGCATGCTCACTTCCAGCCGCTCCACCACTCCTTGCCGGTATGGCTTCAACGCTGACTGGAACGCTCTCCTACCACTCAATGTAAACATTGAATCTAGAGCTTCGGTGCTTGTCTTAGCCCCGTTATATTTTCGGCGCAAAATCGCTAGACCAGTGAGCTGTTACGCTTTCTTTAAAGGGTGGCTGCTTCTAAGCCAACCTCCTGGTTGTCACAGCAACTTCACATCCTTTTCCACTTAGACAAGACTTAGGGACCTTAGCTGCTAGTCTGGGTTGTTCCCCTCTCGACGATGGATTTTATCACCCACCGCCTGACTCCCGAGGTTACACGTATAGTATTCGGAGTTTGATAGGGTTTGGTACCGCGGTAAGCAGCCCTAGCCCTGTCAGTGCTCTACCCCTTCATGCTAATGCTCGAGGCTATACCTAAATATATTTCGGAGAGAACCAGCTATCACTGAGTTTGATTGGCCTTTCACCCCTATCCACAAGTCATCCCAAGAATTTTCAACTTCTACGGGTTCGGTCCTCCACTGGCTCTTACACCAGCTTCAACCTGCTCATGGATAGATCACTTAGTTTCGGGTCTGCAGCATCTGACTAATTCGCCCTATTAAGACTCGCTTTCGCTACGGCTTCTCGTTCGATTAACCTTGCCAGATACCACAACTCGCAGGCTCATTATGCAAAAGGCAGTCCGTCACGGTGCATAAAGCATACCGCTCCGAATGATTGTAAGCCATAGGTTTCAGGTTCTATTTCACTCCGCTCACCGCGGTCCTTTTCACCTTTCCCTCACGGTACTTGTTCGCTATCGGTCTAGTAGTAGTATTTAGGGTTGGAGGGTGGTCCCCCCATATTCAGTCAAGATAACACGTGTCCCGACCTACTCATTCGTTAACCTAGTACCACATAAATATTTTCGCTTACGGGAGTATCACCCTCTATGCTCAGTCTTTCCAAACTGTTCTGCTAATATATATGCTATCGCTAACCGCCCTAATCCCTTTTCGCTCGCCGCTACTATGGGAATCTCAATTGATTTCTTTTCCTTCAGGTACTGAGATGTTTCACTTCCCTGAGTTCGCCCCACCGAAGTGGTAACACGATTCGCACCGTGCTGGGTCGCCCCATTCAGAAATCCCCGGATCAAAGCTCTTTGGCAGCTCCCCGAGGCTTATCGCAGCC
>CALGUV010000043.1 GCA_937920245.1 uncultured Microbacteriaceae bacterium
ACCTCAATGTTTTTGATAAGTTTCGCGAACAGCTTTGCTCTCTTGGAGTCGTTGGCTGCCTTTTTGTGCTTCGTTGTTGCCCATTTGGAGTGACCTGACATAGTTCCTCTAAATTACTAGCTTTGGTGCTCTTCAACGAGCGAAATGAACAACTTATGTAAATGTGTCGCCCCGGTCAGCTCCGGGTGAAAGCTTGCGCCCATCAGGTTCTCAAACTTAACCGCCACTGGTTCTTGGTTATGGGTTGCCAAAACTTCACAGTTTCCGGCCTCGAGTATTTTGGGAGCTCTTATGAAAGCTACGTTTTCAGAGGTGCCATCGGCAAACACAACCGAGCCCTCAAATGAATTCAGCTGACCGCCATAAGCATTGCGTTCCGTCTTTACTGGGAGCCCTGAGATTAGCTCTTGATCTGGAAGCGCTCCGATTACTTCATCCGAAATAAGTATCAGTCCTGCGCAAGTGCCGAGCACTGGCTTTGTCTTGGCGAATTTTCTAACCTGCGGCATGAGATCAAAGTTCACAAGAAGCTTAGAAATGGTGGTCGACTCTCCCCCGGGGATTATCAACGCATCAACTGCTGCTAAATCAAGATTTGTTTTCACGGCAGCGCCCTCCACCCCCAATCGATTTAGGAGTAGAAGATGCTCTCGGCTATCGCCCTGGAGAGCGAGAACGCCTATTCGCAATTACCAGCCACGCTCCGAAAGCCTATGTGGTGCTGGGAGGTCACTCACATTTATGCCCACCATCGCCTCGCCTAGACCACGGGAAGCGTTTGCTACCACGTCTGCGTCGTTGAAAAAAGTAGTCGCCTTGACAATTGCAGCTGCGCGAGCAACAGGATTGCCAGACTTGAATACTCCGGAGCCAACAAATACACCGTCGGCACCCATCTGCATCATCATCGCAGCATCTGCAGGAGTAGCAACCCCTCCGGCTACGAACATAACGACAGGCAACTTACCTTCTCTAGCTACCTGCTTTACAAGTGCGTAAGGGGCTTGAAGCTCTTTGGCGGCAACGAATAGCTCATCATCGCTCCTGGATGAAAGGGCTCGGATTTCACCGAAGATGGTTCTGATGTGCTTGGTGGCTTCTGAAACATCGCCGGTACCGGCTTCGCCCTTTGACCTGATCATCGCAGCACCTTCGGTGATACGGCGCAGTGCCTCTCCCAAGTTGGT
Organism: uncultured Microbacteriaceae bacterium; assembly: GCA_937920245.1. Classification (GTDB taxonomy): domain Bacteria; phylum Actinomycetota; class Actinomycetes; order Actinomycetales; family Microbacteriaceae; genus Aquiluna. The sequence continues at coordinate 1,188 of CALGUV010000043.1, forward strand.
AGCGCCACAAACAAACGGAATGTCAAATTTCCACTTATCAATGTGGTTTATGTAATCGGCTGGGCTCAAAACCTCTGACTCGTCAATGTAGTCAACCTTGAGTGACTGAAGAATCTGCGCCTCAACAAAGTGCCCAATGCGCGCCTTTGCCATAACAGGAATCGAAACTGCAGCCCTGATGCCATCGATCAAGTCTGGATCGCTCATTCTTGCTACGCCACCCTGAGATCTGATGTCGGCTGGAACGCGCTCCAGAGCCATCACAGCGACGGCTCCGGCATCTTGAGCGATGATTGCCTGCTCGGCGTTTACAACGTCCATAATGACGCCACCCTTTAGCATTTCAGCTAATCCGGACTTAACTAAGGGCGTTGATTCTGTCGTGTTGTTTGTCATGCTCTAATCCTAAACTCCGTCTATCCAGTTGGTAGCAATTGTTTCCCTAACTTCACCCAGAAGTTTTGGAATCGCTTTGGTCTGAGCAATAATCGGAAAAAAGTTGGAATCATTCCTCCAACGGGGAACTATATGTTGGTGCAGGTGTTCCGCGATCCCGGCTCCCGCAACTTGGCCCTGGTTCATTCCGATGTTAAAGCCATGCGCCCTCGAGGTCGCCTCAATCGTCGCCATGGCTTGCTGCGTCAAAAGCGCAATCTCAGCGGTCTCCTCAAGCGTTGCCTTGTCATAGGTTGCAACGTGGCGGTAAGGGCAGACAAGCAGGTGCCCTGCGTTATAAGGAAAAAGATTTAGTAGCACATACGCGGTCACACCGCGCTTAACAATTAGTCCATCCTCGTCCGACTTGTTTGGAGCATCGCAAAATACGCAGTCATCGGTTTTAGGCTTCTGCAGATCCTCGATGTAAACAAGGCGATGCGGTGTCCACAGCCTTTCGAAGCCATCCTGCATCCCAGTCATATTGTCTAGGTATTCGCTCATTAGACCTGTTCCTTGTTACTGATCGCATCTCGAATGATCTGTTTGGCTTCTTCAAGTGGAATATCGTTGCGCTGATTCCCATCCCGGAATCTAAAAGCGACGGTTCCGGCCTCAACGTCTCTGGCCCCAGCGAGGATTATGAATGGCACCCGATCAAGAGTGTGGTCTCTAATCTTTTTCTGCATCCGGCTGTCGGAGTGGTCCACATTTATGCGGACTGACTCGGTCTTCAACGAACCGGCAAAGCTATCTAGATAATCTGCGAATTCGTCTGAAACAGGGATACAAACCGCCTGGACCGGTGCAAGCCACGGTGGGAAGTGGCCGGCGTAGTGCTCAGTTAGAACCCCAAAGAAGCGCTCAATCGATCCGAATAAAGCTCGGTGAATCATGATCGGCTGATGCCTTCCACCATCCGACCCTACGTATTCCAACTTGAATCGGTCTGGGAGATTGAAGTCAAGCTGAATTGTGCTCATTTGCCAAGTGCGACCGATGGCGTCTCTTGCCTGAACAGATATCTTTGGACCGTAAAATGCCGCGCCGCCTGGATCTGCAACCAACTCCAAACCGGAGTCCTTTGCTACCTGCTCAAGCGTCTTTGTGGCGGACTCCCAAATTGCATCCTCACCGACGAACTTTGGATTACCCTCTTCCCTGGTCGATAGCTCGAGGTAGAAATCGTTTAGTCCGTAATCGCGCAGAAGGTCAAGCACGAACTTCAAGACGCTCGTCAGCTCTTCCTGCAACTGGTCCTGGGTCACAAATAAGTGAGCATCGTCCTGGGTCATACCGCGAACCCTAGTTAGACCATGCAATACGCCAGATTTCTCGTAGCGATAAACAGAACCAAACTCAAACATGCGGAGCGGAAGTTCTCGATAGCTTCTAGAACGAGACTTGAAAATCAGAATGTGAAATGGGCAGTTCATGGGCTTTAGGTAATAATCAACGCCCTGCTTGCGAACTTCCCCGTCTTCTCCGACCTCAGCATCCAGCTTCATTGGTGGGAACATCCCATCGGAATACCAATTCAAATGTCCACTTTGCTCAAAGAGATTCGACTTAGTTATGTGGGGGGTGTAAACGAACTCATAACCGGCCTCTTCGTGCTTGGCACGCGAGTAATCCTCCATGACCTTTCGTATGATTCCACCCTTTGGGTGAAATACCGCGAGACCTGATCCGATCTCCTCGGGAAAGCTGAATAGATCTAGCTCTGCTCCTAGCTTTCTATGGTCTCGCTTGGCTGCTTGCTCAATTCTTTCTAGGTGCTCCTCAAGCGCCTCCTTGGTGGGCCAAGCGGTGCCATAGATACGTTGTAGCTGCTTATTGTTTTCATTTCCTCGCCAATACGCTGCCGCGCTTCTTGTCAATGAAAAGCTCTTGCCAATTTGTCTGGTGTTCGGCAAGTGAGGGCCTCTGCAAAGATCGCGCCAAGCGAAGCTCCCGTCCGGGTTGGTGTTTTCGTAAACCGACAGCCCCCCGGAGGAAACCTCAACCGATCCTTCTTGAACATCTTCAGACTTCAGCCCGATGAGCTCGAGCTTATAAGGCTCATTGGCCATAAGGCTTTTGGCTTCTTCATCCGAAACTTCAACACGAGTAAAGCGCTGAGATTTGCCAACCAGTTCCTTCATGCGCTTTTCTATGCGCTTTAGGTCCTCAGGGACGAACGGCTCCTCAACATCAAAATCGAAATAGAACCCGTCTGTTATGTATGGGCCGATGCCGAGCTTGGCGTCCGGGAACATCTCCTGCACCGCTTGGGCCATGACGTGCGCAGTTGAGTGTCGAAGTATTTCGAGTCCCGCTGGCGAGTCAATGAGTATTCCCTCAACCTGATCCTCCGCGGTTATGACGTGAGACAAGTCCCTGGCTTCACCGTTTACGTGCATTGCAATGACCTCACGCAGTTCGAAGAGATCAAAACCGGTGGCTCCCTCACTTACCTGGTGAGTCTTCCCTGCTAACAATATGTTCACTTGTGCTCCTTTACCTTCCAAAGTCTACCTACCGACTTAGGTATGCCTTGCTAGTAATGCCGCAAACAACACTGCAAAATAACGCTATGAACAAAAACAATGACCGTGATCTCGAGCGAAGGCTCAATTGGCTAAGGGCAGCTGTCCTAGGTGCAAACGATGGGATTGTCTCGGTCGCAGGCATTGTCGTGGGAGTAGCCGCGGCGGGAGCAAGCTACGAGGTAATTCTCCTTGCTGGTATCGCGGCTATTGTCGCAGGAGCTATTTCCATGGGCGGCGGCGAGTTCATTAGCGTGAGTGCCCAGCGCGATACGGAAGTAGCACACGGTAGAAATAAGGGCAGTATTAATGCAAGACCTTGGTCTGCAGCTTGGTCCTCACTTCTCGCTTTTGTATCTGGTGCCGCACTGCCGCTGATCGCTATCACCGGTCCATGGCAGACAATAAGCATTCAGGCGACTTTTGCAAGCGTTGTTCTGGCATTGGCTCTTACCGGATGGTGGGCGGCATGGGTCGGTAGCACACCAGTTCTGAAATCAATTGCTCGAAACGTCGTGATCAGCACGCTCACAATGGGAATTTCCTACGCAATTGGCGCGCTTTTGGGCGTAACCGTCCTCTAGAGCGATTACCCTTTTAGTGTGAGTGAGATAGAAAAATACGACTTTGCCCTAATTGGTGGCGGAATCATGTCCGCAACCTTAGGCGTGCTTCTAAAAAAGCTTGACCCGAGCATTTCGATTGTTATGTATGAGCGGTTGAGCGAAGTAGCAGAAGAAAGCTCAAACCCCTGGAATAACGCTGGGACCGGACACGCGGCACTGTGTGAACTGAATTACATGCCGGACTCGACAGACGGTTCATTGCCAGATCCTGCCAAGGCAGTGGCAATCAACGAGCAGTTTCAGGTCTCTAGACAGTTCTGGTCCAGCCTCGTTTCTCTAGGCGCCCTCGATGACCCAAAGACATTTATCCGCTCGGTCCCTCACATAACGTTTGTTCGCGGCGATTCAGATGTCGACTACCTACGAAGAAGACAGAAGTCCCTTGATGCCCAGCCACTATTTACCGGCATGAAGTTCTCCGAGGACGTACAGCAGCTATCAGAGTGGATCCCCTTGATGATGGATGGCAGGGACAACGAGAAAATAGCCGCGACATTTACAGACCAGGGGACCGATGTCGACTATGGCTCCATGACCAAGCAGATGATTAACTGGCTAGTTAAAAATGGCATGCGACTGGAGACGAACACCGAAGTCAAATCTGTCCTTCAATTTGAAGATAAGAAGTGGCAGCTCTGGTTCGGTGGTTCCCCAGGACGTATCGTCCACGCGGATAAGGTTTTCGTTGGTGCCGGCGGATACGCGTTGAAGATCCTTCAAAAATCTGGAATTCCAGAAATAGATGGTTACGGAACTTTCCCGGTTAGCGGTCATTTCCTGAGAACTGATGACCCTGCATTAGTTGCCAGCCATCAAGCAAAGGTTTACTCGCAGGCTGAGGTTGGGGCTCCCCCAATGTCCGTGCCGCACCTTGACACCAGAGTCGTTGACGGCAAAACCAGCTTGCTTTTCGGACCATTTGCTGGCATCAACCCGAAGTTCTTGAAAAACGGTTCAGTTCTTGATCTTCCACTGTCTATAAGAATCAAAAACATCGGTTCATACCTTTCGGTTGCGCTAAGAAACTTGAGTCTGGTGAAATATTTACTGACTGAAGTAACAAAGTCAAAGAAAACTAAGTTCGCCTCCCTGAGAGCATTTGTGCCCAATGCCGCTCCGAAGGATTGGTCATATTACGAAGCCGGCCAACGCGCTCAAGTCATCAAGCCAAACGGTCGTGGCGGAACCCTCCAATTCGGAACTGAGGTTATCTCCAGCAAGGACGGAACCATTGCGGGTCTTTTGGGAGCAAGCCCGGGAGCTTCGGTAAGCGTTAGCGTCATGCTAGACGTGCTGGAGAGAATGGCGCCGGATGAGTTCCCAACCTGGACAAAGTCCATAAAAGAGCTGATACCAACCTTTGGCAAAGACCTAAATGAGAACGCGGCGCTCGCCAAAAAGACGATGAAGCAGACAGCGAAGTCACTGAAACTAACCGCCTAACAACTCAGCACCTGTAGCCTTCAAACATGAAAACATGTACTGTTGTAGCCACTTTTACCCCGAATCCTGCAAACCTGATCGAAGTCAAAGAGCTTCTGCTCGACGTCGCAAAAGATGTCCGGCTCGAGCTTGGTTGCCTTTACTACGACCTCTACGAGGAAGTGTCAGGAAAGCTGATTTTCATCGAGGCATGGGAGTCCAGAGAGCTCTGGCAAATCCACAATGATGCGCCCACTGTGGCAAGAATCCGCGAATTTATAGACGGCAAACTCTTGGAGCCAGTAATGGTCCAGGAAATGTACACCGCGAATTAGCCGAGAGCTAAAAAAATTAGAAGGCTAAAGACTTCCAGCCCTTTTCGGCTGAGTCATCTGAAATGTTCGACTACTTGAGGTCTTTTCCAAAGATGGAGGAAACCGAGAGATGCGCGAACATCCCTAGCAGTGAAATGATGCCCACCGCCGAAAGCGACATCAGGACAGTTACTTCGTTCAGCACTAGAACCAAGTCGTGGCTTTCCATCAGATCATCCTTTTTTTCGTGTGATTAGAGTTTAGTTTCTTTTCGCCTGCGCCTCAGAGATAAAGCGCATTCGCAATCTCAGTAACGTGCGATTGGGAAATTTGGTGTCCACCAGGATGGCGTAACCACTTGATGTCAGCACCAAAACTGTGGAGTTCTTGAACCCAAGCTTCGCTCACCTGCACCGGGGCGTAAGGGTCCTGATCACCGTTTGCTAGCCAAATACGCTTTCCCTTGAGACTTATGTCCTCAACCTCACGGTAGGGCTTAGTAGACCCAAACAAAGCTGCCCCAGATAGCAGTGCTGGATGCTTGATCATTAGAGCTGCAGCGGTGTTTGCGCCATTACTAAAGCCGGTTCCAAAGATGTTGGAGCGATCAAGCTCATACTCAACAATCGCGGCCTCAATGAACTCAGACAGCTCTGCGACTCCCTGGTCTATGGAAGCTTCGTTGAAGCTGCCATCCGGGTAGCGCTCAAAGAAGCGATTCATTCCAGACTCTAAATGCATGCCCCTAGGTGACAAGACCGAAGCTTCAGGATCTAGGGCTCTGGCTAGTCCAAGAAGATCATGTTCGTCAGCGCCTGTGCCGTGCAGCAATAGCAACGTCCGAGAGGAACTTCCCCTCTGAAATACGTGTGGTCTTGCTAGATCGTTATTTGCCATCTTGCTAGACGCTAATCTCGGTCAGGGTCTGCTGGATTTGATCTCTTGACGGCTCTAGCCACGGTGGAAGCTTTAGCTTCTTGCCAAGTTCCAGAAGCGGCTCATCGATCTCAAAGCCGGGATCATCCGTTGCAATCTCGAACAGCACTCCCCCGGGTTCTCTGAAATAGATGCTCTTGAAATACTGTCTGTCCTTGATTTCAGTGACGGCAACCCCTTGGTTCATAAGCTCCTGCTGCCATAGCTCCATGGTCGTTAGATCAGGTGCCCTAAATGCCACGTGGTGAACCGTGCCGCCGGCTTGCAGGCCGCGGTCGCCCACTCCCCCGAGAACTTCCACCTTGGCCCCGGAGGCGCCTTCAGCCATCTGGAAGTTTGCCCTTCCAGAAGTCTCTGACGAAAGACTCATGCCCAATAAATTCTGCAGCATGCCTGCGGTTGGATCGATCTGGATCTGCGAAAGCTCAACGGAATGAAGACCCCGCACCGCATGCTCGGCTGGAATGTTTGCAACTCCATCCCAACCGCTTCTAATGTCACCGACGGTTCCAACAAGCTGCAGGCGCATGCCGTCGTAATCACGAACCTCGATTAGGTCATGGCCAGCTGAGTCCTTCCCCCACGCCCAATCGATGTTGAGCCCCGCCAAGTGCTTACTCCAAAACCCAAGCGATGTGGCTGGAACTGAGAACGAGGTTGCCGTGGTTAGGCCTGAGCCCTCGCGACCTGGAGTTACGCCGGGCCATGGAAAGAAAGTCAAAATCGAAGCCGGAGAGCCGTGCTCGTCTCCGTAGTAGAGATGCCAAATGTGCGGTGCATCGAAATTTACTGTTTGCTTTACGAGCCGCAGCCCAAAAACCTTCGTGTAGAAATCAACATTTCGCTGTGGGTCTCCGGCAATGGCCGTTACGTGATGAATACCGTGTGGGGTTACGCTCATTTGATTCTCCATTCCACTGGGCAAAGCAGTAACTCCACAAGAACATTCCCCGACGCCGACAAGGAAGCCTTTTAGTTCTTAGGCCTCCGCCTAAAGATTTGCTTGATCCGCGCCACAATTCTTTCCAGCCCCTGCACGCCCTGCTGGTTCAACTCTCTCGCCCACTTGATTTCTAGTGCCAAAATTGAGAGCCCGAAGAAGATAAACAAGAGTCCGGGACCAGGTGTGACAAGCATTATCAGTCCAAGAATTACAAGTGCAAAGCCGATCAGCATAATCAAAGCCCAACGAATAGGGTGAGGCAGATTTGCCAATATCTTTTTCAGCTTTTCCATTCAATTCTCAACTGTCTTCAC
>CALGUV010000044.1 GCA_937920245.1 uncultured Microbacteriaceae bacterium
CCAGTTGCAACTGAGGAGCCGACCCCAGCCGTAGAGGCCGACACAGATAAGAAGGATGCATAATATGGCGAACTATACAGCCGCGGATGTAAAGGCTCTTCGAGAGAAATCGGGAGCCGGAATGATGGATTGCAAGGGCGCTCTAGATGAAGCCGACGGAGACATTGAAAAGGCGTTTGAAGTTCTAAGACTCAAGGGTCTAAAGGGAGTTTCAAAGCGCGAAGGCCGAACAACCTCAAACGGTTTGGTAGTTTCTAGAATCGCTTCCGGATCAGCAGTGATGATTGAGCTTGCTTGCGAGACGGACTTCGTTGCAAAGGCGGAGAACTTCGTCACGCTTGCTGACCAGGTTGCAGACGCAATCTCTGCCTCTGGCGCCACCTCAATTGAGGCTGCTCTAGATGCACCGCTTGGCGACACCACGGTTTCGGCGTCGATTATCGACAAGGCGGCGATCATGGGCGAAAAAGTAGAGCTTAGAAAGGTTGAGGTAATCTCAGCCCCTGGGCTGGATGCTTACATGCACCGCACGAGTCGCGATCTTCCGCCGCAGGTTGGGGTTCTACTTGGCTATGAAGGAAGCGATGCAGATACGGCTCACGATATCGCCGTGCACATTGCAGCCTTTAGCCCGACTTACCTTTCACGCGAAGATGTGCCGGCAGAGGTTGTGGCCAAGGAGCGCGAAATTGCCGAGGAGACCGCTCGCAATGAGGGTAAGCCTGAGGCAGCTTTGGCGAAGGTAGTTGAAGGACGAGTAACAGGCTTTTTCAAGGAGACTTGTCTGCTCGACCAGCCTTTTGCGAAGGACAACAAGCAGAGTGTTGCTCAGGTGGCGAAGGCCGCCGGGTTGACCGTGACTGGGTTCCTAAGGTTGCGCGTAGGCGTTTAGTTCAAGAATTGATCAACGGGCTCGGTCAATGACCGGGCCCGTTTCTTGTTTCCGCCCTAGTATTGGAAAGGAAAATCATTGTGACACCTGGAGGGCCAATTGGAGACCAAGAAAAGAAGAGTTCTTCTTAAACTTTCCGGAGAAGCCTTCGGGGGCGGCGGTCTCGGAGTTAACCCAGACGTCGTTGCTGCAGTAGCCAAAAAAATCGCAGACGCGGCACAAGAAGTAGAGATTGCAATTGTCGTTGGTGGCGGAAACTTCTTTAGGGGTGCTGAGCTTTCTAACCGTGGCATGGATCGCGGTCGAGCTGACTACATGGGCATGCTCGGCACTGTTATGAACGCTTTAGCGCTTCAGGATTTTATAGAACAGGCTGGTGCCGATGTTCGAGTTCAGACTGCAATTTCAATGGCTCAGGTAGCAGAGCCTTATCTGCCGCTGCGAGCAATCAGGCACTTGGAAAAGGGTCGAATAGTTATTTTTGGTGCTGGAGCGGGTTTGCCGTATTTCTCCACTGACACTGTTGCCGCACAACGCGCGCTCGAGATTTCTGCGGACGAGGTGCTTGTGGCTAAAAACGGCGTCGATGGCGTTTACTCATCCGATCCACACAAGAATCCCGAGGCAAAGAAGCTCACGGAAATCAGCTATCAGGATGCGCTGGTTCAAGGTTTGAAGGTCGTAGATTCGACCGCATTTTCACTCTGCATGGACAATAAAATGCCGATGCGAGTATTTGGAATGGATAATATTTCGGCCGCGCTCTTGGGAAGCGAAGTCGGCACCCGGGTTCGAGCATAGGCAAATAGGAGCAGATGAAATGATTTCAGAAATTTTGGCAGAGGCCAGACACAAGATGGACAGGGCTTTGGAATCGACCAAGGATGACTTTGCATCGGTTAGGACAGGCAGGGCTAACCCCGCGATGTTCCAGAAGGTGATGGTTGATTACTACGGAACCCCAACCCCACTGTCGCAGCTCTGCGGAATACAAAACCCGGAAGCTCGCTCGATAATTATCAATCCCTATGACAAGACCGCATTGCCAGCTATTGAGAAGGCCCTAATGGCGATGCCGAATCTTGGAGCTCAGCCGAATAACGACGGTGAAATAATTAGGATCAACCTTCCGGAGCTAACCGAAGAACGAAGAAAAGAATACGTTAAGTTGACTCGCGACAAAGCGGAGCACGGTCGAGTTTCAGTTCGAGGGATTAGAAGAATTGCCAAGGAAGCTCTCGAGGCGGTCAAGAAGGACGGCGGTGCCGGTGAGGACGAGGTTGACCGTGCTGAAAAAGAACTTGAAGCACTTACCAAGGCTCACACTGACAAGATTGACGATGCATTGAAGAACAAGGAAGCAGAACTGCTAGAGGTTTAGATGGAATCGGCGAAAACTAGGACCTTAGGGCCGCGGTTAGCGGTCGGGTTCGGCCTTGGCGCCGTTCTGCTGTTATCTCTGCTACATCCGCTAGCTTTCACGTTGCTGGTGGCGGTTGCCTCCGGGTTTGCTGCCGCAGAATTGAGCGTTGCAATGCGTTCAGCCGGCTGGCACGTGCCCAGGCTCGTTGCACTCTTGGCACCGGGGATAGTTTTTAGTACTTATTTTCTGAACGCCGAAGGCCAGTGGCTTGGACTGCTTATTTCGATCTGTCTGTTGGTCGCATGGCGAATCGCTACTCTGATTTACACCTCCAATAAACAGTCTTTCAAGCAGACCCTGCGAGATTTTGGGGGCACGGCTTTTGTTCTTGTCTACGTGCCTCTGCTTTTGAGCTTCTCAATCCAACTGGTATTAGAGCCGGTTGGTGTTCAGTGGGTTCTCGGGCTAGTTATCACTGTTGCCATAATCGACACCTTTGGCTATCTAATTGGAAGGTTTTTTGGAAAAACCAAGCTTTCACCTGAGATAAGCCCGAAGAAAACCTGGGAGGGGCTTGCAGCTTCGATAGTTGGGGCTTTCGTGGGCGGACAGGTTCTCGTGTTGATGACACCAGCATCATTCTTATTTGGGCTTCTCTTTGGAGCCGCAATTCTGTTAAGTTCGGTATTGGGCGACCTCTCCGAGTCGCTAATAAAGCGAGACCTGAATGTGAAAGACATGGGTAAAGTTCTACCGGGTCACGGGGGAGTGCTGGACCGCATTGACTCTTTGATTCCTTCCTCGTTTGTCGCGTATCTCATGAGTCAGTTAGTGTTTTGATTATGTTCCCAAAGAGCCAGCCAGATCTAATGGGTTATCACCCAGATCAAGTTGACGCACTCCTAACTCGGATCAAAATTCAGTTCGAGGCTGCCGGTCGTAGTCTCATTACTTCATCCATAGTGTCTGTGGCGAGGTTTGACCTTGTAGCCGGCGGCTACCAAATATTGGCTGTTGATAACACTTTGGCCAGGCTCGGCGACTCTCTTGAAGCAAGAGAGATCGCTGAAAGAATGCTCAGGTTTGGCAAATCTCCAGTTCTGACTGAACTAAATCACCTGCTTTCTGAGATTGCTCAGTTTTTGGCCAAGGGGCCAAATGAGCGCTTCTCGGGTCAGAAAAATGGCTACTCGAAATCTCAGGTGGCTGAGCTACTGAATGCAATCAGGGTAAACCGGGGCAAGCTAGTTTCGCCGATACCCCTAGAAGTTCGAACTTGGCCACTTGGGTCAGCCAGATCGGGAGTCTCGAGGGCAGAAGTGAACGCTTTTTGCGAACTTGTAGCCAGTGCTGGTCACCGGCAAATCGCCCTTGGCTAATTGCCCCAAAGCCAAACCCCGAATAGGCTTATATTTCCCTTAGGAGCAAATTGGCAAAACATCGAACGAAAGCAACTTACCCACTGACAAGTGTTGGAATGGGTTTTGTTTTCGTATCCGCGCTGGTCATGGTCACCGCAGTTGATCCTTACTCCGGCGCCTTCGCCTCTGCCAACTCCATGCAGAGCTTTGAGAGCGAAGACATGGAGTACCAGCAGCTAAAGATTCAGTCTATTCCCGGCGATGGGTTTGGGCGGGGTGAGTTCGAGCTCGTGGATGGAGCGACGGCTCTGCGGCTTGTGGTCAGGAACGCCCCTACGCCAGATCCTGATAGCGCAAAGGGATTTGCCTTGGAGGAGACTAAAGCCCGAGGCTGGGAATACGCGCAATTTTCATGCTTGGTTAAGCTCTGGGAGCGTGAGAGCAATTGGAGGCTAACTGCCACCAATAAGTCCTCGGGCGCCTACGGGATACCGCAGTCCCTGCCAGCTTCCAAGATGGCTTCAGCTGGTGCCGATTGGCGAACCAACGCCGAGACTCAGATTAAGTGGGGCTTGGGCTACATCGAAGGTCGTTATGGTTCACCTTGTGCTGCCCTTGCCCACTCCGACAGTCACAACTGGTACTGATGGTTGGTCGTAGACCTCGTCGAAATGCCGCCAAGCGTGAGTATCGCGAGTTAGATTTCTCAATGATTAGAACCACTTTGCCCCACTCAGAAACCAAGCGGGGTGTGGAGTTTCAAGTTCAGCAGAGCTCCGGGGCGAACGCCGAAGAGGGCAAGAGCTGGAAGTGCCCCGTCTGTCAAATTGATATTGAGCAAGGCCTTGCCCACACGGTTGCCTGGGATCTGCATCGTGGGGTGGAAACCAGAAGGCATTTTCACAAGCACTGCTGGAAGCTGTTTGACGGGATGCTGACCTAGTGGAAGAGATACGCTCATCAACTGTGTTGCCGGGTATTCGCGAGGACATCGAGCTTCACACCCGCGATTCTGAAACATTGGTCGGCGAATTGTCGGTTCCGGCTGTTGGCAAGCCGGTGACGACTTTGATAATGCTGCACCCGTTGCCCACTCACGGTGGCTTCATGGACTCTCACCTGATCAGGAAGGCAGCCAACAGGCTGCCAGCGCTAATTGGAGCAGCCGTGCTTAGATTCAACACCAGGGGCACCACCTCGCCCAGGGGCACCTCTTCGGGCCATTTTTCAGATGGCGTGGCAGAGAGTGAAGATGTCGCAGCGGCGGTTAAGTTCTGTCTAGATCGGGGTCTTCCAACTCCCTGGTTAATCGGGTGGTCCTTTGGTACTGAGCTCGCAATCAAATACGGGCCAGATCTGAACATAATGGGGGCAATATTGCTTTCGCCACCGCTTCATCGAGCAACCGATGGTGACCTTTTGCGTTGGAACGAGTTTGGACGACCACTTATTGCGCTGGTTCCTGAACTAGACGAGTATCTTGATCCAGAAGCTGCGAGCGAAAGGTTCGCCATCGTTGATCACGCTGAGGTTTTTGGCTTTGACCAGGAAAAGCATCTTTGGGTTGGCGAAAAGGCCACGAAGAGAGTGTTAGACAAGATAGCCGAGGTCACCGTTTCAGGAAGCTCTCCGCTTCCTAGTAGCTTCTGATTTATCTGTCCCTAGCGCAGTTGCTGTCTTGGCATCCAAACCTCACGCACGATTAGCAAGATTGATGCCGCAACCGGAATGGCAATAACTGCCCCTAGGACACCCATAAGTGTTCCTCCCATCAAGGCCGCGATAACTACCAAGGCCGCTGGGATTGAGACAGCCTTCTTCATGACCCTCGGGGCGATCAGGTATGCCTCGAGCTGAAGGTAAATCAAGTAATAAATAACCGCTATCAGGGCAAGCTGCGGGCCTTCGATCAGGGTCACGGTAATGACGATAATCGCCGATGATAGCGGGCCAATGAGCGGGATCAACGAGATCGTAAAGGCCAGAAGAGTCAAAAGTAAAGCGAACGGTGCATTGATTATGGTCAGAAATATAAACAGGCTGGTTGCGTGCACCAGGCTGACGGATGTTTGCCCCATTACCCAGCGACCGACCGAATAGGCAATCTGGTCGGTTATCTTACGGAAGCGCTCGCGCTTAGAAGCCGAGGAGAGCTTGGCCAGGTAGTCCTTCATTCCTTCAAGTGAGGCCATGAAGTAAAGGGTAAGGATTACCACAACTACGACACCGACCACCCCAGAGATCACTCCGATTCCAACCTGCAGCACTCCTCCTAGAAGCACTGGCCAGTTTGCAGAATTACCGATGAAGTCGAGGCCTGAATTGGTGGCGGTCGTTATTGCGCCACCCAGTTGGCTGTCCCATCGGGCTATTAGATCTGTCGTCACCAGGCTCGTTGCAATATCGGGTATTTGCTCGATTAGCTTCGCAGCCTCTCTAACGGCCGTTGGGATGATAGCCCAGAGTATTAGAGCGACGGCCCCTAAAAACCCTGTGACAACTACTCCAACTGCTAAAGGGCGCGGAACTTTGCGTTTTGTTAGAGATCTGACGACCGGATCGAGTCCAAGCGCTAGGAATAATGCGATCCCAATGTAGGTGAGAATCGTGGCAGTCTGAGAAATGGCGGCGCCGATGATTATGGCCGTGAGCACTCCGAGTCCGCCGGTCAGTCCAATCTGGAATGAGTTAGTTACCCTTGCCCGCTGTTCCATCTATTCCTCCGAAGAATCAGTGTTGGTTACCAAACTACGCAGGTTTTTCAAATAAAGCTCACCTGAACGCACACGATTCTCGATATTCTTCATGTTCAGCTCACTGGCCTTCTCAAGCTCGGCGATGCTCTCAAGGGCCTTGGCATTTATCTCAGTCGCCTCTATATCGGCGCTATGGACAATCGCTTCAGCCTGACTCCTTGCGTCAGCAAGAATGCGACTCTGAGCTTGACCGGCTTCCATCTCAAGAGCTTGAATTTCAAGTCGAATAGTGGAAATTGTTTTTTTCAGATCGGTCAGATCGGTCTTGGCAGATTCTAGGTAGCCCTCGGTCTGACGAACGGCTTCGTTGTGTTTTTCTAAGTATTCTTTCTCCGCAGCCCTCCTGCGGGTTTTGAATTTTGATTCCAAGTCCGCAATAGCCAGATCCTTTGCTGCCTGCTTTATCCCAAGTTGATCAAGATTGAGAAATTCTTGCCCGGCAATTTTCGCATCTAGCTCGGCCTTCTTAGCCTCAACTTCACGTCTCGCTGTGGTCTTGAGGGCAGCAACTTCCGTGGCGGCCTGTCCGCGCATCCTGGCTACCTCTAATTCGACAGCGCGCAGTTTGTCCTTGGCTTCGCTGGTGGCCTTCATGATGAGCAGTCCGGCGTCGTGTTTTGCACCGGCAATTCTTCTGGCAACTCGTCTTTCCGCAGCTGAAATTTGATCCTGATAAATATCTTCGGCATTTTGGGTAATCCGCTTGGCTTCCAGAGTGGCCGATTGAATTAGCTCCTGGGCAGTTTCGGCTGCCGCTCCCTCAATTTCTCGAGCGGTGGTCTCTGCCTTAATCAGCAGCTCCGCTGCCTCTGCTCCAAGGCTCGAAAAACTCGGAGCGATCGTGCCGATCAGCTTCGCTTCAGACTGTGCGAGTTGAGCAAGAGCCCTTTGGAGTGCCTCTGAGTTTTCGCCCGCCTGCTCTTTTACTCGAACAAGCTCCGAGTTCAGGGCGTTTAGCTCGCGCTCGACGGCCTCCGGGTCGTAACCTCGCTTGCTCATCTCGAAGCGATTAAAATCAGTTGGCAAGTTGAATCCTCGGTTAAATAGTAAACTTTGGTGGCTACCCAAGTCTACTCGGAGCTGGTTTATGCGTTTTTGGATTGCCCTAATTGTCTTTGTGACAGGGCTGGTTTCCAGTGCCGTGGGGTTCAACAACCAACTTGAGAATCAACCAATTAGCGTCATCAACGCATCAGCGTCGCTTACTAAGCCGGCCAGTTATGTTCTGATTCCAAACGCCGTGCTCAGCGCCTATGAGGGCGAGACTTCGGTTTTTGCAATTGGAGATGCTGCTGTGTTTATGGCAACTGGTCGAGAGTCAGATATCGTGGCCTGGCTCGGTGATTCGGCCTACGTGGAGATGAGGCTTTCAGTGGATAAGACAAAGCAAATCGCGAGCTTGGTTGAAATCGAGAGACCCGGGGCCGGCGAGTTGGATGATCCAGTTGGCGCGGACATTTGGAAAGCGGAAATTCTAAGCAACGGGACAGCTCTTTTGCCCATTGAGGTGAACAACGAGGTTGCGGTCTTGATGGCATCAACCGGCATAGAGCAAGCTCCTAGGACGCTTCGCGTCACCTGGCAACTGGAGGAAGCTGAAGCTCCAATCGCTCCAATTACCCTGATCGGGCTGGGGATCATGCTTCTGGGAGCACTACTAGGAATACACGCATCATTTGTTTACGGCAAGAAGTTCCGCAGTCGAAGGAACACCAGAGGTCCTAGGAGACCGAAGCCTCCCAAGCCCAAGAGGGCCGTGTCTCAGGCGGGTAATGGGCCTATGACGAGCAGAAGAGCTCTAAGGGGCATGAAATTTGTTGGCGTGGCTTTGTCGGTTGGAATGCTAGCCGGCTGCGTGCCTGACTATCAAAACCCAATAATTTCCCCCAAACCACTAGAGCAGCCGGGCGTCCTTACTGCAACTCTCGATAGCTCTCAGCTGCAAAGGATCCTGAAGGAGATATCCGACGTAGTTGCAATCGCCGACGCGACCCTAGACAGAGAGTCTCTAGAGGTCAGGGTTACTGGCCCTGCTCTGGAAGTTCGCAGAGCGGCCTATGCTCTGGCAGCAAAGAGCACCGACTCTATCTTTGCTCCCACGAAAATTCTTTCCGGCCCAGTTCAGTTGTTTTTACCTGGGGCGACCGACACTTGGCCAAGAAATACCATTGTTGTTACGGGAGAAAACGCGTTACAGGTTTTGGTCTTACGTCAAGAGTCAGCACGTGATGATTACAAGCTTTATCAGTACTCCGACTTACTTCCAAACATCAGCTTCCCGGAGGTGCCGGCCGAGATAGTCGGTGCTAACGCACTCAAGGAAGATAATAAGTTTTTATCGATGGACCCGGCTTCTCTTGTTGAGGGCTTAGGTAACCTTTTGAATCGCGGTTTCGATTCCCCGTGGGCGCTTTTGATAGATCCAGACAACCAATACGTTTCAGATGTTTCCGCTGTTCAGCTCGGTCTTCAGGACACTTTGAGCAATGCGAATCTGAGTTTTGAGCACGCATTGTCTGAGAGCCAACCAGTCATCCTCGCGAACTCCGAGGGCGGCGCGCTGGTAGCGCTCTACATGATCGACACCTACACGATTATTCCCAAGGAGCCGGGTGACGCCGTTGCGATCACTGGCGATGAGTCGATTTTGCTGGGCACCGGCGGCAGTGCAACTGGAATTGAGACCAAATACGGTGCGATGCTGCTATTCAATGTCCCAGCCTCTGGCTCTGATGAACGTGCAACTCTGCTCGGTGCCACCCAGCAGCTTCTCTCAGCGATAACCTTGGGCGGGTAATGAGTAATTTCGGAGCTATGGATCTTTCGGGTCTTGCCAATAAGGCAACGCCGCCGGCTGGAACTGCCATCACCGGCTGGCTCGTCCCGGGTGATGAGCCAACGCTGAGGCGCTATCTAACGCTGTCTGAAACCACTCCGGTGTTGATGCTGGTCTCTGACCAGTCCGAGGCTTCTGTGAGGCTGAGAGCTGCCGTTTTAGAGGTTCTTGAAGCCAGTCAGGGCCGATTTGCAGGTATAGACATCGATATCACTTCAAACCCTCAGCTGGCTCAGGCCGTTGCTGTTGACAAAGCGCCCGCGATGCTCGCTATCTTGGCGGGACAACCGGCGCCCTTGTTTCAGGGTGAGGCCACTAAAGAACAGCTGCTAAGTGTGTTGGGCCAGGTGTTGCAGTTGGCAGGGGAAAAGAACATAACCCAGACCGTTAGCATCCAGGGCGGTGCAGCACCGGAAAAACCACTTGCCCCGGAGCACTTAGCTGCAGTTGCGGCAATTGACGCCGGCGATCTGCCAGAGGCCAAGAGGCTTTACGAAAAGCTAATTGTTGAATACCCAAATGATTCCGATGCCACGGCGGGCCTTGCTCAGGTGAACCTCATGCTGAGACTTGCGGCAAAGGATCAAACTGGGCCGCTCGGGCCACTGTTTTATGAAGCCGATCAGTTGCTGATTGGTGGAGATACTCGTGGCTCACTTGCTTTACTGCTTGATCGCTTTGAAATCGACACCGATACTCGAGATCCAATTCGCGACCGGTTGTTAGAAATGTTTATCTTGATCGGTGATAGTGACACAGAAGTTCTGCAAGCTAGGCGGAGACTGGCAACGCTGCTCTTCTAGGCGCCCATCTTTTTGGGACATTTGTTCAAATTAGGGCACTTTATTAGAGAACACCAGAACTAAGATTTGGTTATGTCCGTTTTTCTTGATCATGCCTCGACCACATCGCTGCGTCCTTGTGCCAAGGAAGCCCTGAGCGATGCGCTGGATTTTCTTGGAAACCCTTCTAGCGTTCACAGCCAGGGGCGAGCCACTCGAGAGCTATTAGAGGAATCTCGGGACAAAGTAGCAAAGGCCTGCGGGGCAAACCGCAGCGAGATAATCTTCAACTCCGGGGGCACCGAGGGCAATAATCACGCGATCAAGGGTATTTTCTGGGATCGAGTGACGAAAGATCCGGACTGCAAAGTGATTATTTCCTCCAGAACCGAGCACCACGCTGTTATGGATCCGGTTCAGTGGCTTGGCGAGAATCAAAATGCCGAGGTTGTGTACGTAGAGCACTCACCCAACGGCATGATCGATCTGGATTCTTTACGATCATTGGTTAGCAAGCACCAGCAAAGGGTTGCTCTAATTAGTTTGATGTGGGTCAACAATGAAACCGGCGTGATTAGTGACATCCCAGCGATAACCGAAATAGCTTCCGAGTTTGATATCCCTGTCCACAGCGATGCCGTAGCGGCCTTCGGTCACGTTCCGATTGATTTTCAGGCCAGTGGCTTGACTGCCATGACGCTGTCCGGTCATAAGGTTGGGGCGCCAATAGGCGTCGGAGCCCTCGTGGTTGCCAGAAGTGCCAAGCCGATTTCATTGGTACACGGTGGGGGGCAGGAGCGGTCACTTAGATCCGGAACCATGAATTACCCGCTTGCTGCTAGCTTTGCCGCCGCCGCCAAGGAGGCTGTAACTGAGCTTGATCATGAAATGGCACGGTTGGGTGCGCTAAAGGACCAACTGGAAGCGGCTGTCATGGAGGCTGTTCCGTCGGCAATAATCACAGCGCAAGGAGCCAATAGAGCTGCCTACAATGCTCACTTTGTTTTCCCGGGGACGCAATCGGACGCGATGTTATTTCTGTTGGATCAAAAAGGAGTCTGCGTCTCCGCCGGTTCGGCTTGTCAGGCGGGAGTTCTAGGTCCGTCGCATGTCTTATTAGGGATGGGCTTCAGTCACCTGGAGGCATCTGCTTGCGTGCGGGTAACACTGGGTAAAACCTCGACCCTTCAGGATGTTCAGCAATTTCTGACTGCGTTAGAGCAAGTCCATCCAGTGGCCCTCCAGGCAACTCCTGCGTAAACCCCCAAAGGCAAATTAGACTTGTAGCCATGCGTGTTTTAGCGGCGATGAGTGGCGGAGTTGATTCCGCTGTTGCTGCCGCGCGCGCTGTAGAGCAAGGCCACGATGTTATCGGTGTTCACTTAGCTCTTTCTAGAATGCCGGGAACCCTTAGAACTGGATCCAGGGGTTGTTGCACCATAGAGGACTCAATGGATGCGCAGCGCGCAGCTAATAAGCTCGGCATTCCTTTTTACGTCTGGGATTTCTCGGAGCGGTTCAAGCTTGATGTGGTTGATGACTTTGTGGCCGAGTACCAAGCCGGCAGGACACCAAACCCCTGTATGCGCTGTAATGAGCGCATCAAGTTTGCAGCGTTATTGGAGCGTGGGCTATCACTTGGCTTCGAGGCAATTTGCACGGGACACTACGCATCAATCCTTGAGGATGGCGAGGGGAACCTCGAGCTGCACCGGTCTCTGGAAATGGCGAAGGATCAGAGCTATGTATTGGGAGTGCTAAACGCCAGCCAGTTGGCGCACTCTATGTTCCCGCTGGGGGCAACCGCGTCCAAAGATTTGATTAGGCAGGAAGCTGCCGCTAGAGGCCTAAGTGTCGCAAATAAGCCGGATAGCTACGACATTTGCTTTATCCCCGAGGGCGATACCAGGCAGTGGCTGAAAGAGTTTGTACCGACTGATGCAGGCAAAATTGTTGACGGCGAAGGAAATCAGCTGGGAGAGCACGACGGTCACGTGGGCTTCACAATTGGTCAGCGCAAGGGATTGAAAATCGGAACTCCAGCAGCTGACGGTAAGCCAAGATATGTGCTGGAAATTAGACCTAAAACCAAAGAAATTGTGGTTGGACCCGAAGAGGCACTAGAAATCTCTGACCTATTCGGCGCTCGCTATACCTGGTGCGGAAAAGCACCTGAAAATCCCGAAGAGGCTTTTGACTGCGATGTTCAAGTAAGAGCTCACGGAGACACTGTTCCTGCCACCGCAGCAATTGTTGATGGTCAGATGCATGTGCAGCTAAACGAACCGCTCTATGGAGTGCCCGCTGGACAAACTGCGGTCATCTATGTCGGAACTCGAGTCTTAGGCCAAATGACCATAGATGAAGCCAGAAGCAAGGTCTCAACGGGTGCCTAATCAGTCGATCAGAATCAAAGAGCTAAGGGCGCTGGTTGAGAAATATCGAGACGCTTATTACCAACAAGACCAATCGCTTATTTCGGATGCTGAATATGATCTACTCGAGCAGGAACTAAAAGAGCTAGAAGCACTGGAGCCGCTGGGCGCCGGGCGCGCTCTAACAACCAAGGTCGGGTCTGGTTCTGGCAGCGTATTCGATCCAGTAATTCATGGTCAAAAGATGATGAGCCTGGACAATGTCTTTGACACGGAAGGTTTTTTGGCTTGGGCTGAAAGGGTCGGCCCAGGACCCTATTTGTGTGAACCTAAAATCGATGGACTCGCGGTTTCTTTGACCTACAAAAATGGGGTGCTCATCAGAGCCGCCACCCGAGGCGATGGCGAGGTTGGCGAGGACATTACTCAGAATGCAATGACTATTCAGGGTGTCCCACATCGCCTGTCGGGCGATAATCATCCAGAACTTGTCGAAGTTAGAGGCGAGGTATTTTTTGAGCTTGAGGATTTTGCAAAACTAAACGCCAGAATCGTTTCCCAAGGAGGCAAACCCTTCGCAAACCCTCGAAACAGCGCTTCTGGTTCACTTCGTCAAAAGGACCCGGCTGTTTCGGCCACTCGGCCACTGAAGATGCTGGTGCACGGTTTTGGAGTTTGGTCGGCCGACGTTGTAAGCCAAAGCGCGGTATATCAAAAGCTTACGAACTGGGGGCTTCCGACAACCAAGCGCTATCAGGTGATTGAAACCCCAAAGCTCGTCCTGGCATACATAGCCGAACTGGAAGCAACACGACCAACCATCGAGCACGAAATCGATGGGGTAGTCATCAAGGTGGATGATTTAGCAACTCAAGAAAGCCTCGGGTCAACTTCACGGGCCCCGCGCTGGGCCATCGCCTATAAGTATCCGCCTGAGCAGGTAAACACCAAATTACTCGACATAAAAGTTTCAATCGGACGAACTGGCCGAGCTACGCCATTCGCAGTTTTAGCTCCAGTGATAGTTGCCGGCAGCCAGGTTGAATTCGCGACCCTGCACAACCAAGAACAAGTCAAATCAAAAGGTGTCCTTATCGGCGACACCGTAGTCCTGAGAAAAGCCGGCGATGTGATTCCAGAGATCTTGGGTCCGGTTGTTTCGCTTAGGGACGGCTCTGAACGTGCGTTTGTAATGCCTTCTAATTGCCCGGAATGCCAGGCGAAGCTGGAACCAGCGAGCCTAGGTGACATTGATTTACGCTGCACCAACGCCAATAGTTGCCCAGCTCAGCTTCGCGAGCGCATCGCATACATCGGGTCAAGGGCTGCTCTTGATATCGAGGCTCTGGGTTATGTCAGCGCAAGCGCACTCACGAACCCGGTCGAACCGGAAGTTGCCCCGATTTTGTCCGAAGCGGACTTGTTTTCGCTAACAATGGAAAAGCTGCTGCCAATAAAAGCCAAGGTAGTAGATGTCGACACTGGCCTTGCCAAAAAGGACGCTGAGGGCAACGACAAGGTTGTGGATTTCTTCAGGAAGAAAAACGGTGAACCCTCAGAGGTTGCAATCAAGCTATTGGCAAACCTGGAAGTTGCGAAGACCAAGCCGCTTTGGCGCTTGTTGGTTTCTTTATCTATTAGGCACGTAGGTCCCGTTGCAGCTCGAGCACTTGCGGATAACTTTGGATCGTTCAAGGCAATTTTCGAAGCCAGTCAAGAACAGCTTGCAGAGGTCGATGGTGTTGGGCCAACGTTGGCTGAATCAATAACCAGTTGGCATCTCGAGGATTGGCATCGACAAATTATCACTAGCTGGGAAGCCGCGGGAGTGCAGCTTTCGAATCCTTTGCATAAGCAGGGTTCATCGAAAGCCGATGGACTGTTTGCAGGTCTGTCAATAGTTGTCACCGGCTCAATGGAAACAATGACAAGAGAAGCTATTGAGTCTCTGATAATCGAAAACGGCGGAAAGGCCTCTTCTTCGGTATCCAAGAACACTGCTTTTTTGGTGGCTGGCCCTGGGGCCGGATCGAAGTTGACCAAAGCTGAGTCTCTGGAGGTCTTGGTGATTACCGAAGCGCAGTTCCTAGATAAATTGCCAGCCTGACGGAACTAGACTGGGTTATTAACACCAATTGATGAAGTGAGAAACCGTATGTCTGAAATTACACCCGATTTGGTTCGCCATCTCGCATCGTTGTCCCGCATCTTGGTCACCGATCAAGAGGTTGAGCAGTTGGCCGGCGAGCTTGGAATAATCGTGGACTCGGTTGCCACTGTCACTAAGGCGGTTTCCGGAGATGTTGCTGCGACAAGCCACCCAATTCCAATGGCAAATGTCTATCGCGAGGATGTCATCTTGCCGTCTCTTACCCAGTTGCAGGCTCTTTCCAGCGCTCCGGACAGTGCTGATGGCCGGTTCAAAGTAAACGCAATCTTGGATGAGGACTAGAAATGACTGACATAACCTCTTCCAGTGCGGCGATCCTCGCCGGTCTTATCTCGAGCAAGAAAGCTTCATCGGTTGAAATAACGACTGCGTTTTTAGACCGTCTTGAAAAATTGAACCCAAAGACCAACTCATACCTTTACTTCAATCGTGAAAACAGCTTGGCCCAGGCCAAAAGGGCAGATCAGCAGCTAGCTGAAGGAAAGACCGTCTCGCCACTTCACGGCGTTCCAATTGCGGTCAAGGACAACCTAACTACGACCGATGCTCCGACCACCGCCGGTTCAAAGATCCTTGAGGGTTGGGTGCCTCAATATGATGCAACCGTGGTTAGAAAGCTGAGAGAGGCTTCAATGCCGATTCTTGGAAAAACCAATCTTGACGAATTTGCAATGGGCTCCTCAACTGAGTTTTCCGCATACGGACCCAGCAAGAACCCTTGGGACTTAAGCAGGATCCCCGGAGGCTCCGGTGGAGGCTCCAGTTCCGCTATTGCTGGCCATCTTGCTCCGCTTGCGATAGGCAGCGACACTGGAGGCTCAATCAGGTTCCCAGCAGCAATGACTGGCTCAGTTGGTGCAAAGCCGACCTATGGGGCAGTCTCTCGTTACGGGCTGATCGCCCTTGCTAGCTCTCTAGATCAGATAGGCCCCGTGACCAACAACGTCATGGATGCCGCCATGTTGCAGGATGTAATCGGTGGACATGACCCGCACGACTCAACCTCTTTGCCAAATGGCCTTGGCTCGATGGTTCAATCTGTGAAAGAAGCAGATGTCAAAGGCCTCAAGGTTGGGGTTGTGAAGCAACTGTCTTCGGACGGTTTCCAGCCAGGGGTAAAGGCCTGCTTCGATGACACCATCGAGAAACTTGCTGCCGCAGGCGCTGAAATTGTTGAGGTTGATTGCCCAAGCTTCGAATACGCCGTAGCCGCTTACTACTTGATTTTGCCCGCAGAGGCTTCTTCAAACCTAGCGAAATTTGATTCGGTTAGATTCGGGCTTAGAGTCACTCCGGATGGAAACCCGACCATAGAAAACGTTATGGCTGCCACTCGTGAACAGGGCTTCGGTCCAGAGGTCAAAAGAAGAATAATTCTTGGTACCTACGCGCTTTCTTCCGGTTACTACGACGCCTACTACGGCTCGGCTCAAAAAGTAAGAACCCTAATCCAGCAAGATCTGGCTAAAGCATTTACCCAAGCTGATGTCTTACTAACCCCCACAGCACCAACCACGGCATTCAAGATTGGCGAGAAGGTCAATGACCCACTTGCCATGTATCTAAACGACATAGCTACAATCCCTGCGAATTTGGCGGGAATCCCTGGAATCTCAGTGCCAAATGGACTCGCTTCAGAAGACGGGTTACCGTCCGGCGTTCAGATTCTTGCGCCAGCGATGCAGGATGGGCAGATGTATCGAGTCGCAAGCATCGTCGAGAAGCTTTATATGGATCAATGGGGCGCCTCGCTAATTGCAAGAGTGCCTGATTTGGAGGCGTTGTAATGGCTAAAGAGCAACTAATGTCCTACGAAGACGCCATTGAGCGTTTTGAAGTAGTGATTGGACTCGAGGTCCATGTTGAGCTAAACACCGTCAGCAAAATGTTCTGCGGCTGTGCAAACAACTTTGGTTCTGAGCCAAACACCAATGTTTGTCCAACTTGTCTGGGCCTACCCGGCTCATTGCCAGCGGTTAACCGCAAGGCTGTGGAGTCTTCAATTGCCATTGGACTAGCGCTGGATTGTCAGATTGCCTCCAATGGTCGCTTTGCTAGAAAAAACTATTTCTATCCCGACCTAGCCAAAAACTTCCAAACCTCGCAGTTTGACGAACCAATTGCTTTCGAGGGCGAGATTTCGATTGAACTCGAAACTGGCGAAGTGTTCATGGTTCCGATTGAGCGCGCTCACATGGAGGAAGATGCTGGAAAGCTGACTCACGTCGGCGGAGCCACCGGCCGAATTCAAGGGGCCGAGTACTCTCTTGTGGACTATAACCGCGCCGGTGTGCCACTGGTGGAGATTGTCACTAAACCTATCTACGGAGCTCTTGACAAGGCTCCAGAGCTGGCTGCAACCTATGTCAGAGCTATCCGCGACATCGTAAAGAGCATGAACGTATCCGATGCCAAGATGGAGCGTGGAAACGTGCGTTGCGATGCAAATGTTTCACTCCGTGAAAAAGGCGCCGAGAAACTCGGCACCAGAACCGAAACCAAGAACGTAAACTCCCTAAAGAGCATTGAAAACACCGTTCGCTACGAAATTCAGCGCCAGGCCTTCATTCTTGCTGCCGGTGGAAAGATTGTTCAGGAAACCAGGCATTGGCACGAAGATCGCGGCCACACCTCTGCGGGTAGACCAAAGTCCGACGCCGATGACTACCGCTACTTCCCAGAGCCAGATTTGGTTCCAGTTCAGCCAAGCGAGGAGTGGATCGAAGAGATTCGCCTGACTCTGACTGAAAAGCCTTCTGTCCGGAGAAAGCGCCTTCAGAATGACTGGGGCTTCGCGGATCTTGAATTCAGAGATGTTTTGAATTCTGATTTGCTAGATGAGATCGAGGCGACTGTTGCCGCAGGCGCCAGCCCGCAGTCGGCCAGAAAATGGTGGACTGGTGAGCTTGCCAGGTTGGCCAACGTTCAAGAGGTGGCCGTGCAGGATCTCCCAATTACTCCAGAGCAAGTCGCCAGCATTCAGAAGTTGATCGACTCCGGTGAACTAACCGACCGCATCGCAAGAGACGTGGTTGCAGGAGTTTTGGCAGGAGAGGGCGAGCCGGCCGAAGTTATCGAAAGCCGTGGCCTGAAGATTGTTACAGACGAAGGGGCGCTCATTGCGGCCATCGACAAAGCATTAGCAAGTCAACCGGATGTAATGGAGAAGATTCGGGATGGCAAGCTGCAGGCGGCTGGAGCCGTAATCGGAGCTGTGATGCAAGAAATGCGCGGCCAAGCCGACGCAGCCAGAGTACGAGAGCTCATATTAGAAAGAGCCAAGTAACTACTGGGGTGAGTAACGGGACTTGAACCCGCGACCCCCTGGACCACAACCAGGTGCTCTACCAGCTGAGCTATACCCACCATGTCTGGACTAGCCAGAACGCTTTAGAGTGTATCAGCCTCTAGGGCCAAAACTGCTAGCTTTAGCTCCTTGGCCGACGGCCCCGGCGCCGGAACCAGAAATACTTTGCGGTAGTAACGAAGTTCCATGATCGACTCTTGAATGTCCGATAGCGCTCGGTGACTGACATCTTTTTTCGGTAGTTGGAAGTAAATCTTTGGATACCACCGTCTGGCCATCTCCTTGAAGGAGCTCACGTCGATGTTTCGGTAATGCAAGAACGCGTCAAACTCCGGGGTTTGACGGTTCAGAAACATGCGATCGGTGCCGATGGAGTTTCCTGCAAGGGGTGCCGTGCCTTTTTCTGTCACCCATTGCTTGACATAGTCAAGCACCTGCTGCTCGGCCTTCTTAATCGGAATGCCCTTTGGGATCTCAGTGATTAAACCGGAAACGGTATGCATGTTGGTCACAAACTCGCCCATGTTCTTCATGGCCTTGCGCGAGGGCTTCACAACCACTTGAAAACCTTCGTGAACTGGCTTCAGGTCCTCATCCGTGACGATTACTGCAATTTCGCATATTTCGTCAACGCCGACCTCGAGTCCGGTCATTTCGCAGTCGACCCAAACAATAAAAGAAGACATTGTTTATCGGTCGTTCGAGTGTCGAGGGTTTTTAGCGGCTCTAAGTTGGTCCTTACGGTCCTGCTTATCCTTTTTCTTGGCTGCTTTGATTTCCTTCTTGGTCATGGGCTCAGCAGATTTTTCATCTTGGCTTGCCGGCATTTCGGCCGCCAATCCGGTAACGGCCGCAGTCGGATCGATTGGGGCTTTAGGTTCGTCCCAAGTCATGCTGGACTCATCATCCAGCTCAACCTCTATAGGTTCTTCTGTCCAAGCCAGTTCTGGCGCGGTAGCGGCAGGTGCTGGCTGGAAGGTCTGCTCAAGAGGTTGCTCCCTGTGGGCTTCTTTAGCAGCCGGCTCTTCATTAGTAACGACGTCATCGGCTACCTCTTCAACAGCTTCAGGATTTGGCAGAGTGTCTGTCAAGACCGTTGCCGAAGCGATTGGGGTTGTTTCTGAAGCCGAGATCGCGTTCTTACCTGAAGCTGCTTTCTTAGCTAAGCGAGTCTCTTTTTTGCCTAGGCGACGGTTTACTCTGATGACCTTTCGTTCCTTTCGACCCTCTACGAGCCAGTAAAGAACTGGAACAAGAATTAGTGTCAAAAGGGTCGATGAAACAAGTCCACCAATTACCACAATTGCTAGTGGCTTAGAAATAAACCCGGAGTTTCCGGTGACACCGAGAGCTAGAGGGGTAAGCGCAAAAATAGTGGCAAAAGCGGTCATAAGAATCGGTCTTAGCCTCTGTCTTGCCCCAGCGATCAGGGACTCCTCAACGCTTTTGCCGGTCTTTCGATACTGATTCACCAGGTCTAGCAGCACAATCGCGTTGGTCACCACTAGGCCTACCAGGAGGAGTATTCCTATCAGTGCTGGAACCCCAAGAGCGGTGTCTGTTATCAGCAGCAGCCCTAGAGCTCCAATCGCGGCAAACGGAATTGAGACCAGCAGCAACAGCGGCTGAATCAGGCTGCCGAATGTTGCAACCATGACAATGTAGACAATGGCAATCGCTGCGAGCACAGCTGTGCCCAGCTGACTGAAGCTCTCGGCCTGGTCTGCGGCCGCTCCACCGACGATTGCCTCGGCACCGGCCGGCAGTTCAATTAGGGCCAAAGTCTCGGTAATGTCCGCTGAAATAGCTCCTAGGTCTTCACCAATTGGGGCTAGTGAAACTGTGGCGGTGCGGCTACCTCTCTCAGATGTTATTGAGGTTGGCTTTAGAACTTCGGTGATAGTCGCAATGCTGTCCAGACGCACAGGCCCTTGGAATGTCGGTATCGACAAGGCCTTCACCTCGTCAATGGATTCTGGAGCCTGGGCACCGGAGATATATACATCAGCGTCTTTCCCCTCGATGTTTAAGGTGCCAAGCGATGAAGGGCGAAGTTGAGAGGCGACTATTCCTGTAACTGTAGTCTCAGTCAAAAGGTAAGCTGCAGCCTTCTGCCGGTCCACAACGACCTCAAGTACTCTTTGATCCGCGTCCAAAGTTGTTGTGATTGAGCTAACGTTCTGAACATCAGCCAGTCCTGCCACAAGGCTGTTTACAGAGTCCTGAAGAAGCGCGGGGTCATTTGCGAGCACTTCAATGTCAATTGTTTCGCTGGAACCAAAGCCACCTCCAGTCGAGACTGTGATTTCGCTGCCTGACGCTACTTCTAACTGACGCACTTTTGTTTGCAGGGCTTCTACATCTGCGCCATCTTCTGCGGTTACTGTCAGGCGCACGCCGGAGGCTGCTCTTCCAAATGCAACTCTTCCATCCGCTCCGGATGAGCCGATTGTGCTTTGAACAACTTCGACACCTTCGAGAGCCATGATTTGGTTTTCAAGAAGAGCCGAGGCCTTGTCCTGTTCTTCAAGGGTTGCATTGGTTGGCATGCTCAGCTGGGCGTCGAACTGATTTGACCCGCCACCATCGATGAAGTTGGTTTTTAGAAGTGGAACAAGTGAGAGCGTGTAGCCCAAAATCAGTACTGCAGCCGTCAGGGTTACCCAAGGGTGATTCTTTGTGCCGTTGAGGATTGGAATGTAACCGCGCTGAAGCAGGCTGCGCTTTTCACGCTGCTCTTCGAGCTCGCGCTGGTTTGCCTCAAAGGCGACTGGGTCAGCAGCTTGAGCTGCCAAAAGACGCTTTGGCATGCGAAGGAACCAATAAGCCAACACTGGAACGATGGTTAGTGACACAAGTAGTGAGGCCAGCAACGCTATTGCGACGGTGAAAGCGAAGGGTCGGAATAGCTCGCCAACTAATCCAGAAACTAACGCTATTGGTAGGAAGACTGCAACGGTAGCTAGTGTCGAAGATGTGATTGCTAGGGCGACTTCCTTGACTCCGGAAAGAACCGCTTTCACTCGTTCCTCACCATAGCTAAGGTGTCGGTTTATGTTCTCAATAACCACAATCGAGTCATCTACTACGCGTCCAATCGCGATTGTCAGAGCGCCAAGAGTTAATAGGTTTAATGAATAATCTGCAAACTCCAAAGCGATAAAAGTTATAAGCAATGATGTCGGAATCGAAATAGCAGTAATGATCGTGGATTTGACACTCAATAGGAAAATTAGAATCACGAGGATTGCGAACCCAAGCCCTAATAGGCCCTCAACTGTCAGGTCCTTGATGCTCTCTTCAATAAATGGCGCCTGGTCAAAAATAGTGACCACTGTCACGTCTGTTGCTAGAGCTGCCCTCAGGTCAGGAATTAGATCCTGAATTCCTCGAGAAACGTCAACTGAGTTGCCGTCAGGTGTCTTCGTGATCGAAATAGCAAGAGTTTCGTTGCCATTGGTTCGGGCAATCGAGGTTATTGGAGCATCTTCATAGGTGACTATTGCAACATCCCCAATTGTCACAACTCCAAGCGCGCTTGGATTCGGAGTGGCCGAGATCAGAGGAAGTGATTCCATTAGAGCAACTGTGTCAACAGCATTTCCCATCTGAATCGAGATGCTGCCATCTGAGTCAGTCAAAGAGCCAACCGGCAAAACCAGTCCGTTCGCACGCAATGCTGTGGAGATGTCTCGTTGGCTAAGGCCATTTTGAGCAAGAGCTACTTGGTCAAGTTCCAAATTAAGTCTTTTTTGCTTACCCCCGGAAACGGCAATGTCCCTAATGCCATCTACTTGCTGGAAAACCGAAGGTGCAATCTTGTCAAGCTCTGCGCTGAGGCTCTCGTTATCTCCATTATTTGCCGAAATTGCAAGCACGATGATTGGAACCGAGTCAAAGCTGCCCGAGATAACTTGAGGGTTCACATCTGCAGGAAGCAAAGCCTCAACTGCACTAATGGCATTATTTAGCCTTTCGGTCGCATCAGAGGTGCTGGTTCCGAACTCGAAAGAGACTCGTAACACCGATAAACCGGTTGAAGATGTGACACTGGTTGATTCCAAGCCCTCAAGCCCAATTACCGCGTTTTCAATAATTACGGAAACTTGACTGTCCACAACTTCGGGTGATGCTCCAGCGTATGAAGTCACAATTGCAGCCGATGGAATCTCGATGGATGGAATTAGTTCCTGTTTTAGGTTTCCAACGGACAGCAGGCCAAATACACCGATGATCAAGGTAATTAGCGCAACAACAGCGCGATTGGCTAGCGAGAGTCGGGAAATATTTGACAACGAATTACCTCTTTGATTGGTGGCTGAACTAACAACTCAACAGTTTAGGAGATTAGTCCCTAAAATAACGAGCCGCTACCTTAGAAGCTCCTGTCAATTAGATGCTCAGCTCGGCAACAAACTGCACCGGGGTTCCGAACCTGTGACCGGTCACAGTTACTGACTGCTCCTTGAAAAATGGCAAAAGCTCAATTCGTCCAGATTCGGTCAGCTCATGGCTGTAAACAGCCACGTCGCAGTTGGAAAAAGCACTGTCGGCATCAACTATCGGTGCACCGCCGACCAGTCGAACTCTCCGCGGGCTCGCCGCTAGTCTGCGTTCGAAAGTGTCCTGGTCCTCTATGGCAACACGCAAACCAGATTTCTTTAGAAGAGACATTACGTTCTTATCCAGTTCAAAAGCACTGACGTCGAGGTTTCCAAGAATCAATGCAACCGATAGGGCTCTCATGGTTTCTTGACTGCCTGCGGTGTCTTGAATCCGAAGCATGCAATCGCTTCTTCGGTAGCGCAGGACGTTCCGCTCGCTGTCCAGGTTGGAAGGATCGGTTGCGTTGCTGAAGGTCTCCGTTAACGCCGCCTGATCAGATTTGGCAGCGCGAACAAGCGATTCCATTTCGGTGTCAGAAAAATCCGTCAGCTGAGCTACAGCAAGTAGTTCATTCACACTCTTGTTTCGGATCTCAGCGCTGGCAGTCGAGCGCGAACTCTTCCAGTTGGTCAAGCTAAGGATGTAGTTCGGTCCACCTGCTTTGGTGCTCGGGCCGACACTCGAGCGCTTCCAGCCTCCAAACGGCTGACGCTGAACGATAGCGCCGGTGATTCCGCGGTTTACGTATAGGTTTCCGGCCTGAATTTTGGCAAGCCACTTTTCTATTTCGACTGCATCCAGGGAGTGAATCCCCGTTGTTAGGCCGTAGTCCACCGAATTCTGAAGTGCGATTGCCGCCTCTAGATTAGGTGCGATCATGATGGACAAAATTGGACCAAAATACTCGGTCAGGTGGCTGGTCGAATTCGGTACGACATTAACTCGGATTCCGGGGGACCACAGTTTTCCGGTTTCATCCAGCTGAGAAGGCTCAAGTAACCACTTTTCTCCGCGGCCAAGCTGTGTCAGGCCTTCGAGCAGCTTTCCCGCAGGGGCAGCGATCATTGGCCCCATTTGTGTCCTGGGGTCATTGGCATGACCGACGTGCATACTGCTGACTGCGTCATGCAGCTGGCGCAAGAATCGCTTCGATTTATGCACGGATCCAACCAAGATAACCAGCGAGCTAGCTGAACATTTTTGACCAGCATGACCAAAAGCGGAGTAAGCAATGTCTTTAGCTGCCAGATCGTAGTCAGCGCTTTCGGTAACAATAATTGCGTTCTTGCCGCTGGTTTCAGCCAGCAGTCTCAAGTCAGGGCGGAAGCCTCTAAACAGTTGAGCTGTCTCGTAACCGCCGGTCAGGATCACTTGGTCGACTTTAGGGTGGGAGAGAAGCTGCTTGCCTAGCCCGGACTCACTTAGTTGGACCGGGACGAAGACATCCTGGTCAATGATTTTGGAGATTATGTCGGCAAGAACCGCTCCACACCTTGCCGACGCGCCAGCAGGCTTGAATATCACTGCAGAACCTGCAGCTAAAGCAGCTAGTGCACCACCGGCTGGAATGGCAATTGGAAAATTCCAGGGGGGAGTCACAACGGTGACGCCAAATGGGACTGGGCTTGCACCATCTATCTTGTCCAGCTCAAGCGCTCGTTGGGCGTAGTAATGGGCAAAGTCAACAGCCTCTGAGATTTCAGTGTCAGCCTGCTCTATTGTTTTGCCAGCCTCAGCCATGGCGACTTCTATTAGAGCTCCCCTGTTGGCTTCCATTGCCACACCGATTTCATGGAGCTTAGTGGCTCGCGTCTGCAAAGACTCGTTGGCCCAGCGCGCTCCACCAGCTACAACTCTGTCCATGACTTCTTGAAGGTTGGCTTCACTGGAGATTGTTTGGTTCGCTACTAGGTCTAAACCGATATCACTGGTTCCAGCACGACCAATAATTTCGTATCCCCAGGCTCGGTTACCAGCCAAGGACGGATCAGTGTCTGCGGCGTTTGCGAAGCCACTCGCTGGAGCAAATGCCACATCGTTGCGACGGTCTTGCAGTCGGTTAGGGATTGGGATTTCCAAATCCAGCATGGATAGAGAATCCCTGAAGCGTTCCTCTTCAACCTGGAAAATATCCGGGTCGGTTAACCTAAAAGCGTTTGAGAGAAAGTTCTCCTTTGAGGCGCCCTCCTCTAATCGCCTGATCAAATAGGCGATGGCGACATCGAATTCCTGCGGGTGAACGACAGGGGTGTAAAGCACAAGAGTTCCAACTGTTTTTCTGATCACGTTAGCCTGCGCTTCTGCCATCCCTAGCAGCATCTCAAAGTCCATGCCGATTTGAGCATTCCGCTGAGATGCCAAGAGCCAGGCGAACGCAAGGTCAAATAGGTTGTGCCCAGCGACGCCAATCCGAACGTTTGCTACGCGCTCTTCAGTCAGTGCATAGTTCAGCACCCTCTTGTAGTTCGCATCGGCAGCCGCCTTAGATTCCACTGTTGCAAGTGGCCAGCCGTGAGATTCGGCATCCACTCGTTCCATCGGCAAGTTGGCGCCCTTTACGACCCTGACCTTCACCGGAGCGCCGCCAGCAAAGACACGGCTGGCAGCGAACTGCTGAATGTCAATCATTGCTCTTACCGCGTCTGGTAAGTAGGCCTGTAATACAATGCCGGCCTGAAGATTGGTAAATTCTGGTTTTGACAATATGCCCTTGAAGACCGCCACGGTCATGTCGAGGTCGTGGTACTCCTCCATGTCGAGGTTTATAAACTTTTGTTTTTTTGACTCTGAGGCAATTCGGTATAGCGGTGTGAGTCGCTCAATCACGTCACTCACGGTTTCATTGAACGACCAGGGTGAGTGAGGCGAAACAATAGCCGATACCTTAACTGAGACGTAATCAACATCCGGCCTGGAAAGAACGTCTTTGACTTTCTGCAGTCTGCGGTCAGCTTCCTTATTCCCAAGAACCGCCTCTCCCAATAGGTTGACGTTCAAAGTCGAGCCTTGCTTTGAAAGCCGAGAGATACTTCTACTCAATTTGGTTGGGGTTGCATCAATGACGAGGTGTGCGACGAAAGAGCGCAACACCTTGCGGGCAATTGGAATGACAATCCATGGAAAAGGCCTGGCCAGGTTTGCTCCGAGAGACACCATGGCTCGAAGGATCCAAGGTAAAAATTTTGGCGTGATTTTCCGGAGGCGGTAAAGATTCTTTGCTGCCACCTTGAGGCTCTCGGGCCGGATCACGCCATCCACAAAGCCAACCGCGAAGTCGAGTCCGTTCGAGTCCTGGAGTAAGCCGGAAAGCCGATTCGCGGCTTGCGAATTTTTCTGCTGTGAGGCATCGAGGACCCAGTGCTGAACTTGCTCGACGACTGCCGAAGACAGTTCATCTTTTGCTGGAACGATTGGAATCTGGGTCGTGCTAAGCGTCATTGGCTGGCCGGCTCTCATTGGGATTTACAGCATTATTCTATTCCCCAAAAAGGTGTGCTTGATGGGTCATATCTTTCATTAGTTAGTCAATTTTTTTAGGGCTTAGTTTTGGCCATACCAAAACCTTTCTTGACACGGGCTTGTAGAATGGTCAAGGCTTCAAAGCCAACCCCGCCTTCGTAGCTCAGTGGATAGAGCAGGAGCCTTCTAATCTCTTGGTCGCAGGTTCGATTCCTGCCGAGGGCACTTCTTATTTTGCGGGCACTGGACCTATCTCGAATTTTGGCGGCGACGCGATCCATTTGTTGCGCCTTGCGAATGGGGCCTCGAACCGGGTGCCCTTGACTGCTGATTTTGAGGCTTACCAGACTCGCTTAGTGCACGCTTTCGCTGGGCATTTCGACCAGTCGACGTCCCAGTCTTTCTGGGCTGAGCTGTTGGAGCAGTCGGCTTCACGTATTCGGCAACTTCGCCAATGAGCGCTATTACTTCTGGTGACTTTTCAGTAACTGACTTTGGCTTCACGGAGATCTTGGCTTTGCTTAGCAAATCAGATAAGTCTTTGCGTTGGGTCGGCAGAGATATCGTCACCACATCACCCGATGCTCCAGCCCTTGCTGTTCTGCCAGAGCGGTGAAGGTATGCCTTGTGCTCAGCAGGTGGGTCAACGTGAATCACGAGGTCTACTCCATCAACATGAACGCCCCTGGCTGCGACGTCTGTGGCCACTAAAACCCTGGCTCTACCAGCGCTAAACGCCTCCAGATTTCGATCCCTAGCGGCCTGGGAAAGGTTTCCGTGTAAGTCAACTGCCGGTATGCCAGCCTGAGTTAGAGCTTTAGCAAGTTTCTTGGCGTGGTGCTTGGTTCGCATGAACAAGATTCTTCTTCCCGTTCCGGAAGCCAGGGCATAGACCAATCGCTTCTTTGCTTCTGCGTCAGAGGCTTCGAGCACGTGATGGGTCATCTGGGTAACCGGGGAGTTGGCTTCGTCGACTGCGTGCATAACCTGGTTCTGCAAGAACTTATCTACGAGCTTTTTTACGCCGTTATCCAGGGTCGCCGAGAACAATAAGCGCTGGCCACCTCTAGGGGTGGCATTCAAAATTCTGGTAACCCCAGGCAAGAAGCCAAGGTCTGCCATGTGATCAGCCTCATCCAAAACAGTTATCTCAATTGCATCCAACTTCAAGATGCCCTGAGCCATTAGGTCTTCAAGTCGGCCTGGGGTAGCGACGATGATCTCGACACCATCCCTGAGCGCTTGAACCTGCTTCTTTTGAGGAACGCCTCCAAAGATTGTGGTAACCCTTAGATTCATCGCGTTAGCCAATGGTTGGAGCGCGTTTGTAATCTGCGTGGCAAGTTCACGGGTTGGCGCTAGCACTAAGCCTCTTGGCTTGCGCATTCCATGGTTGTTGTTTGAAGAAACAGCGAGCCTGGCCACCATCGGGATACCAAAGGCCAGGGTTTTGCCGGACCCAGTTTTACCCCTACCTAGAACATCTCGCCCGGCCAATGTGTCTGGCAGCGAATCAACTTGGATGGGGAACGGCGTATCAATGCCTTGTGCGCTTAGCACAGCGGCAATTCTGGCTGGCACGCCAAGGTCAATAAAGGTCTTTGAAGACATAATGTAATTACTTTCATGTGATGCGGAACATCACTTTTGAGCCCAAGTTTTGGGGAATACGGCGAAGACATCGATGGATGAATTCGTTCGCCGAAAGAAAAAGTTTGACCACAGTTTCGTGGGGGTCGTTCTACGACGCAAGACAGTGATTTATCACCAGCTCATTAGAAGTCTAGGGGAGTTATGCAAAAGGACATAGGACTAGTTTGCAGTTTCGATACCTGCCAGGGCGCCGCACGCTTCAAGTCGTTGATTTCTAAAAATCCAAAACTGCACCTAGGCTGTCAAGGCATAGAGGATTCAGGCCGCAGTTAGCTCGAAAGGCCTCAATCTCCAATGTGGTCAACAACGAAAATTACTGCTTCTTCTAAGCAACAGCGAGTTAGAGAGTCAAACGATGTCAAGCAAAAGCGCCGAAAGCCTAAATCTGCCGAAGCCATCAGGACCCTTAGGCCGTGCATCAAAGTTTTTCTATACGAAATCAAACCTGGTCGCCGGGTTGCTGGCAACCTCTGTCTTTGCTGGCTACCTAGTCTTATTCCTAACCGGCAAGGGGACTGAATTTGAAGTTGCCAACAGCACTGTTAGGTCACTAGGAACTTCGTTGGGCTTTGGTCAAGCAGAGATTCTCGCTTTCTTTGCAGAGCGCTCTGACCAGATGATCGATGCCTACATTAGTTTCAATCAAATTTGGGACACTCTTTTCGGGCTGATCTACGGGCTTATGTACGTGGTCTGGGTGTCGGTGTTGTTTAAGCCATATTCTCAAAGGTTTGGAGTTCTTAATCTGCTCCCATTTGGTCAAGTGGTCTTTGATTGGCTAGAGAACTACGCTCTAGCAGCGCTTTCAAACCAGTTCCTTGCTGATGGCGCGATTTCTGCTTCGACGGCTCTCATTGCCTCAACAGCCTCAGCCATCAAGTGGGTATTTTCACTACTGGTCTACGTAGTGATTTTGGTTGGCATTGTCATGCGGATATCGCGGGCAGTTAAGAGACGACGCCAGCGCTAGAACCGAGTCGTCGGCATCAGCACTAGCAGCAGTCGCTGGCAGATGTAATTGGGAGTTGCTTGGCGGCGTTCGAAAGCTCTTTTTTCTCGTTGTCTCTGGAGAGAACCAATACCGCATCGGGATAGTAACCATCCGGGTAGGCAGGGCAGACCGCCGCGTATCCGTTGTCTCGCTTGAGGATGTGTCCGGCAAAGTCCTTCTCAA
>CALGUV010000045.1 GCA_937920245.1 uncultured Microbacteriaceae bacterium
GGGAGGGGTGGGTGTTCAGGTAGGGTGGGAGTCGGGGAGGAGGGGGGTGACTAGTTCACATACATGGGGCCCAAGGGGAACCCCGGAGGCGAAAGCCGGTGCCCCTCTTCCTGTAAAAATAGACGGAGTGGCGCGGCCACGAAGTTATTTTTTTATTTTTATTTTTATTTTTTTTTGAAAAAAATAATATATTTTTTCCAAAGGGCCCCGGGGAGCCTTTGACATCTACTAAAAAAAATAAAAAAAAACTCTACAAGAAAAACGAAGCCCAACCACTAAATAAGGACTAACCGGGGCCAGTTTAGTCAGTGTCTTCAAACGAGGAGGAGAGCCAAGTAGCCGAGAGGAATGCCTTCTTCTGGGGGCTGATGCTGGAGGACGAAGAGCAGGAGGACAATGCGACAAGCTTTGAGGCTTTTAGACCATTGCGGATGGCCGAGGTGGCTACGCCGATAAGTTCGGGCAACGGAGTTGGTCGGTGGAGAGCAGAGCAGCGCAGGTTCCAGATGGCAGCCATTGTGACTCCTCTCAGCGCTGACCACGACTCCCGGATCCAAAGGTTCACAGTGTGAGTCGAAGGAGGGGGATTATCCGCCGGGATGTCCAAGCGACTAAGAAGAGCTTGACAGAGGCTCTCGGAGGGAGTGGCACCTAGAAGTCTGGACAGTGGGTCCGAGGGAAGAGGACATCCCATCGCTTCAGCTAGGTCGTCCGCCGTTTGCCAGAGGAGATCTGCCGTCTCGCATTCGACGAGTAGATGGATCGCTGTTTCGCTGGAGAGGGTGCAGATAGGGCACGTGTCTCCTCGGCCATAGAATAGGGCGATATGGTCATAGCACAGGAGTGGGAGGCGACGATGCATCAGTTTCCATAGGAACGATCTGACCTTGCCTGAAGTAGGGGCCTTGTGGACAGAGAGCCAAGCGTCGATCCAGTCTCGCTCTGAGAGGGCGCTGCCGAAGTCCCGATGCCACTTGGCTTCCGCCCTGGGGCGGGTCTTGCTCTCGGGGAGGAGAGCTTCCGTGAAGGCCCAGCGGAGTTGACGCACCGAGGCCGTCAGTGTCAGCGCAGCTCCAGCAGCAGCAGGGGCCAGCATAGCCGGGGGGAGGAGCCACGAAGTGCTCGCCGGCCCCCAGCGGACCGCGTGCGGATCAACCATGATCGGGGTCATGCGGCATGAACAACTGACACCCGCTTCACCTGTAAATTCAATATCCGTCGGGGGGCCGTAGCTCGAAGTGTTGATCCTAGACCATGCAAGGGTCGTCCCCCTTGAGCCGTCGAAGCGAAAGCGGCAGGAACATCGGGTAGGGAGGTCAGGCAGAGCAGGTAATTCAGAAACTATCACAACAGAGAAGGGGTCGTGGTCAAGCGCCCAGAGCGAGGAGGGGGCGATTGAGGGCGGTTCCCGGAGACGAGAGAGAGCCGGGAGGGAGAGGGTGAGAGAGGCGATGGTTTCAAGTCCATTGATGACACGCCGGAGCGAGACCACGGAAGAATTAACCACCCTCACGCTGATGGTCGCTGGATCTCTCATTGCCAGCGTGTCCGGTCGGTAGAAGTCGAGGAGGGACAAAGCCGACGCAGCCCCCATCGCGTCGAACACACTCTGCTGATAGCGAAAGTCTGGGCGGCTCCAGCAGTGAGCTGTAATCGGGTAAGCGAGACAATGGTGAGGCGGGGCCCAGGTGGGAGAGAGACACTGATAATTTAGTTTCGACCAATCCTGAATAGCCTGGCCCCAGTAATTAGTGCAGTGAGACCAGATCCGTTTGCGGAAAGGGGCGATTGCGAGTCCGTCTACCCCTCTGGCCAGGCCGCCACTGGCGCTCTCCACAAACCAGTCAAAGAGGTGGGACCACCAGGAGGTGCGCGCGCTCAGAGCAGAGTTTACCATGCGTGCGCGGAGCGCGCAAACCATGACCGAAGGGAGGATTACTCCAAGTCCTCCTCGGAAGCGCTGGGCCGTCAGTCTGCCCACCGAAACCTGTCCGCGCACCGCTGGAGCTGTCGAGTCACGGTTCCAGAGGCATGCCCTGACCGTGTCATCCATCAGCTGCAGCTGGTGGGGGGAGGGTACGGCGAAGAAACAATAATACCACAAGCACGACGAGATGACTGCGTTCGCCAGTATCGCTCTAGCGAGAAGGGAGGGGTGCAACCGTAGCCAAGAACCAAGACGCAGTCTCATCTTGGCGACTATTTGATCAAAATCGACGAGGTCGCGTTGCTCCTCGCGGAAGGTGGCGCCCAGCGCGCGCGTCGAGTCCGACCCAGAGAGCACGCAGTAGGGGCATGCGGGGGGAGAGGGAGAATTCAGTAATAACAGTTTAGTCTTGCCGGTATTAAGTTTCGCCCCCGCAGCGAGACAGTACTCAGTCTCGACCGCGACGATAATCGCGGTGCAGTCAGCTACCGAGTGGGCGTACACAACTACATCATCGGCATACTGAGATCCGGCTATGCGAAGCGGCGGACGGTGGGCCACAGCCGGGAGGAGCACGCCCAGGGGGTGGGGCGACGAGCCGCCTGCCCCGAGGGCATCTATGAGTGCGCCCAGGGGTTCAGCGAAAAGTGCGAACAGAGCCGGGGACAGAGGACAGCCTTGACGGACGCCTCTGGAGGGGCGGAGTACCACCTGTGTCGCCCCTGAGCCCATCAGCGTCGAGGAGAACCCAGTGTACAGGGCTCTGATGATAATGCAGAGCTCCGCAGGGAAGCCGAGGTGGTCAAGGACGCGAAAGAGATAATGCCACCAGACCCTGTCAAAGGCTTTCTCAAAGTCCAGGAAGGCGACCGTCAGCGGCGTCTTGGACCTCTCCGCCCAGTCAATGAGGTCTCGGTTGAACGCAACATTGTTCAGGATGCTGCGCCCTGGTATGAAGCCAGTCTGTGTCTCACGACAGAGGGTGGGGAGGAGAGGGTTAATACGTGCGGCAATAGCTGCCGCCCAAATTTTGTATTCGACGTTCAGAAGGGAGATTGGCCTGAAATCAGCGGCCTTCGGAGTGCCAGAGGTCGGTTTAGGGATCAAGAGAATAGTTGCCTCCAGGGAGTCCACAGGTAGGCAGCCACCACACCTGGCGTCTAGGAGAAGCGCCAGTAAGATGGGTCCAATAAAATCCCAGAAGTGTCTGTAAAAAGCAGGCGTTAAACCGTCTGGACCTGGGGCTGAGAAGGTTCGGAGACCGAGGCAGGCCCGATGTAGCTCGTCCAAGGAGGGGGCAGCAGCCAGTTGGGAGCGCTGATCTGGGGTGAGCACTCGAGCTAACCGATCTAAGCTGACAGACATTGCAGACACCTGGGCGGGGCTGAGCTCCTGATGAGGCGAGGGAGAGGGCGAATGTCCGAAAACCTCGCCCCAGAACTTGCCAAGCTCCTGCGCGATGGCCTGCGGGGAAGTTAGCAGGCCGTCGTCCGAATCCAGCTCCGCTATGGTTCTGGGCGGAGCATGCTTCTTGAGGCGGGAAAAAAAATGGCGCGTTGGTCGGTCACTCTGCGCTTCAGCGAGGAGAGACGCGTCCATCGCCTGTGCTATTCTGGTCTGAATCTCGCGGCGAAGCTGATGTTGCTCTCGTCGGCGGCCTTGGCACGAGAGAGCAACGCGGCGCTTGATTCGCGATCGAAGCTCCCGATTCACCGCCTCCGCATGAGCAGTTGCTATTCTCCTAACCTGGGTCTTGAAGGCGCCCCAGCGCTGTGCGAGAGGACGGCCTTCAGGGTCAGTGGCCCAGTGCAGCCACGCTATTCGGATCTGTGAGCAGAAGGAGGGAGAGCGAAGCATAAGGTCGTTGAAGCGCCAGCTAGCAGTGGGACGAGTCGAGGCGCCGATGCGCAGCTCCACCGCCGCATGATCCGTCCAAGGGGCGGAGACTACCGACATAGCCGAGATCGAAGTAGCCAGCGAGGCAGACACATAGAGGCGGTCTATACGGGTGGCGCTCTCGGAGTTGGGGGAGTAGCGCGTAAAAGGGGGAGGTCCACCTGCACCATAGAAGGTGAGCCAGCCATCAACGAGCTGGCGGCGGGCACATAGGTCTGCAAGCAGAGCACCGCCGGGCTGTTGGGCATGGTACGCCGGGGAGATCCCGCGGTGATCGCGTGCAGGGTTCTCGACACAGTTAAAATCTCCACCCATGATCAGGGGACCAGCAGGAAAGGAGACGGAGCAGAGATGACGAAAAAAAGCTAGGCGAGAGGGGGCATCGACTGGCGCATAGATTGAGGCAAAAGAGTAGCAAGTGCCCGCATACTCGACAGTCGCCAGCGTCAGGGCTCCGTTGAAGGAGTGATGCGTGCTGAAGCGACAGTGCCGACTACGAGTAAGGGCGCGGGGATGAAGCAAAATGG
The DNA here is from genome assembly GCA_937920245.1 of uncultured Microbacteriaceae bacterium. Taxonomy (GTDB): domain Bacteria; phylum Actinomycetota; class Actinomycetes; order Actinomycetales; family Microbacteriaceae; genus Aquiluna. The sequence continues at coordinate 4,351 of CALGUV010000045.1, forward strand.
CCGACCCGCCGGTGTGGGCCGAGGAGGACAAGGAAAAAGCAGACGAGTCCGATTGTATATGCCAGTCGGAGGCCCACAGCATAGCCGCTTCCGCGCTGGAGCAGTGAGTCTCAGAGAGGAGGATCACGTCAACGTCGAGGGAGCGAAGCCAATGAAAGAATCGAATCCGTTTGTCACGGGCATTGAGGCCACAAGCGTTAACCGCGATTACGGAAAGAGCA
>CALGUV010000046.1 GCA_937920245.1 uncultured Microbacteriaceae bacterium
CCGCCTGGAAGGTGGACTCTTGCTTGGCCTCGCGGGACTGCAAGGATACCTCCATTTGCAGAAATGCAGATGGCGAGGGCCGTCCGGGGTACTGGTTTAGCTGCCCTGATGACAGGCGCAGTAGTCTGTTGTGGTGCGGCCTCCTTGGTATCCTTAGCACCCTGAGGGCCGCAAACCCTGGCGCGGTCCTTCTCGTAATCAGCGATTCGAGTTGCCAGTGGTTTGGGTCGCAGCGAGGCGTTGATCTCCTCCTGAATCGGATGTTCCCGCGGTAGCTCTACAGAGGCCAAACTGAACGCTTTGGCGATCTCGGTTTCAGCAGGTGATCGCTGGTTGACCACTGCCGGTCTTTGATCCTTGCGTGCCTGGTCATGGAAAGGTCTCGCATAAACCTGTCCTGGACGCGTCCGTAGGGCGTCGTCGCCAGTGGAGTCGTCGTCAGCGCTTTGAATAACCAGGGGGCAATCGACTAGTCGTAACACGGCTGCCGTCGCCTCGTCCATGCTATCCTTGAATTTCGCTAGACTGACAAGCTTGAGAGCCGTAACCCCCTTTTCTTCCCCCCGCGGGTCGGGTGGGCCCCAGTCAGAAGGCGGCGTGCCCCCCAACCGCTTTTGGATGTCGTCCCCAGCGAAGTCGAGCCGGAAGACGAGCGTACCGAAGCGCGCTCGTATGTCAGCGCCATGTGGCAGCAGGTCGCCGCAGAACCGAAGCGGTGTGTAGGGCGTACAAAGCACGGGGTAACGAGCGTTAAGCGTCCGGGCCACCACCAGTTCGATAGACCTGCCATCCCGACAGTCAATGTCGACAGTGAGGAGTGACCCGTCATCGCGGACCAGAATGTCGCCACGAGACACCTCTGGGAGTACGACGACGGTGACGCGATGGATGGGGAGGGCCGCCAAGATTTCGTTTCGCATGTCGACGGGGCCTGTGATGATCCGATTGAACAGCTGGAGGCGCCAGTAGGCCAGCCGTGCATCAGCCCTCGTCGCGTCCATAGAGATGACTGGGATGCCAAACTGCAGATGGCAGTAGTGCATGACAGTCTGGACCCCCACGAACGCCGACATCGGGACTGGCACCGCGTTGGCGAGTTGCTGAGGAGTCGCGGGCATGTTAGGGTCGGCCTCGAGCAACTCAAAGACCTTGCCACGCGTGATGCCACGCCTCGATGAGAGAATACTGTAGACATTCCCAGCGCAACACGGAGAGATTGGAAGTGAGTCGCAGCTAAGCGGCTGCATCGGTCGGTTGGCTCCTTGGCATGTGACGCTGGCCAGATACTGTTCTCCCTGGACGAGTGGCTCATCAACAATTAGAGGCGCCTTCGGATGGTGTGTGATCGTATGATAGTCGACAGTCCTCCCCCCAAAGCATAGCGCTGAGAAGCGAGTACGCACAGCTCCCATCCTGTTATTGAACCCGGTGCCCCCCTGCACGTTCTCAGAGAAGAACGGGATGCCATGTGCCTCGTGGTTTCGCATCCCGACGGCCGAAGAGTGGGCAAGCCCAGAAGCTTGCCTATCAGGCTGTTGCCCGTTGAAGCGGCCAATGGTGCTGCAAGCTTGGCAGTTAACCGCGTAGTTGATGCCCATAATCTTAGCGTGCTCGAACGGATGTTCCGCTAAGGCTGCCGAGACGACATCGTCGACAAGGGCGTTCCGTCCAGACCCCAGGTGGCAGCTGACGGGGGCATCTGTCTGATGGGGGCTTTTGTCGAACCAGCGTATGGTTTTATCGGCGCCTAGGGAATTGACGTCGATGATGACGCCAGCGATCCCCTCGCGCGCGCAGGCGTAAGCGTTGGTGCCTGGCATTCCGCCTCCAAAAACCAGGACACCCTGAGGCTCGAGGACGCGGGCGATCTTGACGTATTTAGAATAGAACAGGATGTGCTCTTGACCGACCGCTCGTTGGACTGCCCAGTCCCATGGAGTGGCCATGAGCCCTAGAGCTCCATAGGTGCCGTATCGGCAGCGCATCTGTCGGACAGCGAAGAACTGGACACCTCGAGAATTCCGGAGCTGTTCTGGGTGAGGACATTCAGGCTGAGGGGTGGGCACGAACCAAATGCCTTGTATAGTTCGCACCGCAGCCATTAGGGAGAGGGAAGACAACCCGGGCGTGCCGGCCACGAGTTCTGTCCACGTGCTTCGGGGTATGGCGACGACAGCTTTGTCCCATGTATCCGAGAAATAAAGTCTGGCTTGTTCAGGGCCCGCTTTCTGCCAGACGAGGTGGAGTGCCTCGCTCAGGGGTTCACAGTCGATAGTAGCGTAGCTCGACTCTGGTGGGCTGGACCCCAAGCAGGTCCATCGCAGCCCGACAGTAGGTTTAGGCCACTGGCATCGGAGTATCGCCGTTGTGCCCCCGGGTCCCACGAGGGGACGCAGCTTCGGGCTTGGCGGTCGACGACCAGCGTCGTATCGTGCAGTACCAACAAGCTTGACGAGCGCTGGACCGGTCTGTGCCGAGTCTCTGCCGGAGTTGAGGAGGGACCAATACGATTGGGTCTCGGGACCTGTGAGCCATCCCACAACTCGACCTCGCCACAACCATGCGAGACGCCGAAGCCAAGCGTAGGTGCGCTGGAGAATCCGAATTCTGTTCGTGCCCTGGTCAAGGATAGAGAACCGCTCGACTACGCGCTGAGCCCCACCGACCTGACGTTGCTGAACGACCGAAGGGTTGGAAAGTGCAATCCGGCACCCTTTTGCTTTGTTGATAAACGCCGTGGCGGCTGCGGTAGCAGCTCCCGACAGACCCTCGTCCGTGTCTTCGAGTGATGGGCTGAGTAGAACAGTCTCATAGCCGTCATCCTCGCAAGCTTCGTCGAGCAAGCAGTCCGGGGCTGCGATGTGGT
>CALGUV010000047.1 GCA_937920245.1 uncultured Microbacteriaceae bacterium
GCAACCTTGGCCAAGAATATCGCTAGCACGAGCGCAACGACTATTCCGGAGCTAATGGTTAGCTCAATCACCGCTCGGTCAAATTCTTCTCTGGACTTACCCGAGCCAAGGGTCATGTAGGCACCGACGGTGAGGATGTGCCTCACGGCAGCAATGATGCCGATAATCAAGAAGTTCTGGAGCTGGAAGACACCATCGGTGTAGCGGGCAATGACAGTTCTTAGAATTTCCAAAATGATAATGATGAACAAAATGTCATTTATCGATTGAATCATTCCGGTTGGGAAAAAGGGAGTGGTGGTGAAGACTCTGATGACCGAGTAAATCAGCGCTGCAACAGCGATCCCGAAAAGAAAGAACCCGAGCACTACGTGGAAGACCTCTTCCATTACCTCGACAACGCGAGGTGGAACCAGGCTCTTTTTTTCTAGCTCAATGTCATTGTCCATAGTTCTAAAATCCTACAACGCTCACTTTCCTTCCCATTTAAAAAAATTCTTTTCTCGCGCCTCACCAACACCGCTCTCTTCGGCCTTGATAGGTCAGGCCCATCGCCGCCTAGCAGCACTTGACCCCCGCTAATCTCAAGGGATAAAGTCAGAGAAGTTATAAAGCGTTTGGTTGATGATTTTTGGGTCAATGAATCCGGGTTCGACACCCTCCAAGCGCACTGAGGCCCACGATGCTTTCACGACATCGTGGGTTTCTTCATTTAATGGCAAGTTGCCATACCGCTTGACTGTCGAAAGAAATTCTGAAGTCTGTTAAGGGCAATGAAAAACCCGGCCCTAGGAAGATACAGGGCCGGGATGTTCATATATGTCTGCTCTTTGACGCTACTTCACTTCTTCCAGTAGTCCGGTGGCAACATCGAAGATGAAACCTCTGACTGCATCGGTGTGAGGGATGAAGGGCGAAGCCTTTATCCTGGCGATGCTCTGTCGGACATCAGTTGCTAAGTCACTAAAGGCCTCCGCCGCCCACTCTGGCTTCAAGCCAGTTTCTTGGCGGATGCCTTCTTTGAACTCATCGTCTGTGAAGGTGAGCATGCCGCAGTCGGTGTGGTGAATGAGAATTATTTCTTTGGTTCCAAGTAGTCGCTGGCTAATAGCCAAAGACCTGATCTCATCGGCTGTCACAACGCCTCCGGCGTTGCGAATAACGTGTGATTGACCTTCTTCAAGACCTAAGACTCCGTAAACATTGATTCTTGCATCCATGCAAGCCAATACCGCAATGTTCTTGGCGGGAGGAAGTGGAAGGGGGCCAGAGAATGTGGCGGCGTATGCCTTGTTGTTCTCTAGGAGTTCATCGGTGACTGACATCTGGTCCTTATTTTTTAGCTGGTAGCACTCCGGCGGTCGCCGGTGCTTTTTGGTTACTGCTGATTACAACGCAAATTCTTGAGGACCATTCCTATGTTGCGAACGGTTACTTTTTTTTCAGCGAGCGGAGTCTGTGATATGTGTGGAACTAAGGTGAGCAACTACTTAAAAGCACGTATCAATAGCGAAAGTGTCTGTTTGCCTGAAGCTTAGGAAGCGTTTTAGAACGACGGCAGTATCGCCAGTCTTTCAGGAGTTGTTTTTTCTATGAACTTGCTGAAGCCGTCATTGAACTCTGCCAAAGACATTCCGGCAAAGTCCTCGAATGCTTGCTGCCAGCCCTTTTCTTCTAGGGTCGGGTAGAAATCAGCCAGCAGAGTCTTGCCAGCAGTTTGATCCAAAAGATAGGCAATTGCCCAAGCGCCAGCGTCGTATCCCAAACTGCTGCAGGGGTCTGAGTACTCGGTAATGCTTGTTAGCTCCCGACCTTCGCAGTCGCCGGAGAAGCCGTCATCAATCCCGAATAGCTTGTAGGACATTTGTTCCTCGAACTCAAACGGCCAAGATCCAGCCGGAACTTCCGGAAGCTTGCCTTCGGCCCGAAGGGCTGCCCTGCCAATTTGAGCCATATATTCGGCGCCACCTTCAACAAACCAGACCGGCCCCATGAGTTCATCACGCTGGTCCCGATCTAGAGTCTGGATAAAGGAGTGCTGCACCGCATGCCAGTACTCGTGGAAGACAGTCTTTATGTCCTCCTCGCCAGGTAAGTCAAAGTAACCGGTCAACCCCCAGGGGATCGTGGATGCAAATCTATGGAGCCCCCAGTTGGCATCACCGTTTCTACCAGCGGTGCCATAGGGTTGGCCGCCTGCAAGTGCCTCTGCCCCCTGTCTTTGGTAGCTAATCATTGAGTGCTGTTCGTCCCCAGCCTCCCGGTCCATGCAATCGGAGTAATCAAATTGCCCGGCCTTATCACGGCGCTCGCAATATTGCTCCACGAGCTCTTGTCCAGCTTCCGGGTCAAGCCCCATAACCCAATATTCAACCGGCCAGTAAAGACCCCAAAGCTCGCCAGCAGCAAGCAAAGTGTCTTGGATTATTGGGCCAACACTTGGATCAAGATCGCTTGCCGTGAAAACTTCAACTGTGATGTCACCCTCGGGTATTTGAACAACATCTGAAGTCGTCGAAGAGCCGTCTTGATTCTTCTGAGACCCGGTGGTTCCAGCATCAGCGTCGCTAGAACCCTCCACGGCAGCACAACCCCCTAATAAAAGAGCGGTTATCGCAAGGGTGGCAATGGCTGAGGCGGTGGTTGA
>CALGUV010000048.1 GCA_937920245.1 uncultured Microbacteriaceae bacterium
CGGGGCCAGCTGATGATCAAACCTGGATAACATTGTTCAATTCAACTTAATGGGAAGCGGAGCGCACAGTGTACGCCCCACCCAGAAGTTCAGATTGACTTACTAAGAGACTAGGTCATATTGACAATGCGGCTTAGGCCTCAGAAAAAAAGGTCACGGAAGCTTAGGTTTCGAATTCAGTTATAAGAACTTTTTCTCCCCAGCCACCGGGGTCGATCACAATCCCCTTTGCGGACGAGCCTGGATTAGGTGCCTGCGCATATATCTGCCCGGTATAGCTTCCAGCAGGCAAGCCTACATAGATGCTCTTGGCTGTAACCTCATCTCGGAGCTCTGTCGATTTCAGGGAACCCTGAGAAAGAAATGACGGGGCCTTGTTATCGAGCCTGATCTGAAACGAGACCCCGTTGCCTGAAATAGACGCTGCGAGCACCTCCCCGGAATACTCTAATTCAATCGGTGTTTTGTTAAACTTTTTCGTGATTTTGAATGCAGGGCCTACTGCTGTCCAGTTCTGGTTAGGTAAGTCATAAGCCTTGTCATTTAGGCTGGTGCTTTGGGTGTAAACAGGCATGGCGGTTTGCTTTTGAAGTGTAAGATGACTTGATTCGAGAAATTAATCACAAGCGAATTGATCCTGAATCAATTATAGAAGTCACTCCATTAAGGTCCTCATTTTACATAGCAATAAACGCAGTGATCAGCTGCAGGTCTATTTGTGAGCTTTCGATACAATCGAGCGCCGCAAGGCAACAGGCAAGGCCTAACTCGGTCTGCGGAAGATAATTGCGCTGATGTGACACTTCGAACAAGCCCCTCGAGTGGACAGGCCGCCATCAAGACTCTGCGTCGCCACCGCAGGCTCCCCGCCTGCCACTCAGGGGCAGCGTTATCCGTATCCAGAAAGTCGTTAACCAGAGGCTGCGGCTGGTACTGCGAGGCAGTACCATAGACGAATGAAACGGAAGCACCAGCGCACCCTTGAGCTGATCTTTTCCCGTCCCGTAAGCGGCAGCCTGCCGTGGAGGGACATCGAGGCCCTGTTTCAGGAGCTTGGTGGGGATGTCAGTTAGAGGGCGGGCAGCCGAGTCGCGGTCGTTCTGTTTGGCGAAGTCAGGGTCTTCCACAGACCCCACCCATCGCCTGTTATGGACAAGGGTGGGGCTGCTTCCATCCGCAAATGGTTTGAAGAACACGGAGTGACACCATGAATCTCATGAATGTCGATGGCTACCACGCCAAAATTGACTACGACGAGGAGATGGATCAGTTTCGCGGGGAAATTCTTGGACTTTCTGGAGGGGCGGACTTTTATGGCTCAAGTCCTGAGGAGCTTCGCCGAGAATTCAAAAAGTCATTGGACGTCTTTCTTGAGGTTTGCAAGGAGCAAGGAATCGAGCCCCGCAGACACTATTCAGGTAAGTTCAATCTTCGGATTCCGCCTGAACTACATGAGAAGTTAGCGATGACTGCGGAGGCGCAGGGAAAGAGTCTCAATTCGCTTGCTCAGGAAGCACTTCAGAGAAGTGTTCCGGCTTAGAGCAACGTATAACGAACAAGGATAGATCGTGCGTAGCCACGATCTATCCGGTGGTTGGACTAGC
>CALGUV010000049.1 GCA_937920245.1 uncultured Microbacteriaceae bacterium
GCTGCTGCAAAGCCAGCTACCAAGGCTGCTGCAAAGCCAGCAACTAAGGCTGCTGCCCCGAAAGCTGCTGCAAAGCCAGCCACTAAGGCTGCTGCACCAAAGGCTGCTGCAAAGCCAGCTTCCGAAAAGGCTCCGGTTGTCGCTGCTGCAAAGCCAGCGGTTGCCAAGTCGAAGAAGAAGCCAGCTGAAAAGATTGAGAAGTCTCAGATCTTGCGTCTTCACCACCTTCGCCCGGCAAAGGGTGCCAAGAAGGACAAGACTCGTAAGGGTCTTGGTGAGGGTTCAAAGGGTAAGACTGCAGGTAGAGGTACCAAGGGTACCGGTGCTCGCACAACGACTCGTCTGGGCTTCGAGGGTGGTGGCGTGAACCTAGTTATGCGTACACCTAAGCTACGTGGATTCAAGAACCCGTTCCGGGTGGAATACCAGGTAGTAAACCTTGAGAAGCTAACTGAGCTTTATCCAAAGGGTGGAGCTGTAACAATCTCGGATCTAGTAGCCAAGGGTGCTGTTCGCAAGAACAAGCCGGTCAAGGTTCTAGGTAACGGCGACCTGTCGGTTAAGCTAGAAATTAGTGTTGACAAGGTTTCCGAATCAGCAAAGACCAAGATTGAAGCTGCCGGCGGCAGCGTCAACGCCTAATCATCTAGGGGAGTAGGTTCACTTTTGTTTAGTGCAATAGCTCGCGCATTCCGTACTCCGGACCTGCGCAACAAGCTGGCGTTTACGCTCGGCATGATTGCGATCTTCCGATTGGGCTCGTTCATTCCAGCCCCAAACGTCGATTACTCGAATGTTCAGCAATGTCTTGATCAGAGCCAGTCAACTTCGGGCCTGTACGAACTAGTGAACCTGTTTTCCGGTGGAGCGCTCTTGCAGCTTTCCATCTTTGCCCTGGGAATTATGCCGTACATTACGGCCTCGATTATCACCCAGTTGCTTAGAGTCGTAATTCCTCGCTTCGAGACTCTTCACAAAGAAGGACCTTCTGGGCAGGCAAAGCTGACTCAGTACACCCGTTACCTAACAATCGCTCTTGGACTGCTACAGGCAACCACTTTGGTTACCGTTGCAAGACAGGGCGCTTTGTTCGGAGCTGACTGTACGCTTCCGATTCTGGTTGATACCGGACCGCTTTCCATCACCTTGATGGTGATGACAATGACTGCCGGAACCGGTTTGATCATGTGGATTGGTGAGCTAATCACCGAGCGCGGTGTTGGAAACGGAATGTCGCTTTTGATTTTCACTTCAATCGCGTCCACCTTCCCATCCAGCCTGCTTCAGATTCTTCAGACCAGAAGCATCGAAATCTTCGTCATGGTTATGGCGGTCGGTTTCCTTGTGGTGGGACTAGTTGTTCTTGTTGAGCAGTCGCAACGAAGAATTCCAGTGCAGTACGCCAAGCGCATGGTTGGCCGCAAGGCCTACGGTGGTCAGGCAACCTACATTCCAGTGAAGGTAAACACCGCTGGAGTTATCCCGGTTATCTTCGCTTCCTCAATGCTCTATTTGCCAGCACTATTGGCTCAGTTCAACCAGCCGGATGCAACAACTGGTCAAGTGTCACCTTGGGTTCGCTTTATTTCTACATACCTAACCTCCGGCGACAACCCGCTCTACATGGCAATGTACTTCTTGCTAATCGTCGGGTTCACTTATTTCTACGTTGCTATCACCTTGAACCCAGAGGAAATCAGCGACAACATGAAGCGCTACGGCGGATTCATACCTGGTATCAGGGCTGGTCGTCCGACCACCGAATACTTGCAGTATGTCATCAGCCGCATAACTTTCCCGGGTGCTATCTACCTAGGTTTGATCGCGCTGATTCCGTTGGTCGCATTCACTGCCATTGGAACCAACCAAAACTTCCCATTCGGAGGAACTTCGATCTTGATCATCGTTGGTGTTGGACTGGACACTGTGAAGCAAATCAGTGCTCAGATGCAGCAGCGAAACTACGAGGGCCTCCTCAAGTGATCGGCATCCTTTTGATCGGCCCCCCGGGTGCCGGCAAGGGGACTCAGGCGGCACTCCTTGCAACTCGTTACTCAATACCTGCAATCTCCACGGGAGACATCTTCCGCAGGAACGTTGCAGACGAGACTCCTCTTGGTGTTGAGGCTAAGGGCTACATGGACCGCGGCGAATACGTGCCGGACACTCTCACCAATGCGTTGGTGAAAGATCGACTTTCCCAGCCGGATGTTTTGAATGGCTTCTTGCTAGACGGTTACCCAAGAACCCTCGATCAGGTTGAAAAGCTTGATCAGTTTTTGTCCCAGAATGGCACGAAGCTAGATGTAGTTGTGCAGTTAACAGCCGACAGGGAAGAGCTGGTTTCCAGGCTCGCAAACAGAGCTAAAGAGCAGGGTCGCACCGATGATACCCCCGAGGTAATCCGCAAGCGTCAGGGAATTTACGAGGAGCAAACTGCCCCTCTCATTGATGTCTACGCATCGCGTTCGCTAGTGGCAAAGGTAGACGGTCTTGGCGAGGTCAATGTCGTTACCGCTCGAATCTCCGAAGTTTTGTCCGCGCGCGGTCTAAGTGAAGATGCGTAAGGGTTACGAGCTAAAAACACCGGACCAAATTCGCAAAATGCGAACAGCTGGCTTGCTCACCGCCAAGGCCCTTGCAAATGTGAAAGCCGCCATCAAGCCCGGGGTTACTACTCTTGAACTTGACCAAATAGCAGAAAAAACCATTCGGGCCGGCGGTGGAATTCCAAACTTTCAGCTGGTGCCTGGGTATTCTCACACCATCTGTGCCTCTGTAAATTCAACCGTGGTCCACGGAATACCGTCCAGTCTTGTCTTGGAACCCGGCGATTTAGTTTCGATTGACTGTGGGGCAGAAATTGACGGCTGGAATGGTGACAGCGCCTTTTCCATGGTGGTGCCGGGTGCCACCGGCGAGCTTCCGAATCAGCGCCAGAGGCTGTCGGATGTCTGTGAGGGCTCTCTTTGGGCGGGAATAGCCGCGCTGGCGAATGCAAAGAAGCTAAATGAGGTTGGGGTCGCGGTTCAAGACCACGTCCTGAGCGCAGGGCCATACGGGATTTTGGAGCAGTACGTGGGTCACGGTATCGGGCGGTCTATGCACGAAGACCCGGCTGTATTCAATTATCGAGTTCGTGATGCTGGACCAAAGGTGCAGTCTGGGCTCTGTATCGCGATCGAACCGATGATCACTTTCGGCGATCAAGACACCCTTGTTCTTGATGATGAGTGGGGTGTTGCCACGCGCGATAATTCGGATGGGGCTCATTGGGAGCACTCGGTTGCAGTACACGACGACGGTATTTGGGTTCTGACTGCGGTCGATGGCGGTGCCGAAGGCCTAAAGCCCTTTGGGATTACCCCTGTCTTCTTGGATTAGCCACTAGCTTTCGTGGCAAAAACCCCTTAGAATTGCGACTTGGCGTTTCTGCGTGAAAACCTCTGCGATTTTTGTTAGTTTTTGCGCGTTCGTAACGCTAAACCAGTAGTGATTAAGTGAGTGCATGGCCAACAAAGATGGCGTTATCGAGATCGAGGGATCGGTCGTTGAAGCCCTACCCAACGCAATGTTCCGGGTGGAGCTAACAAACGGCCACCTAGTTTTAGCCCACATCTCGGGAAAGATGCGTCAGCACTATATCCGCATTCTCCCCGGAGACCGCGTGATAGTTGAGCTGTCGACATACGATCTGACTCGCGGCCGCATTATTTACCGCTACAAGTAGAAAGAAAGAGCATGAAGGTTAATCCAAGCGTCAAGAAGATCTGCGATAAGTGCAAGGTCATTCGTCGTCACGGTAACGTGATGGTTATTTGCGAGAACCCTCGTCACAAGCAGCGCCAGGGCTAACAAGCCCCAGCTAAAAACTAAATAGTAAAAGCCAGCACCAAGCGAAAGCTAACCCTCGGTTTGAAGGCCGGGGCTCAACTTGCCAAGTTGAGATGGAGCTGTCCCAGACCTTCAAAAAAACGAAAGAAAAATAATGGCACGTATCTCCGGAGTGGACATCCCTCGCGATAAGCGAGTGTTGATTTCCCTTACCTACATCTATGGAATTGGCCCAACTCGCTCACGCGAGATTCTGAAGGCCACCAACATCTCAGAAGACATCAGAGTTAAAGACTTGACTGATGATCAGTTGATCGCACTTCGCGACAACATTGATCAGAACTTCAAGGTTGAGGGAGACCTTCGCCGTGAAGTTGCAGCAGATATCCGCCGCAAGGTTGAGATCGGCTCATACGAAGGAATTCGTCACCGTAAGGGCCTTCCGGTCCGCGGACAGCGCACCAAGACCAATGCAAGAACACGCAAGGGTCCAAAGCGCACCGTAGCAGGCAAGAAGAAGGCAGCCCGCTAGTCGCGGCTCATAGGATCTAGGAGAAAATCACATGGCAGCCCCTAAAGCATCCGCGGCAGCACGCAAGCCTCGTCGCAAGGACAAGAAGAATATTCCGGTAGGTCAGGCGCACATCCGCTCGACCTTCAACAACACCATCATCACCATTACCGACCTAACCGGAGCAGTTATCTCCTGGTCGTCTTCTGGAGATGTTGGCTTCAAGGGTTCACGTAAGTCGACCCCGTTCGCAGCTCAGATGGCAGCTGAGTCGGCTGCCCGCAAGGCGCAAGAACACGGTATCCGCAAGGTTGACGTTTTCGTCAAGGGCCCTGGCTCTGGACGAGAGACTGCAATTCGTTCGCTGCAGGCCGCTGGCCTAGAGGTTGGCTCAATCAGCGATGTGACCCCACAGGCTCACAACGGTTGCCGCCCTCCAAAGCGTCGCCGCGTATAACTTCAAAAAAATCTAACGCCTCACGCACACAGGTGCCCGCCTGCGTGTTTCCATGACGAACATCAAATAGTGGATGTTCAGATGAAAGGAACCAATAGTGCTAATTGCACAGCGCCCCACATTGCACGAAGAAGTTCTAGGACCAAACCGCTCACGATTCATCTTGGATCCGCTTGAGCCAGGATTCGGCTACACCCTCGGTAACTCGATGCGACGCACTTTGCTCAGCTCGATTCCGGGTGCAGCGGTAACAAACATTCGCATCCAGGGCGTCAGCCACGAGTTTTCAACAATCGCGGGTGTCAAGGAGGACGTTGTTGAGGTAATTCTTAACATCAAGAACCTTGTAGTTTCCTCGGAGCACGACGCTCCGGTGGTTGCTCACTTGACCAAGAGTGCTGCTGGCCAAGTAACAGCCGCGGACATTCAGGTCCCAGCTGGTGTTGAGGTTCACAACCCAGAGTTGGTTCTTGCAACCCTGAACGCCAAGGGCAAGCTAGAGATCGAGTTCATTATTGAGCGCGGTCGTGGCTATGTTCAGGCATCTCAAAACCGCAATCCAGATGCTGAAGCCGGAGTAATTCCAGTTGACTCCATCTACAGCCCAGTGCTGAAGGTTTCCTACCGCGTCGAGGCGACTCGTGCCGGTGAGTTCACCAACTTTGACAAGCTAATTGTTGATGTGGAGACCAAGCAGTCGGTTGAGCCACGCGATGCAGTTGCTTCAGCAGGTTCGACATTGGTTGAGTTGTTTGGCCTAGCCAAGGAACTAAACGATGAGGCCGAAGGAATTGAAATTGGACCGGCACCAGTCGAAATAGCTGCTTCCAATGAACTAAGCACCCCAATTGAGGACTTGGACCTAACGGTTCGTTCTTATAACTGCCTGAAGCGCGAAGGAATCAACACCGTTCTAGAGCTAATTGCTCTAAGCGAGGACCAGTTGATGAACATTCGCAACTTCGGTTCCAAGTCCGTTGATGAAGTACGCGACAAGCTCACTGAGCTTGGGCTGAAGTTCAAGGACGCCGTCCCGGGTTTTGATTCCGCTTACTTCGGTGGCGGCTTCGATGAAGACCAGATCTAACCTTTAGAAATACAAGGAGAAACCAATGCCTACACCAACTAAGGGACCACGCCTAGGAGGCGGACCTGCTCACGAGCGCTTGATGCTTCGTAACATGGCCACCTCACTATTCATGCACAAGCGAATCGTCACAACCGAGACCAAGGCCAAGCGTCTTCGTCCGGTTGCCGAGCGCTTGGTGTCGTTCGCAAAGCGCGGCGACCTAGCTGCTAGACGTCGAGTCATGAGACAGATCACGGACAAGAACATCGTCCACGAGCTCTTCACCGAGATCGCACCTCTAGTCGCTGACCGTGAGGGCGGTTACACCCGCATCACCAAGCTCGGCTTCCGTAAGGGCGACAACGCTCCTATGGCCGTCATCGAGCTTGTGTTGGAGCAGGTACAGCCCAAGCCAAAGACTTCCAAGTCAAAGCCAGTCAACAACGTAGCAACCACCGCAGTAGCTGAGCCAGTTATTGAAGAGGTTGTTGAGGAAGTTGCTGAAGCACCAGTGGCCGAAGTTGAGGTTGCTGAGGCGACTGAAGCTCCAGCAGCAGAGGTTACCGAAGCTCCAGCCGAGGAAGCAACTGAGGCTCCGGCAGCAGAAGTTACCGAAGCTCCAGCCGAAGAGGCTGAAGAGCCAAAGGCTTAGAGCCACGAAGAAGATTGACATGAACAAGCCCGCTGGTGATTCTGGCGGGCTTGTTCGCTTTCGGGTGGACCTTGCATATGATGGAACTGACTTTGCTGGGTGGGCAAAGCAGCCCGGTCTTCGCACCGTTGAGGGCGACTTGGTCAAAATGTTTGAAAAGATATTTGGAAAAAGTAAGACCGATTTCGACATGCGCGTTGCCGGTAGAACCGATTCCGGCGTTCACGCGAAGCACCAAGTTTGTCACCTGGATATTCCGGAGAAACGGCTATCTCGCATAGGTCGGGATCCACTAAATGCCTTCAGGCTGAACACTCTGATTTCCGAAGATCTGATTATTCTGGACATTCACCCGATAACTTCTGATTTTGACGCCAGATTCAGCGCTGTCGGTAGGCGCTATCGCTACACGATTGCGGATCCGAAGTTTAAAAAAGACCCAATGATGGTGCGCTACGCCCTCACCCACAAACGAGTGCTAGACGTCAAGCTCATGAACTCTGCCGCTAAAACATTGGTCGGCCTGAACGATTTTGCTGCATTCTGCAAGCCCAGAGCCGGTGCAAGCACGATTCGAAACCTTACGGTTTTTGAGGTTCTAAGGCAAAAAGATGGTCTGATAACGATAGATATTCACGCGGACGCCTTTTGCCACAACATGATTCGGTCGCTGGTGGGATCGATCATTGCGGTTTCAGATGGAAGACTTAGTGTTCAGGACCTTGTCGGCGTCCAAAAAACGGGCAAACGTGCCAATAAATTCAAGACAATTGACGCCAAGGGCCTCAGTTTAGAGTCAATCGACTACCCGGAACCGGCTGAGTATGCCAAGCAAGCAATCTTAAACCGCGTGATGCGAGAAACCAGTGATAATTCTGTTTGACCAGGCGGCTATCAATCCCCTAGACTTAGCCCTTGGTCCGGCATTGTCGGCAGGTTTGAAACCGCTTTTTATAAGGCGGAATCACACAAACGAAACTATGAGGTAATTTAGCGTGCGTACTTATTCGCCAAAGGCCAGCGAGCTGAGCCACGAGTGGTTTGTCATTGACGCCACAGACATCGTGCTGGGACGCCTTGCGTCTCACGCAGCAGTATTGCTGCGCGGAAAGCACAAGCCAACTTTTGCAGCCCACATGGACAACGGTGACTTTGTCATCATCATCAACGCTGAGAAGGTTGTCCTAACCGGCGACAAGCTGGCGCAGAAGAAGGCTTACCGTCACTCCGGCTATCCAGGCGGCTTGACCACCACCCCTTACTCCGACCTAATGGAGAAGAACCCTCAGCGTGCTGTCGAGAAGGCAATTCGCGGAATGCTTCCAAAGAACAAGCTGGGCGACCAGCTAATTGGCAAGCTAAAGGTTTATGCAGGTAGCAACCACCCACACGAGGCCCAAAAGGCCAAGCCTTTCACCATCGATCAGATCGCCCAGTAAGGACAAAGACCTTGGCAGATAACAAAGTCGAAGAGACACCAGAAGTCGAAGCAGATACTTCCTACTCAACCGAGTCAGAGCCAGTTAAGGCTGTGCGCTCACGCGGCAACCTTACTCAGCCAGGTTCCGGACTAGGTCGACGCAAAGAGGCAGTTGCTCGAGTTCGCCTAGTTCCTGGTACCGGCAAAATAACGGTGAACAAGCGCTCAATCGAGGATTACTTCCCAAACAAGCTGCACCAGCAGCTGATCAACGATCCGTTTACTGTTCTTGAGCTGCAGGGCGCCTATGACGTCACAGCAAGCATCGACGGCGGCGGAATCGCTGGGCAAGCCGGTGCTCTAAGACTTGGTATCTCCCGTGCTCTAAACGAGATGGATACCGACAACAACCGAGCCATTTTGAAAAAGGCTGGCTTCCTGCGTCGCGACTCTCGCATAATCGAGTCAAAGAAGGCCGGTCTAAAGAAGGCTCGCAAGGCCTCCCAGTTCTCGAAGCGCTAAGCAAAGCACTTCGCCATGGCCAGGCTTTTTGGCACCGATGGAGTTCGCGGAACAGCGGGCCGTGAAATTACGGCTGAGTTCGCGCTCAAGTTGGCGCAGGCCGCCGCCATTGTTCTTGCCAAAACCGCCAGAGAAAACGGCGAGAGACCTCGAGCTGTAATTGCTCACGATCCACGAATTTCCTCCGACTTCATTTCCGCTGCCGTTTCGGCGGGGCTGGCTGCTTCCGGAATAGATGTCTTTGATGCCGGCGTTGTTCCCACTCCCGCAGCCGCTTACTTGACAGCCGATATTGGTGCTGACTTCGGTGTAATTATCTCGGCAAGCCATAACTCGGCTCCCGATAATGGAATTAAATTCTTCTCTCGCGGTGGCCACAAACTTCCAGACTCGCTTGAGGACCAGATCGAAGCGGAGTT
>CALGUV010000050.1 GCA_937920245.1 uncultured Microbacteriaceae bacterium
AAGCCATCATCCAGCTCGCACTCGATGCCGGATCAAGAATCGACATCGCAAAGCCGGTTGCCGATTTTGTTTATCGCGGAGCCCGGTTTCATGCTGTCTTGCCATTTGGGTTATCCGATAAGCCACTTCTGAGCATTCGGGTTCACCCCGTTGAGCCCCAAACCCTTGAGTCGCTCCAGGCAGCCGGAATGTTTTCCAATCAACAGCTTGATTGGCTGAGGCGGCAAATTACTCATAAAAAGAACATAGTTTTTAGCGGCCCAACCGGTGTCGGCAAGACAACCTTGTTGCGCGCGCTCTTGACTGAAGTAAGTGAGCGAGCGATCTGTATCGAGCAAACACCGGAACTGTTTCTTGCACCCCCTGCGATCGCTCTTACCGAGCGGGAGGCAAACCAAGAAGGTGTCGGTCAAATCGAACTGGATGAACTAATAATTCATGCCCTTCGCATGCGACCGGATCGAATCGTGGTCGGGGAAGTGCGATCAAAAGAGTTCAGGGTTTTGTTGCAAGCCATCAACAATGGTCACGAAGGGACCTTGACCACTCTGCATGCGAATAATTTGGAAAGTGTCGCAGAGCGCCTATTGGTACTTGGGTTACTCGGGAACCTGACTGCTGATCTGACCTCGAGGCTCGTTGCCCAGTCAATCGATTATGTGGTTCAGCTTGGAAAAGCAGGCAACCAAAGGGTGATTACGGGGATCGGTCAACCGATCATGACCCCTTCTGGGCTAAGAGTTCAAAGAGTGGAAATCTAATGCGGCCGGCAATGCTGGCTGGGCTGTTGTCAGCCGGGGTTCCGTTCCCAAAGGCCATTGAGCTGGCGGACCTCAAAGATTTGCCGGATAAGTTTCGAGATTTTATTGTTCTCGCTTTCGAACTGGGTGCCCCATTGGTTCCCACCTTGAGCCAACTTGAAGTTCAGCTGCGCCACGAGGAGCGAACCAGTCAAGAAATCGACCAAGCACAGGCGGTGCCTCAGGCAACTAGAACACTGTTGATTTGGCTGCCCGTTGTGAGTTTTGTTCTGGCGCAAATAATGGGCCTAGGAACCTTCACTGGGATTCTGCATCCGGTGGGAGCTCTGGCGGCATTGCTCGCAGGGGCACTGCTTTTCGCGGGCTATAAAATTTCCGGCCGAATGCTCAATAGTTTTCTGGCCCCAAAACCAGACCCAACTTTGTCGTTGATGGTTTTACGTATTTGCCTGTCCGCCGGGGAACCGTTGGAGAATATTCGTAGAAGACTTGAAGGTTACCCAGACGGCGGAGCAAGCCAGCTGGTTGAGATTTCAAAGCGCACTGGAGCCAGGCTCTCCTTCCTTATTGATTCTGAACTCGAGCAACTGAATCAAAAGCTCTTGTCCACCCGGATTGAAGAAGCGAGAAAGCTTTCGGTTCGTTTGCTCATCCCGTTGTCCCTGACAACCCTTCCGGCATTTTTGCTTCTCACCCTGCCGCCGATAATCATCGGCTTCACCCAATAAGAAAGGATAAAAAGATGCAAATACTAAAATCCGAAGACGGTGCCATCACCGCCGAATATGCAATTGCGACACTTGCCGGGGTCGCCTTCGCGGGCCTCATGCTGCTGGTGCTGAAATCTGAGGAGGTCAGGTCGCTGTTATTCAAGTTAATTGCGGGAGCAATTGGCCTTGGCTAGCAAAAGCCCGGTCATAGACAGTCTGGCTAGTGATCAAGGGGCGGTAACAGCAGAGTTCATGCTGCTGTTACCGGCCCTAATAATGCTATTTGCCACGGTGCTCGGCTCAGTGGCTTTTGCAACGGACCGCATAGCTCTTGAGGCAAAGGGCTTTGAGGCAGCCAGGTCGCTCGCCATTGGGCTTGATCTTGTGGCCGAACAAGGAATCGAAATTGAGAAATCTGTAGAAGGGACTCTAACTTGCGCAAAAATCTCCAAACAGTCACTCATCCCAATGAGCACCAAGCTCTGCGTAATGCAGGTTGGTCAGTAGATGCAGGATCCACGGCAATGGTCTCTTTGGCGTTCATGGGGACGCTCATGTTGTTGTTGTCAGCGGTCTCAATAGCGACATCATTGGCACTTGAGAGCACGAGGTTGCAGGTGGTCGCGGATCTTGGTTCACTAACCGCTGCCGACACGCTTCGGGGTCTGATTTCTGGAATTCCTTGCGAAAATGCGGAACTGATTGCGGTTTCGAATGGTAGTTTCCTAGATTCATGTCGTATTGTCGGAAGCGACGCGAGCGTCGAGCTAACTCAGCAGTCCGGATTTGTAGAACTTTTTGCATTTTCGGAAGCGGGTTCGCCAACTGACTAAATAGGAGTACTTTCTTGAAGAAGAAACTGGTAATTGTTGAGTCGCCTGCAAAGGCGAAGACGATTTCCAAATACCTCGGAAACGATTACGAGGTATTGGCATCTGTTGGTCACATCCGAGATTTGGCCCAGGCCAAAGAAATTCCAGCGGAAAAGAAAAAGGGCTCGCTCGGTAAGTTCTCAATTGACGTAGAGAACGACTTCGAACCCTTCTATGTTGTTTCCCCCGGCAAAGCCAAGACCGTTAGTGATCTAAAAAAGGCACTAAAAGACGCCGATGAGCTCTACCTTGCTACTGATGAGGACCGCGAGGGCGAAGCAATCGCATGGCACCTTTTGGAAGTGCTGAAACCCAAGGTCCCGGTTCACCGAATGGTCTTCAACGAAATCACAAAAGATGCCATCACTGCTGCCGCAAACAACACCAGGGAGCTAAACACCAACCTTGTTCAGGCTCAGGAAACCAGGCGGGTAGTTGATCGCTTGGTTGGCTATGAAATTTCTCCGGTTCTTTGGCGCAAGATAAATCGTGGACTGTCCGCCGGAAGAGTCCAGTCGCCTGCAATGCGGATGATTGTTCAGCGTGAGCGCGAGCGAATGGCCTTTGTTTCTGCGAGCTATTCCTCCATCACGGCAAATCTTGAGTCCGACTCAATTGGTTTTGAGGCGAAACTCACAATCTTGGATGGACAAAAGCTTGCCGGAACTAAGAGCTTTGACTCCAAGGGCGTTTTAGTTCAAGAGGCTTTGGTGCTCACGCCCCAGGAAGCTGCCGGCTACGCGGCCAAACTAAAAGGTCAAACTCTTAAGGTTTCAGCCGTTGAAGCAAAACCTTCGACCAGAAAGCCATACGCGCCCTTCACCACTTCCACGTTGCAACAGGAAGCCTCCAAAAAACTAGGCATGAGTGCCAAGCAGGCGATGGATACAGCCCAGATGCTTTATCAAGATGGTCACATTACCTATATGCGAACGGATTCACCTTCGCTGTCTGTTCAGGCAAGCTCGGCAGCCATTGCTGCCGCAAAAGAGCTCTTCGGCGCAGAGTCGGTTGCTTCGGCGCCACGCATGTATGGGGCTAAGTCGAAAAATGCTCAGGAGGCCCACGAGGCCATTCGTCCTTCGGGAGAGAAATTCGTTCACCCGGATGACCTTAAAAAAGTCTTGCAGGGAAAATCACAACTTTTATACGAGCTAATTTGGAGAAGAACAGTTGCTTCTCAAATGGCGGATGCCAAGCTTTCAACCACGACAGCCAAGCTGCAGACCGAGGTTGACTCCAAGGTCGCTGAATTCTCAGCATCGGGAACCGTGGTGCTGTTCAAGGGCTTCATGGCTGTTTACCAAGAAGCTCAGGAAGAAGGCAAAGAACCAGAGAGTGCCAAGCTTCCAGCTCTTGAGGTGGGCGCTACGATCAAAATTGATGAAATCGCATCTAAGGACCATTCGACGTCACCACCAGCCAGGTACACCGAAGCTTCATTGGTCAAGGCTTTGGAAGAGCAGGGTATTGGACGGCCTTCAACTTACGCCGCAATTATTTCCACCATTATTACCAAGGGTTATGTAGTAAAGCGCGGCAGCGCACTGGTTCCTGAGTGGATCGCGTTTACCGTCACTAGGTTCTTGGAAGATAACTTTGGAGACTTGGTTGACTACGCCTTCACGGCGAAGATGGAATCGGATCTGGACCGAATAGCGCTTGGCGAACTTGATCGCTCTGGTTGGCTAAAGAATTTCTACTTCGGGGAAACCGGATTGCAGTCAACCGTTGAAGGTCTTGGCGAAAGCGACCCGAGATCGATAAACACATTCGAGATTTCCGAAGACATCAATCTTCGAACCGGAAAATTCGGCCCATACCTTGAAGTAATGGAGAACGAAGAGCGCAGAATTGTAAACATCCCTGCGGATCTGAGCCCCGACGAACTGACTGAAACCAAAGCCATTGAACTTGTAAATGCTCCGCCGGCAAGTGACCGAGTCCTAGGTCAAGAGCCGGAATCAGGTTTGGACATCATCGTGAAAGATGGCCGATACGGTCCCTACTTAACGTTAGTTGACGAGGGTAATCCAAAGCCAAGGACAGCTTCTTTGTTCAAGACCATGGCTGTCGACACTGTCACTTACGAAGACGCCCTGAAGCTTATGTCGTTGCCGAGAGTTATCGGTGTCGATCCAGAAACTGAAACCGAAATAACTGCTCAAAATGGAAAGTTCGGTCCGTATCTAAAGCGTGGAACAGACTCTCGCTCCCTTGATACCGAGGAGCAGATTTTCTCACTCGATTTAGCCTCAGCGCTGGAGATCTACAAGCAGCCAAAGTATGGCGGGCGCCGCACAGCAGCTACTCCGCTAAGGGAGTTCGGCGAAGACCCAGCCTCCAAGTTGAACGTTGTGGCCAAGACCGGACAGTTTGGAACATACGTATCCGATGGAATCGTGAACGCAACCGTGCCAGCTGATGAGCCCCTAGACGAGCTAGCCAACGACCGCGCCTTCGAGCTTTTGGCCATTAGGCGTGAAAAGCTAGGGGTAGAGCCAGGCGAAACACCTAAGACTCAGAAAAAGACGACCAGAAAAAAGCGGTAGCCGTGTTTATAACTTTTGAAGGAATCGACGGAGTGGGCAAGTCCACTCAGTTAGACCTACTCGAGACCTGGCTAAAAGCCAGGGGACATGAAGTGCTGCGAACAATGGAGCCCGGTGGCACCGAACTAGGTCAAGAAATAAGGCACTTACTTCTCCACCGCAAGGGCGATGTCGCTCCAAGGGCAGAGGCACTTTTATATGCGGCGGACCGAGCGCATCACGTTGCCACGAAGATTAGGCCAGCCCTAGAACTTGGCACGATAGTGCTTGGGGACCGCTATTACGATTCTTCGATTGCCTACCAGGGTGCTGCACGAGAGCTCTCCGTAAAAGAAGTCCAGGACATCTCGCTCTGGGCAGTTGCCGGCCTAGAGCCAGACCTTACTTTTTTATTGGATATGCCAGCCGAGCAGGCGCTTTCAAGACGTGATGACACTGGAACTGCTCCAGATCGCTTGGAAAGTGAACAGGTTGAGTTTTTTGCAAGGGCGAGGGATCAATATCTAAAGCTTGCGACCCAACCTCGCTTCGAAATTATTGACGCGACCATGGCCATTCCCGAAATACATTCTGCGGTGATTGCCCGTATTGAAAAGGCGGGGCTCAGCAAATGACAACCGGGGTCTTTGATCAGCTTCTAGGTCAACCGGAAGCAATCGAACAACTTCAGCGTACTGTTGCCGGCAAGCTAGAGGGCGTTCACCACGCGTGGCTATTTACGGGCCCAGCAGGCTCTGGCCGTTCTTTGTTAGCCAAGGCTTTCGCTGCTGCGCTTCAGTGTGAAAATGATGGCTGCGGGCGCTGCCAGCAATGTTCTCTAACAATTGCCGGAGCTCACCCAGATGTATTGACCCTTGCCACCGAGCGGGTATTGATCAGCATCGATGAGGTTCGTGAGCTGGTGCAAAAATCCGGGATGAATAGCACCATTGGTGATTATCGAATCGTAATAATCGAAGACAGCGATCGAATGACCGAGCGCACCTCGAACGTTTTACTAAAAGCACTTGAAGAACCCCAAGACAAAACAATTTGGATTCTCTGCGCGCCAAGTGTGGCCGACCTTTTGCCAACAATCCGTTCCAGAACTATGAATGTGCTGCTTCGACTCCCAAGTATCGAGGAGGTTGCTGAGCTACTGGTACAGCGGGACAAGGTTGATAGAGAACTTGCCATGAGATCCGCGCGCCAAGCCCAGAACCACGTTGGCATGGCAAGAAGGTTGGCGGTATCCCAGGACGCAAGATCCAGAAGAGCTGAAACCCTGAGGGAAATCGCGGGAATCACAAACCTTAGCCGGGCCATGCTTGCGGCAGAAAAACTACTGGGCGTTGCCAAGCGAGATGCTGAGGCGCTAGCCCAAGAGCGCGATAAGTCGGAAAAGGAACACTTGATGCTCGCCTACGGGCTTGGGGTTGACGAGAAGATTCCTCCGAACTTGAGGCCGCAGTTCAAGGGCCTAGAGGAAAACCAGAAGCGAAGAAATACCAGAGCTCTTAGAGACGGCATCGATCGAATTTTCACCGACGCCGAGTCCTTTTTTAGAGACGTGCTTGCCCTTCAACTTGGTGCGAATGTCGAAATGACTAATCCTGAGCTCGCCGAAGACCTTCAGCTGAGGCAGCTTGGCACGAACGCGGCTGCAAGCATCGCTGTTTTAGACGCAATCACCGAATCTAGAAAGCGGTTGGCTTCAAACGTGAGGGACTTGCTGGTCCTCGAATCGCTTTGCACGCTGATGATCCTGAGACGTGACCTTGCGGCTTAGGGCAGCTCTTATCGCCGGCGTTTTATTGCTTGCCGGCTGCACTCCCACACCAGCTCCGGACCCGGTTGCTGAAATTTCTAGCGGAGCCGTATCCCTGTATGAGCAGGTGATCATTTGGGAAGACTGCGAAGACAGTTTTGAGTGTGCGATTGTTGCGGCACCGCTTGACTGGCAAGTGCCCACTGGATCGTTGATCACAGTGGCTCTGATGCGCAAGGCCGGAACCGCTTCGTTAGAACCCTTACTTGTGAACCCGGGTGGACCAGGGTCGAGTTCTATTGAATGGTTACTGGCTTCTTACGAGGGCCTCGGGAGCGATTACCTGCGATCAAATTTTCAAGTCATAGCCTTTGACCCAAGAGGGGTTGGGAAGACCTCACCGGTTGAGTGCAGCAACCTGGGTCTGAAGGATCAGCTTCTCTATGGAAGCTCTCCCTACCGATTCGGAACCGAAGAAGACATTCAGTATTCGGCTGATTTGTCGTATCGCTTCGCACAGAGTTGCCAAGGGGAATTGAGCACCGGTTATTACAACACTCAGCAGACCGCCAATGACATGGAGCTTCTGCGAATTCTTCTTGGCAGTGAGAAGCTAAATTATCTTGGCTACAGCTACGGCACCGAGCTAGGAGCCACCTTCGCTGTGTTGTTCCCGGATCAAGTTGGTCTGTTTGTGTTGGATGGCGCAGTTGACCCAACCATTGATCCTGACTTGTCTCTTCTGGGGCAAATAAAAGGCTTTGATAAGGCGCTCAGCGCCTATCTAGTCGACTGCTTCACCAGAGTAAGTTGCCCACTCCCAAACGACATGGCTGAAGCCAAGGACACTATTGCAGGGCTCTTGAGCTCACTAGAAAATAGTTCGATGCCAACTGATTTTGATAGGGACCTGTCACTATCGGCAGCTATTGCAGGAATGATTGTGACTCTTTATTCGCAAGACAGCTGGGAGTATCTGTCGATTGGGCTTGAAGAGGGTCTCGCAGGAGATGGCACAACCCTGTTGCTACTGGCAGATTTTTATAACGACCGGGACGCCGAAGGCGGATATCTAACCAACTTGGTTGAGGCAAACTATGCCATTGCCTGTGCTGATGAAATTACTTACCCATTGCCAACCGCTGATCTGACAAAAGAAATAACGGCTGCAAGCAAGGTATTCGGCAAGTACTTTGCCTATGGCGAGAGTTCTTGCGACGGTTGGGCAGCCGGTATTGGAAACCAGAAGCTCGATTACAGGGTTGATTTACCAAATCCAGTAATGATCGTAGGCACTACCGGTGACCCGGCTACTCCCTACGAGCAGGCCGTTACCTTGAGTTCGCTCATGCAGGGTTCTTACTTGCTTACATTCGAAGGTGAGGGCCACACCGCTTATGGCTCCAGCGATTGCGTCGGCAGTGTCGTAGATGACTACCTTGCCGGTAAAGCGATTTCAGAGGACTCTCTTTACTGTAGGTAGAGCGACTAAAGCCTTCTATCTGGTTTTTATAGGTAAAGAGCGGCCATCAACGCGGCAAATATCACGACAAAGATTGCAGGGGTCACAAACTTCACAACCTCTAGCCACGGGCGAAAGCTGATTATCCGTGACCGCAGAGCCGACTGACCTGGTAGCGCAGCTAGGTCATCAATGACGGCCTGGGCCTGGGACGCAGCCGAGTATTCGGCTAAAGCGCCGAGAATTCCTGAAGCTAATAAAATTAGGGCAAATCCATGAACCACAAACATTTCGTATTCAGAAATGGTCGGCGTTGCAAAGGCGGCAAAGGCTAGCAGGGCCGTCGGCGCGACCTGAGCCAAAATAATGTGGAGTCGGTTTTTTTGGAACTCGCGGATTAGTTCGGCTTCTGTCATGGTTAGTTCCTTTGATCGTATCTATAAGGTTAGGCAACACATTGAAAAATAATGCCCTGCAGGAGAGCCTGTCGCGCAGATTCCGGAAACTCCTGTCTGGTGCACCCGATGGCATTCCTCCGTGGCTAGAAGTTGTTGCTAAGGGCGATGAGCCAGGGTTCTATTTGCCTACCGATGCACCTTGGGTAGTACACGGAAATTTTTCAACACTGGTTGGGGGCGTCAGGGCGCTACTTATGCAGGCTCTTCACCCGGGTTCCCTTACCGGGGTGTCAGAGCACTCTCGCTATGAGCAAGACCCACTAGGCAGACTTTCTGGAACAATTAGGTGGCTAACGGTTACAACCTTTGGTTCGATCGAAGCAATAAATGGTGAGGCCGGCAGGGTAAACCGCATGCACAAGACCGTGAGCGGCGAGTATCAGACTTCCACTGGCGAAACTAAGGGTTACAGGGCAGGAGACAAGGATCTGTTGCTTTGGGTTCACGTGGCTTTCATGGACTCATTCCTAAGAGCCCACCAGAACTACTCAAAGACCCCAATTCCTGGTGGAGCAGATTCCTACGTTGCACTGTGGTCAAAATCGGTGCAGCCTCTTGGGCTAAAAACAGCTCCGATGAGTGAAGCTGAGCTTTTAGAAACCCTCGAAGGCTTCAAGTCGAAGCTCACCGTCACCGATGACACCAAGGCAGTTATCAGCTGGATAAGAAAGGCACCGCTACCGCTTGTTGCAAAGCCGGTATACGCGCTGCTGTTTCAGTCGGCGCTCGCCTCAATGCCGAAGGAGTACCAGTTGATGATTGGTATTAAGCCTTGGCCACTTTGGTTCTTGAGACCCGTCACTACATCGTTATTGAGTTTTATGCGGTTCGCTATCGGGCCAGAGTCTCCAATAGAAGACGCAGCCCTTGACAGGCTCAGGCGAGCAGGCGCAATTACCGACTAAACTTTTGAAACGACACGCCACCCTAGCTCAGTTGGTAGAGCAGCTCACTCGTAACGAGCAGGTCAGGAGTTCGATTCTCCTGGGTGGCTCTCTACAGATTCAGCGTCAACAGGCGCAGAAAACCGATTCGCCCCTTTGTTACGAAATGGAGCGAGTTGTGACGTTAAGCAATCTTTTAAGCACTTTGCCTCAAGCGGATATAAAAAACAGTCGGTGTGTCGGATTCATTTTTGCTTTTTTGGATTTTGAATTGCAGCACAACAAGGGAAGAACTGACCATACGAAAGGAGGCCCGAAATGAGAAAAGAGCAGCTTAATTCATGCAGAAAGGCCAACCTATGTATGGCGATGGAGTAACCGTTTGGAGAGACAAGTCAAACTGGGCTTGTCAGCTTCGTTTCGTTCATAGCGACGGTCGTGTAAGTAAACACCAGAGGCGCAGGGCTACCCGCCAAGAGGCGATTTCTGCGATCGACGACCTCTTTGGAACTCTGAAAGAAAAAGAGAAAAACATCCTGAGGCCGTCTCTTGAAGAACTTCTACCCGACTTCGTTGCCTACAAACAGGCAACTGTTCGGCCAAACACTGCAGCCGATTACAAGCATCAGCTGGAGCTTTGGGTTATTCCAAAGATTGGCCACATGACGCCTGATGAAGTAGAGCCAAAGGATGTCCTCGGTCTGATGACTGAACTAAAGAACGAAGGCAAGGCGATAGCAACTGTCAACACGGTTCGAATGCGGCTATCCGCCCTCATGTCCTATGCGGTGATGGTCGGTAAAGCGCAAAGCAATCCCTGTGCCCATGTCAGAGGTTTTCGATCTGATGGCGGGAAGTTGGTCAGGGAGCCTTGGAGCTTGCTCGAGGTGACTAGAGCATTGAGGGCGGCCCGTGGCACTCAGATGGAACTTTTCATGATGCTTGCGACCCTATTGGGTAGTCGCCGAGGCGAACTATTAGCTTTGCGTTGGGGAGATGTGGACTTCGAGAGAGCCGAGCTACAGATAAATAAAACAAGGTCGTATAGAAGACTCATTGACGACCAAGGCAACTTGTATAACGGCCACATAGAAAGCGATCCAAAGACTTTTTCTGGGTTTAGAAGGCTTCCGCTCGCACCGCCTATCTTGGTGGCCCTCATGAACGAGCGCTCCTCACGAGAGAAATTAGAACAGTCTGTATCTGACTCAGATCATCTTCTTCGTGGGGTACAGGGCGGAAAGCTATCCAACACAACTTTGGATCGGCATTGGAACAAATTCTGTGACGACAACTCACTTCGTCGCATCCGAATACACGACATTAGACACACTGCCATCGTTCAAGCCTTAGAGGCAGGGGCAAGGCTGGAAGAAGCATCACAAGGTGCTGGGCACTCCTCGACCGAGATAACGAAGCGAATCTATGCAAGGTATGTCCCAGCTCTAGCTCATGGGTTTGCATCGGCACTGGCAGAGAGGCTGATGGAGGATGAGACGGCTAGCCAGGGGGTATTTGTTGGGGGTGGGGTAGATGTTGAGAACTAATTGCGACCATCACCCCTCAACCATATGTTGGGTACAAGACCGCACTTCAGAGGTTTTGTCGTGGGACTGGGGGCTTTATTTGGCATCGAGCGCCGAACACGATGACGGGATCGATGATGTCGATTAGAGCGTATAAGTGGGCTAAAGAGCAGGAGCTGCCTGGGGTACCAAAGGCAGTGTTGATTTATCTCGGCGACAGATTCAATGATGTCTATGGGTATGCGTGGCCGTCTATGGCCCGAATTGCCAGAGATACAGGATGGCACCAACGGACGGTCGCCAAGGCAATTAGATACCTAAAAGAGACGGGGCTTGTCGAAACTCGGAGGCAGTACTACCTGAGGGACCATTCCTTGGGTCCAAATCGCTACTATCTCCCTGACATCGGACCAGTGCCGCCTGAAGGGGCTAAGTTTCCCATCAAGGGCGATTTCGACAATCAAGGAGAGTGGGACTCAGATCTTGACGATGACTATTGGGACTGAACCTTATGAATTACGGCCGTGAGGGGTGGGGAACAAGAAGCACAGAAACTCTTAGTGAAACACTTAAAAATAAAACTCTTATGCTCAATCAAGTTGAGCGAGTGTGATCAAGTTCGCCCGAATCTCACAACCTCAACTTGGTGTCTTGCGATGAGAGTGATCATGTTTTTCTCCTTTGTTCTTGTGTAGCCACTAGTCACTATGGCTACCTAATTAACCTTCTCTTATTTCACTTAATCCGTTGGGATAGGCCCAACTAGATTTGATCTGCCCAGGTTCCGCCGAATTCGAAACCTCGGACATCTTCATTTCCTTCAACCCAAGCATCGTGCCCTGGCATTATCGAGTACGCATCTCCAGCTTCGTAGGTGGCTTGCGTGCCATCATCGTGAAGAACAGTGACTTTTCCGTGAGTGATCACTCCGAGGTGTCTAACCTGACAGGAATCGGTTCCCATAAGTGGTTTGATGTGCTCAGACCACCTCCAGCCAGGCTTCACATGCATCGACGTCACTTTGCTCTCTCCAAATTCGACAACAGATGCCTCGCCAAGTCCATCGGGCATGGAGCTTTTGATCTCAGATTCCTCAAAGCTCTTGATTTCAACATTTTTCATTTGCCTATTTCCTTTTCAGTTACGAATGTTATGTACGTTTGAATTTCAGCCTAACGTTAAGCCATTTCTTAAGCACTTTCACAGAATGACCATTCGATATCACTCGCAACAACACATCACA
The DNA here is from genome assembly GCA_937920245.1 of uncultured Microbacteriaceae bacterium. Classification (GTDB taxonomy): domain Bacteria; phylum Actinomycetota; class Actinomycetes; order Actinomycetales; family Microbacteriaceae; genus Aquiluna. The sequence goes on from CALGUV010000050.1 coordinate 12,216, forward strand.
ATAAGCAATAAGATTTCAGCGAAAACAAGGCGTTTTCAGGGGTAAATCGGTATCTCGTAAAGAGCAGGTCAGGAGTTCGATTCTCCTGGGTGGCTCCAGCCACAACTTTCCAAAGTCTTCAGCTGCTCAATCCACTGGGCTGCACCCACAACAACTGCAGTGCTGATTCTCGGATCCGCGTCTGCTACTGGCGAAAAAGGCACCGATCTGCTGACGAGAGTCCTCCGCAAAACTATTTCGACTAGTTGCAGTGCTTGGGCTTGTCGTTTCTGAGATTTTTATCCTGTCCAGAGCCCCGTGTGCAAGGACTTTGACCTGTATTCCATCCACAATCACCAAGTCACCTGTTCTAAGAAGGTAATCAGGATTCGACGGGGTTCCCCTTCCGCTGAGTGAATTGCAGTCGTCAGATTGGTTAGCTCTGTTTCCAGGCGAAATCGGGATTAGAAAATCTTCGTTGTGGCCAAGGGTGGCGTCATACACATAAACCAAAACCCCATCTCTTGAAGGCGAGGTTTTGCAAGAGAACTTCGTCTCACGCCGAGATTCAACTAACAGCGCCTTGGTTGCCGTTAGGGGAACAACAATAAATTTGGTCCCCGAACTGTCTTCACTTAGCGGCGTCAACCTGATTTCTAGATCACGAATTTTGCTTGCATCTTTGCAATAGACCTGATCGCTATCCAGCCAGCCCGCGATGAATCGCAGCCAACCACTCAGTTCTTTCGAAGGCCCGTCCTGGCCGCCCATCAAATCCCAAGGGTTGAAGGGCGGCAGATTCCCCCTTGAAGCACCTACGTGAGGCAGCCCGATAGCGTGACCAAACTCGTGTGCCCAGTAAGACCAGTAGGTCTTTCCGGGAAGGTCGAAGAATGCTCCAGGGATCGAGTAGGAGGAGATTTTTCCCTCGTCCGATGAGTAGTTTCTAACAACGTCGTCCCAGGGGAATCCCTGACTGCCCTCACCGATGAAGGTCTGACCTTTCGGCAAAATAAAATTCACCGTTTGTATCCCGGTGAAATCAAAGTTCGGGTCAGCAGAGTCCATGGCATCAACGAAAAGTTTGGGACCGTTTGCTGCATCGTTCACATTTACTGATAGCGGAATCACATACTCGCTTGTTTTTTCAGGCAGCGTAACCCACGTATCCGCAACCACCCATTCGACTTTAAATCTGCCGCCACTGACGACCGCGAACCACTCGGACAAAAGCCTCATTTGGTCGTCGACTCGGACTTTAAAATTTTCCTCCCCTTGAAGGTCTGGGAAATCTATTGGAATCAAAGCCCACTTCACGGTTCCAGTCTTGGGGGTGAGTGAGTTCCATTCGGGGAATCCAGCTCCTGTCATGCCACGCATGTTGCTGACTTCTTTGATCATGCAACGCTCAACAGGGTCGCTCAGTTCAACAGCAGGGTGGGCTTGGCTGTCCTCATCGACATTCGATGAGGTAGGGCTTTTTACTGTCAGCAAAACCTTGCCTGCATAGCTGTTGGCTAACGTAGGTTTGGTTTGGAACCATGTTGAGAGAGCTGGGTTCAGCTCTTTGGCATATTCACATGCAGCCTTGGCACGTTTTCTAACCATGATGTTCACGCTCATAGGCTGGGAGAAATACCTAATGCCGGTGCAGATGAACTTCTCTGCTGTCGGATTGGCATCAACTGCTGCCTTCACCTGAGCCTTTTGCTGAGAAGTAAGCGTGGTGGCGCTCGAACTAAAAGCAGACAGGGTCTTCTGATAGACCGAATACTTCACAACGGCGGATTGGGCTGGCGTGGCAAAGGAAATGATTAGCATCATTGAAGCTGCGACGGCTGCAAATCTCTTGATGAAATCCCCCATTCAACATTTTCACCTTAGGAGACTTCTTCCAGGGAATCAACCAAGAGGTCGAGAGCTTCAGCCCAGAAATGGGCAATAGCCTCCCTCGTAACGAGCAGGTCAGGAGTTCGATTCTCCTGGGTGGCTCGTTGGGAAGATTAAGTAGACCTTTTCTTGTTGGGGATAACAAGATTGAAAGGCACTTATGAGGTCAGTAGTAACGGCAGCCTCGTTTAGCGAATTTGAAGTCTCTGGCAGCCACTATTTTATCGAAGCAATGATTACATCGATTCTTTCTTTCATCGTCTCGGACAACTCAGGATCGTAATTTTCTAGATAGTGATCCCAGCGATCTACTTTTCCTGTGGTGGCTCTCAGCTTCCTGATCACAGATTCATACTCGGCCCTGGTTTCAGGGATAGCCTCCCGATAAAATTCAAGGCGCTCAATGAATTCGGTGGCCGGAGGAAGGCCTGCAAGACGAACTCGGGTTGCAGTAGTTGGGGGAACTCCCCAAAAATCAAATATTGGAGCGAGGTTCACATTGGCCCTACGCGAACCCCACAGAATCGTGTCTTGGTCTTTCATGCTTGCGGTTCCAATTTGGTAGAAGACCCGATGGATTTCTCCCACGACTTCCCAGCCATATAGATCAGCTATTTCCGCAATTCGAGCCCAACTTCTAGTCTGATACTGCATTTCGTTATCCCAGGCATCGAGGCACATTCGCTGGTTCGATTGCCAGCTGGGGGAGAACATGGTGTCTAGAGCTGATTCTTTAAATCCGTAATCTTGAAAGCCCGACAGGCGCAGAGCTGTGTCCATATCAGCGTTAAGGATTTGGTTATAGATCACAGTTGCCAAAAGGTGGACGTTGGACTCACCTTCGTTACAAACTCCCGCTTCAAAACCAGCGGTAGGTAAATTATGAGCGTGACCAATTTCGTGCCAGACCACGTGCGCCCCATCCTTGAGGTTCGAGACACTCTTGCTCGCCAGATCAATGGGCGACCAGGCTCCGTCGTCCTCTATGAAGTCCTTTACTGTTCGCACGTCACCGACGACCTCATTTAGAGCTCCGAACCAGGGGTAGCTCACCGGGAATGGGTTCACAGACGCGATGGTGGAGTCCAAGGTGAGCCACTCCTTTCGGAACCTCTCAGCGGGCCTGCCCGCCATAACATTAATGACTTCAATTGATGAATCCATCGCGCCCATAATCGGCTCGGGATCAGTGAAGAGATGAGCCATTCCCACCGGGTAGGTCAAGTTAAATTTCTCCCCCAGAATTTCAAACCAAGGGACAGCCTTGGTCTCAAGGGCAGTATTGAATTTCGCAAGGTGGTTGTCTTTATTTTCAGTTGTGGCTGTCGAGTAGGTGGGCATTTCAACAGCACCGTCAATTATGATCGTAGTTTCCCCGACCGCCGATCCATCGGGGATGCGCAAATAGATTGGTCCACCGAATGGGTTATCAATCTCGAACTGAGGGCGGTCAACAGCGAATTTTCTGGTTATTCGAGGAAAACGATTCCAGTCCTGGCTCTCTCGAATTATCTCTAGGTCCGCGTCTTGGATCCCAACCTGGACATACCACTCTTTATCTAAAGCACTCTCTGGAACGGTTACGGTCGCAATTTCACCAGGCGCCAAGTACCTACCGGTTGGCCTAAGCACTTGGTGTTGTCCGGCTAGGCGGTATTGCGTATCGGTAGCGTATGTCCCGTCAATTTCGATTTCTGCTGCTTGGCGCGGAACAGAATCGCTTACAAACCCGGGAAAGAGCTCGGCCTCGGCAAAACGTATCGGCCCGGTGGTTGCAGCGGAAAGATCGTCGACAATCCATTGCTTGAGTAAAAACTGCAGCCTGTCAATCGCAGGTAGGGCTTCAATTGCTGGATTTTCTCCCATAATTTGATAGATCGCGGACCGCGTGGAGGTGAAGTCCAAGAACCGAAGGACCGCTGGACCGATACCTTCCCATTGGTATTCAAATTTTGCTTCGAACTCGCGAACTAGAGCCTCTTGATTGGTAGCACTGGCAGAGCCTTCAATAAATTGCTTCAGAATCATCGATAACCGGGTGGAATCTTGAACCACGCTACCGGTGCGAATGTCAAGACGCGCTATGTCTATGCTCAGCTGGGAATCATCGTCCCCTCCCACGTTTTGGTATAAATCCTCTGGGTGGCCCCCCAGGTATAGCGTGAAGTCTGGGTCGGCAAAGTTGTGTCGAATGATGTCTGGATTTGCTCGGTCCCATTCGACCAACCTGATCGATGTCTTCTTCCCGTTTAGGGAAAACATAACGGTGGGGCTATCAAGGGCGAAACGGAAGTCAACCGAAAGCGCGTTCCAGCCCGATGACAGACTGGTGAGATTTCTTTGGTAACCCTCGATCAGGTAGGTACCGTCTGAGGTCCACAGGGTTAGACCTTGACTTTCGCAAATGATTAGAGAAAAACCTATTGAGTCACGCCACCCCCCATTGGTGGTCGCCAGAATTCGGCAATAATCTTCGAAGCGGTTCTCTTCTGCCCCATCCGCTCTATCAAACCTAAACTCAAGGTCAAATCGATATTGGTTGGAGCACTCGAGCCCTTTTTTGCCGGTCGACTGCACTGCCAGGATGTCGTAGGGCTTCTGAAGCGAAATTAGAGCCTTCCCGCTTGCTACTGCCACCTCGTACTCTCCAACGGAGAAGTTCTTAGGGCGCGACATGTCTTCGTTGCTGATTGGCTGCATGACCAGCCTTGCCGGGCCATCTGTGTTGTCAACCGGAAGCGAAGCGGCGTTGAAATCAAAGTTGTGGTTGGCCAGGGTGTTGCCTTCGCAGGGTTCAGGCAACGGCTGGTGCCGACCAAAAACTTCACCCGGATACTCTGGTAGCTGTTCAGATTCTGCACCGAGGGTTGGGACTTCGGCCACCTCAGTTTCAACGGCAAACAGCAGTCCAGGTTGCTCCGAATCATAGATGAGCGAGGCCACCGCCAATCCCTCGAGAAGGAGCAGCACCAGGGAGCCAGCTAAAACTTTCCTAGGGTTATTGCCTCGGCTGAATTTTTTCCATAGCGACTTCATGTCGTCATTCCTGTTCACATCGGGTTTCGGCCTCGTCAATCCCGAGGACTAAGTAGCCGCGAGGATCAGTATTTTTCCCAGGCATCCAAGACGAGCCATCGGTGCGGACCAGAAGGCTTATAAATTTTCCTTGAATGTCGAATGCGTAAAGTCCCGCGGGTAATTTCACCCGCGCGATTCCTCTGGCGTCCAGCTTCACTTCTGCAGCATCGTAGGTTGGCTTAAGTAAAGAGAGTGAAGCGAGAGACTGAGGACTACCCTGTGAATCGGCTCTGAGAAAAAAGTTGACTTCTCCAGGCTGTGCCGCAGGATAATCTATAGGGGTTGCCACGTCGGAGGCACAGCCTCGAGAAAACCCATTCCGGACCAAGAGCTCAATGGTCATCTCATCGAGCTCAGCTTGCAAGTCTTCAGAGAATTCACCGGCAGCTCCTTCAAATAGAGCCTGTTTGATAACAAAGATTTCTTCCACTGCAGCGAGCATCCTTGATCGCTCTAGCTCGATACCCTCTGCCAAATTCTCACCGCCTGACATTTCACCGGTGAAATCTTGCAGCACAGGAGCATCTTCAGTTGTTTCAAGATTCTCTTGTACCGATGGAGCATCAACAGCCGAGGTGGCTTGGACTGAACCAACAGTGTCCGAATTGAAAAATTGTTGAATCGAGCTCCGGTAGTCAGAACTGAGTGAGATCGAAGTGGTAAATAAAAGCCCCAGAATAGCCAGGACGGCGGTTGCGCTCGCAATTATTGCTTCGACCGGGTGGTTGCTGCGCGACCGGCTATTATCGCCGCCTTCAGACGCCGACGGCGTTTCAGGTGGAACTCCTGACTCGTTCCCCGCGCCCCCAAGAAGCATGATCGACTCGATTCTGGCATCTTAGTTATTCGAACCTAATGTTAAGCTACATTATCTCAAGTCAAGAACGCCCGCAATCTCAAATGGGGCGTGTGGGATGGTTTTCGGGTTCTAGACGCTGATCAATAACGAGGCCAGATACTCAGAGGCTCCTCTAGCACCAAGTTGACTCAAGGTGCCGCCAACAACACAAAAACTACTCGCCGTCCCACTGTGGATTGTCGGCGTCGGGTTTGCTGCTCTCTTCCGGTTGATGTTTTTTGGATCTCACAACAAAAAGACTGAGCACAGTTGCGACCACCGCGCCCAATACCAGTAGCACTAAAAGCGTTTCCAATAACATAGGCATTCTCCTTGTTTTAGACCTTACCAACTCAGGCAAAAACTCAAGCAATTTGGCTGATGCAACCTGGCACACTGGGACACATCAGGACACAGTATTTACTTATGCTTTTCGGGAAAACACTTTGTTCTCGGGGGTGTGAATCTCTTTCGTGACGAGCAGCTCAAGAGTTTGATTCTCTTGGGTGACTCGGCAGGGGCCCAAACCCTAGGCAAAACTTACTCAAGTACTTGCCCCAATAGACTCGAGTCATGAACAGGCCATTAGTCAAAATCACTGCTGCGGATTACCACACTGCCGGAGAGCCATTTCGAATCGTGAGTGTCGGGCTTCCTGACATTGCGGGAGCAACGGTCCTAGACAAGCGAGCAGGGGCTTCCTCAAATCAGAAACTCGAACAAATTAGAAAACTACTTGTCAATGAACCCCGGGGTCATGCGGATATGTATGGCGGGTTTATCGTGGAGCCAAACGATGATGGTGCTGATTTCGGTGTGCTGTTTTGGCACGGTGATGGTTATTCAACTGCTTGTGGGCACGGCACTATTGCGCTTGGCGCTTGGGCCGTTGACACCGGGTTGGTTGCTGTAGCACCCAATGATGAAACTGCAGTCACAATCGATGTTCCATCCGGCAGAGTGCAGGCTCTAGTGACTCAAGTAAACGGAATCACAACGAAGATTTCCTTCAGGAATGTGTTTTCCCACGCAATCGCCGAGGCGGTGCCAGTGGATCTGGATGATGGCAGGACTGTCTTGGTCGACATTGGCTACGGTGGTGCAAACTACGCAAGCATCGAGGCCAGCAAGCTCGGCTTATCGGTCGAACCCAAGCATTTAGATGAGCTAATTCGCATCGGTAGGCAGATCAAATGGAAGTTGAACGAGACTCCGGAATCTAATTCGCAGGCCGATGAACGTCTAAACGGTATCTACGGAACCATTATTTTTGATGAGATTAATTCAACTGAGACCGAACTTCATCAACGAAATGTAACTATCTATGCCGACGGCCGGGTCGACAGGTCACCTTGTGGTTCTGGAACCGCAGCAAGAATTGCTCAGCTTGCCCATTCCGGCAAGCTAACTAAGTCAATGACTCTTGTTCACGACTCAATTATCGGAACTAGGTTCTTAGGCCGCATTGAAGAAACCCAAACCCACGGACAAAGTTCTGGTGTTATCCCGGTTATTACCGGAAACGCCTTCCAAGTTGCAAACTCAGAGTTTTTGTTGTTTGAAAACGATGAACTGGATGCGGGATTCTCACTTCGATGAGCGTTCTAAGCCCGGCAAAGTGGATAAGTGACCAAGAGTTATTTATAAAGTTTGGTTATCGCAAGGCAATCGAAGCAATAAGCCAAGCCTTGACCGGTGGGTTTGACCCTGCAACTGACAAATCACGCTCGTTTGTCGAGTTTGCCTCTGGCCAGGGTTTAGTGATGCCCAGCGAGAATGCTGAGTTTGTAGGGCTGAAGTTCGTCACCCTCGCACCCAAGAACCCGGCAAAAAACATTCCAAGAATCCAAGGCATCTATACGTTGTTTGATGCCAAAACTCTTACCCCTTTGGCTCAGTGCGATGGCGCTGCTTTGACGCTGCTTAGGACTTCCTGCGTAACGGCAGCCATGGTGCAAAAGTTGGCTTTGCCAGAAAGCCCAAAGCTGGTTGTTTTTGGCTCTGGGCCACAGGCTTTTGCCCACATTCTCGCAATTTCAGCCGTGTCAACGCCAGATTCAATTCGAATCTTGGCCAGAAACACCGCAGGTGTTGAGAAGCTGATTGTTGACCTCAGGTCTCATGGCATTGAGGCGGCTGCAGGGTCAACTAAGGACCTTGCCGAGGCTGACTTAGTTATTACTGCAACCACTGCCAGAGAGCCTCTGTTTGCTCTAGAGCAAGTTCAGAAGACAGTAATTGTTGCGGCAGTTGGTTCGCACGAACCAAACGCTAGAGAACTACCCGGAAATCTCATGGGTATTGGAACGGTGTTCATCGAAGATCAATCGGCTGCGCTCAGAGAGGCAGGCGATGTCATCATGGCAATCAACGAAGGCTTTGTTGCCGCGGAAGATCTAGTGGAGGTAAAAAAGCTATTTACTTCTGACTACACGATAGATAGCCAGTCGATAAGAATCTACAAGTCATCCGGAATGCCTTGGCAGGATCTGGCGATCTTTGGCGCAACCTATAAGGCTCTGATCTAAGTTCTTATTTTGCGCGCAATGCACTTATGAGGGCCAAGCCTCCGGCAATTAGGACCATGGCCGGCGGGATGAAGTTTAGAGGCGAGTACCAGTCTGTGGCGCTGTTGGCGATTACGAACACTACCCCGGCGACACCGAGAGCCAGCAAGAGCCACGCAATCACCTTGGTTGACTGCGGGTCGATCTTCTGAAGATCTTCCCTGGACTGTGCGGTTGTTTTACCGCAGCTTGGGCAGTTGAAATCAGACTCGGAAATTTCGCTTTGGCAGTTTTTACATTTCATGACTTTAGGTTATTGCTTATCTAAAGTCTGGGTTCACTAAATCAATAATCTGAGGACCTGCTACCAACACGATTGCCAGCACGAAAAGCGCTAGACCAATTCGTTTCCACATTTTTTCTAGCTGGCTGGAATCCCTAGGTTCTTTTGGGTTCTGTTTATCAGTCATGCCCCCAGCCTACTTCTTGCCGTTAGCACGGGCGGGCTTTGGCCTGCTGGCAGATACAATTGCAAAAAACGGGCAGTAGCAATTTAGCTGGAGTTTTACCTACCGCAGCTGCCCTTTTATCGATTGGAAGAACTTGAAGAACAATCTCGTCGCACTCGAGCCCAAGCAGTTTCCAGAATATGTAGAGGCGATCACCGATGCCGGCGGTCAGGTGACTTCAGTAACGCCTTCCACAAAAGCCCTTGTCTGGACTGATTACTCCTCTCCTGGGGCTTTGCAGGAGGTGCTCAATGCCAACCCGCAGCTTGAGTGGGTGCAGCTGCCATTCGCTGGGGTTGATGCTTTTGGTGAGATTTTGAAGAGTCCAATTATTTTTACAAGTGCCAAGCGGTCCTACTCTGAACCGGTAGCTGAGCATGCCCTCGCTCTTTGCTTGGCTCTGGCAAGAATCATTCCGGAGCGAGTCAGAACCAAGAGCTGGGGTAGGCAGTTTGCAGACTCTCTCTACGATCAGGATGTTTTGATTGTTGGCGGCGGCGGCATCGCCGAAGAGCTTTCGTCCTTGCTTGCTCCTTTTCGCTCCAAGGTCACAGTTGTCAGGAACAGACCCAACGAGCCTTTTCTTGCGGGCTTCACAGGACGGGTTGTTTCATTTGACGACTTTGACAAGGAGTTAGCCAAAGCAAAGTTTGTGATTCTGGCCTGCGCCTTGACAGAGACCACGAGGTTCTTGTTTGATACTCGAGCGTTTGGGCTAATGCGCACCGATTCTTATCTAGTGAACATCGCAAGGGGAGAAGTTGTGAACCAAGAAGACTTGGTTCACGCCTTGAAATCAGGCAGCATTGCGGCAGCAGCAACTGATGTTACTTATCCAGAGCCTTTGCCAGCAGATCACGCAATGTGGCAGTTGGATAATTTGCTCATCACCCCTCACACTGCGGATACCAAGGAAATAGTCACGAGGCTATTTTCAGAGCGACTTCGGGTGAACGTGGCAGCCTGGCTTAGAGACAAGCCGCTTGTCGGCGTTGTCGATGCTGAGCTGGGCTATTAGGTACGTATTTAGCTTTAGCCCCAAAGCGTTGGGCTAAACACTTCTACTTTTCCACCGGGAAGGTAGTTCAAGCCGTTTGGAATATCTTTGGCTATCAATAGCGGCCCATCGATATCTACAAACTCAGAATGCTGACCGATTACATAGGCCGGGGCCATCGACAGCGAGGTGCCGGTCATATTTCCAACCATTATTGACTTACCGTCTTTTTGAGCAACATCAACAATCTGCAAGGCCTCGGTCAGGCCACCGCATTTATCCAGCTTTATGTTTATCACCTGGAAGTTCTTTGAGTTGGCTTCGTATTCACTGAGGTTTAGAACGCTCTCGTCCCCGCCCAAAGGTATTGGAGAAACAAAGCCGTCAAGTTCAGAGTCTTGGCCTCGAGCCAGCGGTTGCTCGATCATTTTTATGCCTAGATCGCTAAGAGCTGGAATGAACTTTATTAGCTGTTCAAATTGCCAGCCTTGATTGACATCAACAACCAAGTTTGCATCCGGCCTTGCTGCTCTTATCGCGGTTAGCTTTTCGACCGGCTCGTGGTCATCGAGCTTGATTTTTAAGTTTGAAAAATCACTTAGTTCTTTGGCCCTTGTGGCCATCTGCTCTTGCGTACCGATGCCTATGGTCGCAACGGTATTTAGTTGTTTGGGCTTTAGCCCAACCAGCTCCCAGATGCTGGCATCACTAATCTTGCATTCCAAATCCCACATCGCAGAGTCAAGCGCATTTCGGGCGCCATTGGGCGGCATAATCTCGTTGATGTCTTGACGCGTAGCGCCCTGCTCGACCCGCGGTTTTATTTCTTCTAGGTCTCGTAGCATCTTGGCTTGGTCATCGCCCAAGTAATACGCGCCAACGCCTTCGCCCCTGCCAGTAAAGCCGTCTTTTTCAAGAGTCACCCAAACCGCATTTAGCTCCAGAAATGTGTAGCCGGTGATAACAAAGGGGGAGTGCAAGGCAAAATCCTTGCGCTCAATAGTCATCTTCATTTTTGACCCAGAAGATTATCGATTACGTCGTCGAGTCCAGTGACCAATGGGTCCATGGTCGGCAGGTCATAGAGTGCGCTCAAGTTAGCAAGGTAGGCGGCACGCTCATGATCTGGCAGCGTGCTGGTGTTAACGCTTATTCCAACGCATCTAATTTCGGGGTTCACGCTTTTTGCTATCTCGATGGTCCGATCGATGACCGCCTGAATGCTCGGCAGTTCAAAGTCCGGCCAGCCCTTTATATGGGTGCGAAGTGCTTCGGTGCAAACCACAAAGGCATCTGGTTGCGAGCCCACCAGTAGACCGGTGCTCACCGATGAGTAGCCCGGGTGAAACAGGCTTCCCTGACCCTCGATTATGTCCCAGTGATCGGGGTGGTTGTTAGGAGAAATCATTTCTGCCGCACCCGAAAGAAAGTCGGCAACGACGGCATCAATCGGGATACCGCTTCCGGCAATCATGATGCCGGTTTGGCCAGAGGCACGGAAGTCGGCATCCACGCCACGTTCTTGCAATCTGTTGGCGATTGCTAAAGCGGTATATTTCTTGCCCAGTGCACAATCGGTGCCCACTGTCAAAAGTCTTTTTCCGGTTCGTTTTTTACCCGTTCCAACCGGGATGTCCTGTGGTGGCACTCGAACATCAATCAGCTCTGCCCCGGACTCGTTGGCTGCTGCAACCAGCGCTGGCATGTCATTCAACCTTGTGTGAACTCCTGCGACGATGTCCATTCCCGCCTTTAGGGCGGCAACCAGGGTTGGCATCCAAGCCTCTGGAATTGCACCGCCCACAGCCGATGTTCCAATGACGAGCGATTTAGCTCCGGCTTCAGCGGCACTTGCCACGCTGTGCTTGGCAAGACCTAAGTCAATTGTGCCGCCCGGAAGGCTCAGTTGGCCCATGCAGCTTTCCGGCCGCCACTTTGCAAGCCCTGCAGCGGTTTTGGCGTAGATTGGCTCAGTTTCGCTGCCAATGAATAAGAGGTAGGGGGTGCGCAGTGTGATTGTTGTCAATTGATCCTCGCCGGAATAGATATCCACATAATTCTTCACTCTAACTAGGTTTGTGGCTTGAGGTTTTGCTTCTTAGTCTTGCGGCAGCTGGCACTCGGGGGTGCCGCCCGGCAGGCGATGCCGGTTGGCCGCAACCAAGAAGTAAATGGGCTTTGCGATGTTTCTTATAACCGGGAGCTTTAGGAACCAGCCAGCCAGAGCCCAAATGGTTTTCGATTCGATTAGTGCCTGGGCAATAGCCGCCGCCGCAACGTATCTCGTTGTCCCAGAAACGAAGTAGACCGCCTTTGAGGTGAGCTCAGAGGTGAGTCCAAGTGATTCCAGATCTAATTTTTGGTAAGGCTCAATCGGAATCTTGTGTCGGGTCATCTTGCGAAGCAGCCTGGCACTGGAGCTGCAGAAAGCGCAGTCTCCGTCAAAGATAAGAACTTGTTTGCTTGCACCCATGGATTAAGCCTAATGCGGTGTAATGTTTTGGGGTTGTATTGGTTTTACTACAGGAGGCGTAGGCTAAAAGCGTGAACCAATTAGGTCGCAAGCGATCCATGCACCCAACACAGATCGTAGTTATTGCGTTCGGTGCGGCGGCAATCGCTGGCACCCTGTTGCTTTTGCTCCCGATGTCAACATCTGCCGGCAATAACACGACTCTAGTCACCGCATTTTTCACTGCCGTTTCGGCTGTTTGTATAACCGGTTTGACCGTTGTAGACACCGCAACTCACTGGTCCGGTTTTGGGCAGTTCGTGATTTTGATTTTGATTCAACTCGGCGGCCTTGGAATCGTCGCCTTTGCGACTTTGCTTGGTTTGCTAATTTCCGGGCGAATCAGCCTGAGAGATCGAATGAATACTTTGTCTGAGGCCAAGATTGTTGGCGCAGACAACGTTTCTAAGTTGCTCGGCCGAATTCTGTTGGTTTATTTCGGTTTTGAGCTGGTCCTGGCAACTTACCTAAGCATCAGATTGCACTTTAGCTACGGCGAGGAAGTTCTTCGCTCAATTTGGCACGGTACTTTTCACGCAATCTCAGCTTTCAATAACGGCGGTTTTTCGCTATACACCGACAGCATGATGGGCTTCAGTCAGGACATGTTCTTCATCGCACCGGTGATGTTGGCTGTGATTGTTGGAGGGCTTGGGTTCCCGGTTCTAATTGAGCTTCACGAGAGACTGTGGCGCTTGCGATTGCAGCCGGGCGGAAAGGCAAGGCGCTTTAGCCTCCACACCAGGCTAACTCTCTGGATGACTATTTGCTTGATCGGATTAGGAGCACTTTTCATCGGGCTACTTGAGTGGAATAACCCTGGAACCCTCGGGGGCTTGAACACCTGGGACAAGCTGGTCAACACTTTCTTCTCGGCTGTTATGCCGCGCTCGGGGGGCTTCAACTCGATAGACATTACCCTGATGGACCCGGCCACTTGGTTGGGCATAGACCTACTGATGGTTATCGGTGGTGGTTCAGCATCTACAGCCGGAGGCCTCAAGGTGACCACGATCGCCGTTTTGATCTTTATTGTTTACACCGAAATTCGCGGTGAGACTGCGGTGAACGTTGGAAACCGCCGGTTGCCCCGCTCGATTCAGCGTCAAGCTCTTACTTTGGTGGCTCTAAGCACGACAGCAATTTTGGGCACGACCTTACTCTTTGCGGCGACGACTGACTTCTCACTCGACGAGATACTTTTCGATGTGGTGTCCGCTGCCGCGACGGTAGGGCTTTCGACCGGCATCACCGCTGAATTGCCGGCTTTTCACCAATTTTGGCTCGCATTTTTGATGTTTATTGGTCGGTTGGGACCGGTTGTTGTTGCGTCTGCACTTGCTCTTCGAATCACAAAGAGGCACTATGAATTACCAAAGGAAAGGCCCCTAATTGGCTAAAGAGAAAGCAAAGCGACGAATTCTGCACACAAACGTCATCGTTATTGGCCTTGGTCGGTTCGGGTCTTCGTTGGCAAGAGAGCTAGTTCGAACCGGACACGAGGTTCTCGGTGTTGATACCGACGAGAAGCTGGTTCAACAAATGGCGCAGGAACTTACTCACACCGTCAGGGCCGACTGCACCGACGAAGCGGTATTGTCCGAACTTGGCATTCAGGAGTTTGACGCTGCCGTCGTGGCAATCGGAGCAGATATCGAGGCCAGCATTTTGACAACCTCGCTGCTATTGCAGCTCGGTGTTCCAAACGTCTGGGCAAAAGCCAACTCAAAATCTCACGGTCGCATCTTGGAGCAGCTGGGTGCTCACCACGTCGTCTTCCCAGAGTTTGAGATGGGTAAGCGAGTGGCACACATGGTTTCTGGAGAGTCCCTTGACTATGTTCCAATCGACAACGATTTTGTGATGATAAAAGCCATAGTTCCAGAGTCATTTCACAACCAAAACTTGGCGGATCTCAAAATTAGAACCAACTATGAAGTCACAGTGGTTGCGGTCACAAAGGGCGACGGTAAGTACGCGCCAGCGTTCCCCGAAACAGTTCTTGAGTCAGGAGACCAAATAGTTGTCGCCGGCCAAGTAGAGCCTCTCAACAAATTCTGCCGGGTTATTTAGGTAGAGCTTGAATTCGTCAAAGGCTCTAAAGGGCTCACTATTTTGGCTTTCGTTGTTGCTGGCCATGCTGGCGAGTAACTTTTTTTACCAGACTACTTACCCACTAATTTTCGTAGGGGCCGCACTTGCGCTTGGGCTTTCCGGGCTGACTATCTGGAGTGGTTCCAGAATCTCCGGCAGCGTCGTTCCGGTGAAGCTGATGGTGGTTGCTGGGGTTGCTGCATTCATGTATGCGCAGGCTCTTGATGTTGCCTACTCATTGGCGTTTGCACCGATGGGCAATCGTTTTGATATGCCGATTGAAGTACTAGTTTTCGGTCTTCTGTTCTGGGTGTTTGCGGTTATCGCCAGAACTTTTGTTTTTAGACCTCAGCAGCAAAAATAGTCCGACTGCGGCCAGTGGCAGTGATGCCCAGAGCAACCAATACACATACTCAGGAGTCTGAGACTCAACCACCAGAGATTCCGGATCGTAGGGGTTGGCACACTCGGTAAATAGGTAGTCCGGGTCCGCGATGTAGCCGGAATTATTTTCAACCACGAAGCTAAAGTTTCCGGAAATTGGATGTCCGTCCCCGGAGACTACTCGCCAGCCGACTTGGTAGGTTCCAGGAGTATCAATGTCGGCCCGCGCAATCGCGGTGCGTGCGTCAATTACCGCGCAGCCGTTATTTACTGGATTCTGATTTTCATCAAGAATTACTATTTCGGAGCCTGCTGAGTTATCTAGAGATATGAGGTCATCGCTGAAGGACAGCCTTACTTCAGCGATGCCAGCTTCGAGAACCTGTCCGGACTTGGGTTCTTGATCTACAAGCTGTTCGTGGGAGGTTGCCGGAAGAGCTGTCAATGTGACCGAGGTGACTAATGCCAATATGGAGGCTGCGAACAATCTAAACTTCATGGGTAAAGCTTAGGCAGGTGAGATGAAACAAGCACTAATTGGGATCGGTTCTGGTCTGGTGGCAGGCTCCTTGGCCCTCGCTCTAATGTTTTTGGGTCCGCTTAGCCAGTCCAGTCAGGAATCTGAGCCGATAGCCAGCCAAACTGCCGTTCCAGAAGCGACGATTTCTGCGAGTCCAGTTGAAAGCGAGCCAGAACCCACGGTTCCTGAAATTGTCCAGTGCTCGGTGTCGGGTTTAGAGGATGCTGCTGAAATTTTGTTGTTGCAGGCACAGGTGATTGATACTTCAACTGGCGAGATCTTATTCGACCGCGGAAGCGGTTCGGCCGCTAGACCCGCATCGATTATGAAGCTTTTCACAGCAGCTGCGGCCCTTGAAACTCTCGGTCCGGACTATCAAGTTACGACCAGGGTCTATCAAGACATCCTGGAGCCTGGAAAAATATACCTCGTTGGAGCGGGCGACCCGACGCTTTCTAGGACAGGAATCAATCAAAATTCGGTCTATAAAAAAGCTCCAAAACTTTCCGATCTTGCTGCCCAGATAGTCAAGGTTGTGGGCCAGGAGCCAATAACGCAAATAGTGCTTGACACTTCGTTGTACGGGGGAGCCACAGGTGAATACCAAAGCGTTTGGGACTCTCGCGGCATCACCAACGGCTACATGTCTCCGGTTTCTGCCCTTCAGGTGGACGGTGACAGAGATAGCCCTGCCGCTAAGGAGTCTCAGCGCTCAATGGACCCGGTCACTAGGGCCGGTACTTGGTTTCAAGAGGCCCTCGGCCTAGCTGCGACAGATGCGGTGATTACCAAGGGGCTGGCGCCGGCAGATTCAGTGCAAATTGCGGCAGTCAAATCCAGGCCAATCAGCGAGTGGATTGACTACATGTTAATTGTTAGTGACAACACCTTGGCGGAAGCACTTGCAAGATTGGTTTCTCTTGACGTCGGTTTAGATGGGACCTTTGATTCTTTGACCGAGAGCTACAATCGCGCACTTAGGGGCACCGGGCTGAATCTTCAAGGCTTAATAATTGAGGACGGTTCAGGGTTGTCCAAGTACAACCAAGCCTCTCCTGAACAAGTAAATAATCTTCTAAAGCTCATTGACGCGGACTACGGAGACTTCGAGGTAATTCTTGAAGGAATGCCAGTATCCGGGACACCCGGATCCTTGAGCTACCGATTTGAGGATGCGGTCGGATCAATCACTGCAAAAACCGGTTGGATCAGAACCGGTTATACGCTTGCGGGCTTTCTGGACACACCGGATCAGTCGAGACTTATCTTCACCGTGTACAACTTGGGCGACGTGACAGCTAGCAACCGTGAGGCCATGGATGATTTAGTAATGGGCTTTTATGATTGTGGCTCAACGCTGGTGAATAGATAGCCGGGAAGAATAAGAATGGGCAACAAGGAAGCAAGATGACTAAAGCATTATTGGTAATCGACGTTCAAGTTGATTTTTGCGAGGGCGGTGTATTGGCCTGTGCCGGAGGGGCAGTAACGGCCAAGCGCATTACCGAACACCTAGAAAGCAATAAAGGCGCTTACGACTATGTAATTGCCTCAAGGGATTGGCACAAAGCCAACGATGCAAACGGTGGCCACTTTGCCGCAAAAGACGAATCTCCCGATTTCAAAACCAGCTGGCCGGAACACTGTGTTGAAAATCAACCGGGTAGCCAGTACCACGCGAACCTAGATACCAGTCTTATCGACATCCACATAAAAAAAGGCCAAGGAGCAAACGGTTACTCAATCTTCGAAGGTGTCGATGATTCCGGCACCAGCTTCCCTGATCTGGTAACTGAGCTTCAGATTACCCAGGTCGATGTTGTGGGGATAGCCACCGACTACTGTGTGCTGGCGTCCTCGATGGATGCAAAGAAATTTGGGCTAGCAGTAAGGGTCATTACCGGCCTAACCGCTGGGGTCTCTCAAGGCTCCACTGAAAATGCGATCGATGACATGGTCGATGAGGGAATCGAAGTAACTCCCGTCTACGAAGCAAATTAGCTTTCTCTGGTTGCTCCGGCGCTCGCGGAGACCGTAAATACGTTTGGTGGGCCAAATCCGGCTTGAGCAAATGCAGCCGTGACAGCCGATTCTAGGCTGGGTAATAGGTCTTTATTGATGACTGCAATCGCAGCACCTCCAAAGCCGCCACCGGTCATTCTGGAGGCGATTGCGCCAGTTTTTACGGCAGTTTCGACCGCCAGGTCTAGTTCCGGGATAGAAATCTCAAAATCATCGCGCATTGAGACGTGGCTGGCTTCAAAAATTGGGCCGATCTTGTTCATTTGGCCGGCTTTAAGGGCCGCAACCGTTGCTAGCACTCGGTCGTTCTCGGTGACGATGTGCCGGACGCGGCGAAAGGTGAGATCGTCGAGCTTTGATTTTGCAACTTCAAGGTCAGCCTGTCCAAGTTCACGCAGGGAACTAACGCCCATAATGAGCGCACCTTTCTCGCAGGAATCTCTTCTAGACCGGTAGCCACCGTCGGAGTGACGATGTGAGACCTGGGTGTCGATTACTGCCACAACTAAGTTCTGAGCCTCAAGCCCCAGCTCAACAATTTTGGTTTCAAGACTCAGGCAGTCGATCAAAACCGCAGCATCGGTCGAGGCCAGCATCGATGCTGTCTGATCCATGATTCCGGTCGGAGCACCCACTACTTCGTTTTCGGCTCGCTGACCGATTAGGGCTAGCTCCTTTTTGCTGTGGCCCAAGTCCCAAAGTTCGTTTAGGGCAATGGCTACGGAGCACTCCACTGCGGCAGAAGACGAAAGACCCGCTCCAATCGGAACATCTGAATCCAAGTAGAGATCAAAGCCAGCATCAAGACCCGCGCGCATTACCCACGCCACTCCAAGAGGATATAGCGCCCAGTCGAGATCTTGCGGCTCGGCGTCTCTGAGTTCAAATTCGACGATGCCTTCGGTAAAGGAAGTTCCGATTCTGATCAGGGAGTCATCCCGCTTGGACATGGCCGCATAGGTTCTCTTGTTGATTCCAAAGGGAAGAACAAACCCATTGTTGTAATCGGTGTGTTCGCCGATTAGGTTGGCACGCCCCGGTGCTGACCAGACACCACTTGGCAAGTAACCAAACTGTTTTTCAAAGCCCGTTGTTGTTTGCTTCGTCAGGTTCACTTGATTACCTTCTTGAGTCTTGCAGCAGTTTCTTCTGGAGCAACGTCTCCGACAAAGGCGCCCATGGCGCTTTCCGATCCTGCCAAATACTTCAGCTTGTCAGCATCGCGAAGCGGAGAGGTGATTTGAAGCATCAACCTAATTTGGTCCCGGTTTTCAATCATCGGAGCCTGGTGCCAAGCCGAAATATATGGGATTGGCCTGTCATAAAGGGCATCCAGACCCAAAAGGATTTGCTTATAGGCGCCAGCCAGCTCGCTTACTTCAGCAGCTGTCAGCTCAGTGAAATCTGCAACTTGGCGTTTTGGCAACAGGTGGATTTCAATTGGCCACCTTGCGGCAAACGGCACAAACGCCAAAAAGTTCTCAGTTTCTAGAATGTTTCTGCTCGAGGATTTTTCGAATTCGACTAACTCACCGAAGAAATCACCGCCGTGATTACGGACACTCGCAATTAGCTTTTCAGTTCTTGGGGTCACAAATGGATATGAGTAGATCTGTCCGTGTGGGTGGTGCAGGGTGACGCCAATGTCCTGCCCGCGGTTTTCAAAGGGGAAGACCTGAACAACGCCCGGTAGTTGCTGAAGGTAAGCGGTGCGAGACTGCCAGGCTTTTATGACCGTTTCGATGCGCGCCACTGGCATGGAGCCCAAATTGCCCGTGTGATCTGGGCTGAAAACAACAACCTCACAGCGGCCAAAGGAGGTAGTTGAGAAACCAAACGGGGCAGCTTTATTCGGCGGTGAAATTTCACCGAGATCTGGTCCAAAGGCCGGACCCTTGTTCTCAAAAACCGCGACATCGAAGTTGTCTGGAACTTCGCTCGGGTTATTTTCGGAAGTTGGACAGAGCGGACAAGCGTGAGCAGGTGGTAGAAATGCGCGCTGTTGTCTATGGGATGCGACAGTGATCCATTCACCAGACAAAGCGTCGTAACGCAATTCAGCGGTTTCTGGTCTTTGTTCCGACTCTCGCTGATCTTGCATGCGCTCTACTGGAAGCTTTGATTCGGCGTCATCAAAATAAAAGATGTCGCGGCCATCAAAAAGCTTGGCTTCAATACTGGGGTTGTTCACTCAAGTACCTCTTACTCACTGTCTGTAACATAAACGGGTGCGCAAAAACGACCCTGGTGAGCAACTGAGTATTTCCCGCCTAGACGGGAAGACTCTCAGTATTGCAGAATTTGGCGTGTTTGGAGGTCAAATCAGCCATCTTGTATTGGGTGGCGTTGAGGTAATCCCTAAATTTTCTGGTGAAAATGCTCGCGCTCGGGTCTTCGGCTACACAATGGCTCCTTGGCCCAACCGTCTTGAAGACGGTAAATACCAGATGGCTGGCATCGACTATCAGATTCCAAAACTTGATTCTCAAAATAACGCCAACCACGGATTATTGCTCGATGAAAAAATGGAAATTCTCTCTCACGATTCGGATTCACTAAAGCTCTCCTACAGCTTTGGCAAAGATGCTCACTATCCATTTGCGATTGATTTAGAAATTGAATTTAGTCTCGAGGAAAATGCACTGGTCACGCGAGCAACTGCAACGAACAAATCTTTGAAAGCAGCCCCATTCGCCATCGGCTTTCATCCTTATTTCCTGATGGGAGCAGAGTTCAAGGTTTCCGCGGGCTTCACTCACCGGGTATTGACCGATGATCGAATGCTGCCGGTCTCGGCAAATCAAGTTTCGGGTTTAGATCTCAACCAAGACTCCCCGGAGCTAGCCACACTGGATGACTGCTACTTCGGGAGTAATGAGGTTCTAGTTACTAGTCCTTCAGGTTCTTTCGAGATTCGCGGTCTAGAAAATATCAACTACTTCATGCTCTATCGGCCGCCGGTAC
>CALGUV010000051.1 GCA_937920245.1 uncultured Microbacteriaceae bacterium
TCTTCAGTCAATCTCAATGTCATAGCCATAACATAATGGTATCAAAGTGATACCACTTTGCAACTTATTGATCTGTTGATAACAAATGCTTCTGGGGCATTGTTGGTAACCCAATGACACTCAAGCTGCGGAGCTACTAAGCGTGGAATTCGAGAAGCAGCTGGTATGCGGCCTCAAGTTCTGAAGAAAGCTCGCGGTCTGGCCCCATGCCTGGAACGGTCTTTCTAAGGATCTGGATCAAGGCGCCAGTTTTGGCAGCTGGCTTGCTGGGAGCCCTTAGTTCAATTGCCCTTGCCGCGGCGGTCAGTTCGATTGCAAGAACTCTTCTGGTGTTATCTAGGGCTTTTCTAAGCTTGATACCTGCATGCCAGCCCATTGAGACATGGTCCTCTTGCATGGCCGAAGACGGTATTGAATCGACGCTTGCTGGGTTAGCAAGCCGCTTGTTTTCTGAAACCAGCGCTGCCTGGGTGTACTGAGCAATCATCAGCCCGGAGTCAACCCCCGGATCATCAGCAAGAAATGGTGGTAGCCCGCGGTTTCTAGAGGCGTCCAAGAACCTGTCGGTCCGGCGTTCAGAGATTGATCCCAGGTCAGCCAGTGCTATCGCCAAAAAGTCCAGCACATAGGCAACCGGAGCGCCATGGAAGTTGCCGTTGGAGGTCACCTCGCCGTTTTCTAGCACAACCGGGTTGTCGATAATTGCCCGGATTTCTCGGCTCGCCACGAGCCTGGCATGCTCAACCGTGTCTCGAACTGCGCCTGCAACCTGCGGCGCGCAGCGAAGCGAATAGGCATCCTGCACCACGCCATCGCCTTCGCGATGCGAGGCGACTATTTCGCTTCCCTTGAGTGCTGCAAACATGTTTGCGGCACTAATTGTTTGGCCCGGGTGTGGGCGCAAGTTTTCATGGAGCTCTGGACGGAAGACTTGATCGGTTCCCAGTTGCCCCTCAACGCTCATAGCAGCAACCAGATCTGCCTGATCAAGCAGCTGGTCCGCATCGGCAAGCGCCAAAATCAACATGCCCAACATGCCATCGGTGCCGTTGATAAGCGCAAGCCCTTCTTTTTCGCGCAGCTCCACCGGTTCAATGCCGGCTTCCTTCAGTAGTTGCGCAACTGGCGCTTCGATGCCATCTGGACCAAAGGCTCGGCCCTCACCCATCAGCACTAAGGCGCAGTGGGAAAGAGGGGCTAGGTCGCCGCTGCAGCCAAGGGACCCAAATTCCAGAACCCTCGGAGTGATTCCGGCATTCAGGATTGCCGCATAAGTTTCTGCCACGACCGGCCTAACGCCAGTTCTGCCCGAACACATGGTCTTCAACCTAAGTGCCATCAGGGCTCGAACAACCTCCCTGTCAACTACCGGACCCATCCCCGCAGCGTGAGAGCGGATCAGTGATTTTTGCAGCTTGGTTCGATCCTGCAACGGAATGTGGCGCTGAGCCAAGGCCCCGAAACCAGTAGAGATTCCATAAACCGGAGTATCGCCGATCGCTAGCGCCTCCACTTGTGCTCTGGTCTTGGCAATTGCAGCAAGAGCCTCTGTTGAAATCTCAATCTTGGAATCTTTGCGTGCAATGTCAATTACGTCCTGCATTGTCATGCCACTTGTGGTGATGACGGTTTTCAATTGGAGGTCCTTTCAAAGACTTTTTGGCCAGCGACATATGTGGCGCTCACAATCGGGACACCGGGGCGATAAGCAAGGTCGATATATGACTTTGCATCCAGCAGTGCAAAGTCAGCCCTAGAGCCCACAGCAAGTGAACCAAGCTCATTCTCAAGGGCCCTCGCGCCACCTTTGGTGGCGGCCCAAAGTGCCTGATCAACACTGAAGTGCAGCTCGCGAACAGCAACCGCAATGCAAAATGGCATCGAGGTGGTGAAACTCGAACCCGGGTTGCAGTCTGTGGCAATAGCAACGGTTACTCCTGCGGCAATTACCGGCCTAACATCGGGGTAGCTGGCTCGGGTGGAGAACTCGGCACCAGGCACGAAGGTTGCAACGGTGCTGCTTTGGGCCAACAGATCAATGTCTGCCTGTGATAGGTCAGTGCAATGGTCAACTGAAGCGCATTCGAGCTCTACCGCCAGGGCAATCCCGCCAATGTTTTTCAATTGGTTGCTGTGCATTCGGGGCCTGAGTCCCTTGGCGATTCCCGCCTCCAAAACCATTCTGGATTCCTCCACAGTGAAGGCGCCGTCATCGCAAAAAACATCAATCCACTTGGCAAGCCCGGTTGCTTGGTCAAGCATTGGGCCGGTAACCAGATTCAAGTAATCAGCTCTTGCAACACCCTCTGGCACCACATGCGCACCCAAAAAAGTGACATCTTCGGTGAACTCGGAGGCGATTGCTAGCGAGCGAATTTCGGTTTCTAGATCGAGGCCATAACCACTCTTGATTTCAAAGTGAGTAATGCCGCTGGCATGTAATTCAGCCACCAGCTTTGCGGCATTTTCCCGAAGCTCCTGATCGGTTGCGCCGCGAGTTGCCGAGACGGTGCTCTTAATGCCGCCAGCCTGATAAGCCTCGCCGGCCATTCGGTGCGAAAACTCCTGATGGCGAGCCCCTGCAAAAATCAAGTGAGAGTGTGAATCGACAAAACCAGGAATGCAAACCCGACCCTGGGCATCGATGATGGTCTCGGTTTTGGGTGCGTTAGTTACGTCCCCAACCCAACCAATAAAGCCGTCCTCAATCACGAAGGCTTGATCGGTGCTGATGTGTAATTGCCCCACTGTGTCACCGGTGTTAACCAGTTGACCGATGTTGGTTACCAGGGTTTTCAAGTTACTCGGTGTCCAGCATGGGTATGTGGACGTGCTTTTCCCTGGCAACGCTTTTAGCTTCCGGGTAGCCGGCATCAACGTGGCGAATAACGCCCATGCCCGGGTCATTTGTCAGCACTCGCTGCAGCTTCTGGGCGGCCAACGCTGTGCCATCGGCAACCGAAACTTGACCGGAGTGAATAGAGCGGCCCATGCCAACCCCGCCACCGTGGTGAATCGATACCCAGCTGGCACCAGAGGCAACATTGATCATCGCGTTTAGTAGCGGCCAGTCAGCGATCGCGTCTGAACCATCGAGCATTGCTTCGGTCTCTCGGTAAGGAGATGCAACGCTGCCACAATCAAGGTGATCGCGACCAATAACAATCGGTGCCGAAACCTCTCCGGTTCGAACTAGCTCATTGAATGCAGCACCTGCTTTATCGCGCTCGCCGTAACCCAGCCAGCAAATTCTTGCTGGCAAGCCCTGGAATTCGACTCGTTCTTGAGCAAGCTTGATCCAGCGGTGCAGGTGCTTGTTTTCTGGGAACAACTCGAGAATCGCCTGGTCGGTGCGGTAGATATCCTTTTTGTCCCCGGATAGCGCGACCCAGCGGAAAGGACCCTTACCCTCGCAGAACAGCGGCCTGATATATGCCGGCACAAAACCCGGGAACTTGAAGGCGTCTTTATAGCCGCCCTTCCTTGCTTCGTCGCGGATTGAATTTCCGTAGTCAAAGACTTCGGCGCCTTTGGCCATGAAGCCAACCATCGCTTCAACCTGCTTGGCCATCGCGGTTTCTGCGCGGTCGGTGAATTCGGCTGGACTTGAGGCGGCATATTCTTTGGCGTCTGATAAATCAACACCCTCCGGAATGTAATAAAGCGGATCGTGAGCGCTGGTCTGATCGGTCACGATGTCGATTGGAACCTCGCGCTTTAGTAACTCGGGAAAGATAGTTGCGGCATTGCCCACTAGCCCAACCGAGATTGCCTTGCGCTGGCTCTTATATCTGGTGACCCGCTCGATGGCGTCATCGATGTCGGTTGCGATTTCATCCAGATATCTGGTCTGAACTCGCTTTTGAAGTCTTGATTCGTCAATGTCAACAATCAGACAGACGCCCTCATTCATGGTCACGGCCAATGGCTGAGCACCGCCCATGCCTCCACAGCCGCCGGTCAGAGTTATTGTTCCTGCAAGGCTGCCGCCAAATCTCTTTTCGGCTACCGCGGCAAATGTTTCATAGGTGCCTTGCAGAATGCCTTGAGTTCCGATGTAGATCCAGGACCCGGCAGTCATCTGCCCATACATCGTGAGGCCCATCTTCTCGAGCCTTCTAAATTCTGGCCAAGTTGCCCAGTCACCAACCAGGTTGCTATTGGCAAGGATCACTCTTGGTGCCCACTCGTGAGTTTGAAAGACACCAACTGGCTTACCCGACTGAACCAGCATGGTTTCGTCGTTCTTTAGGTGGGTAAGAGTGTTGGCTAGAGCATCAAAGCTCTCCCAGTTTCTGGCGGCCTTTCCGCTGCCACCATAGACAATAAGTTCCTCCGGGTGCTCGGCAACCGAGGGGTCAAGATTGTTGTAGAGCATCCGAAGAGCTGCCTCTTGCTGCCAGCCCTGAGTGGTCAAAGTATTACCGGTTGCTGCCCTTACGATGCGCGCCATTGATTTCATAACTGAAGTTCACCGCTACGGGACGATAACTTCAATCGAAGAAACAATAGTTGTGTCTGAGATTTCAGACATACTTAGTGCATGAGCAAAGTCCCCGCTGCCGCCAGAACCCTTTCTCTTCTGAAGCTAATGGCCGAATTAGGCCAACCAACAACGGCAAATCGCCTCGCCCAAAAGCTTGAAATCCCAAGATCCAGCTGCTACCAGCTACTAGAGGTGCTCGAGTCTCAGGGCTTCGCGATTCACTTCACCGAAGACAAACGCTGGGGGTTGGGACTGGCTGCCTGGGAGCTAGGAAGCGCCTATAAGCGCCACGAACCATTAGAGAGACTCGCTAGGCCGGTTATTACCAAGCTCGTGGACGAGCTTTCCAAACGAGCAAACGTGGTTGGCCATCTTGGCGTGCTAGATGGCTCGGATGTTCTTTACTTGATTGAACAACGACCAATAAGAAGCCTGAAGCTGGTAACCGAAGTCGGCGTGAGGCTCCCTGCCCACCTCACCGCCTCCGGCAGATCGATGCTGGCCCACCTGGGTCAAAAGCAGCTCATCGCCACCTTTGGTAGCGGTGAGCTTTCTAAAAGAACTCCACTTGGACCAAAAACCCTAAAGGAGCTAACCAGCCTGCTCGCAACAGAATCGAAGTCAGGCTTCGCCCTGGAGGTTGACGAAGTGACCCTGGGTTACGCCTCGGTTGGGGTTGCAATCTTGGATCGCCTAAATCATCCGATCGCTGGTTTGGCAATCACGTTGCAATCTCAAGAGCTAGAAAAGCTACAGTTAGACCAATTAGCTCTGGCTCTCTCGAGAGCAGCCGATGAGCTATCCGGAAGGTTTGGTCACAGTGGCTGAAGATCCCAAGTGGCAGCGAGCAAGCTCGCTGATCACCACTACCGAATCAGTTATTGGGCTGATTGACATCCCTGCCCACAAGCTTTCAATTAGCCAAACCAGTGCGCACCTGACCCCAACAGCAATAAGAGAAGCGCTGCAAAGGTTTTCCACCCACTCCTACTCGGCAGACAAAAACATTGCCGTTCAATCGATTCAGGACTTGGGTGAAATAGCAGACCCAGAGCAAAACGAACCGCTGACAATAAACACTCTCAATTCCGCAAACAAAGAACTAGTTATCGCTCTGGGTGGAGACAACTCGATCACCTACGCGGCCGCCCTTGGTGTTTATGGACAAAAGCTCTCAACCGCGGGGCTAATCACCCTCGATGCTCACCACGACCTAAGAGACGGCAACTCAAACGGCAGCCCAGTTAGACGCCTGATCGAAGCTGGGCTAAACCCCAAACAAATAGTTCAGATTGGAATCAATGATTTTTCCAATTCCTCTGACTACCAACAGCTTGCTCACTCACTCGGCATCACGGTCATAACCAGAACCCAGGTTGCAAGCATCGGTATCGAAGAGGCTTGCAAGAAAGCACTGGAAATCGCCGGCGCGAGCCTAGGTCCGATTCACGTTGACCTTGATGTCGATGTCTGTGATCAAAGTGTGGTTCCTGCCTGCCCAGCAGCTGCGCCTGGCGGCATCTCAGCTTTCGAACTTCGCCAAGCAGCAAGACTCCTCACTTCTAACTTTCTGGTTCGCGGTCTAGATATAACCGAGATAGATGCATCAAGAGATTCCGAAGACCAAAGAACGATAAGACTCGGTGCTCTTTTGGTTCTAGAAGCAGTAGCCGGCTACCTCAATAGATAGCCAGCAACTCGAATCTGATGCGCCAACTGCGTGTGATTCGATACATGCTAAGGCGGGCGATAAACTATTGGTAGTTGCGAGGTTGCAAGCAGCCAACAATCCGACCCGAAACTTGGCATCAGCCCAAGAAAACCGAAGGGGAAAAGTGCCAAAGATCATCGTCGAGATCATGCCGAAACAGGATCTGCTTGACCCACAGGGCAAAGCGGTTGCAAATTCACTGCACCGTGAGGGCAAGAAAGAAATTACAGCCGTCCGCATTGGCAAGCGCATCGAACTGCACTTTGATCGCGAGATTACCGACCAGGACCTAGAAATGGCTCGGGACCAAGCCGCAAACTTCCTCTCAAACGATGTCATCGAAGATGTCGTTGCCGTAACCAAAGAGGACTAAGACAGATGAAGATCGGTGTAATCACCTACCCCGGAACCCTGGATGACCGCGATGCTCAAAGAGCTATCAGGCTTGCAGGCGGAACACCGGTTCCGCTTTGGCACGACGATGACGATCTCAAAAAAGTTGATGCGGTTGTGTTACCGGGTGGCTTTTCTTACGGCGATTACCTGCGCTGCGGAGCAATTGCAGCAAAGGCCCCAGCAACCAAAGAGGTAATTCGGCTTGCTGCAAAAGGTCTACCGGTTCTTGGCATTTGCAATGGTTTCCAGGTCTTGGTTGAGTCGCATTTGCTTCCGGGCGGGCTAATCAGGAACGAAAAACAACACTTCATTTGCCGTGACCAGAAGCTACGCGTTGAAAACAACGAAACTGCTTGGACCAGCCTGTTTGAAAAAGACCAGGAAATCTTGATCCCACTGAAAAACGGTGAGGGTGGCTACATCGCAACTGACGACACCCTAAAAATGTTGGAACAAGAAAACAGAATTGCCTTCCGCTACGTGGAAACAAACCCCAACGGGTCAATGAATGACATTGCCGGAATCACAAATGAACGCGGCAACGTAGTTGGCCTAATGCCCCACCCAGAGCACGCGGTTGAAGCAGGCTTTGGTCCAGACACTCCAACCGCAATGCGCTCTGGAATAGACGGGCTTTTGTTTTTTGAAAGCGTTCTAAAAATGGTGGTGAATTCTTGAAGTTGTTTAACCAAAAAACACTCGAGCCAAGCGGAGTCGACACGACCGATAACGCCAGCACCGAGCCGGATAAAGAACAGCCCTGGCAAGAACTCGGCCTCAAGCAAGACGAGTACGAAGAAATAAAAAATATCCTTGGCCGCCGACCAACCTCCTCGGAGCTTGCAATGTATTCGGTGATGTGGTCCGAGCACTGCAGCTACAAGTCCTCAAAGATTTACCTTCGTCAGTTTGGCGAAAAAGTAACTGACGAGATGAAAAAATACCTCATGGTTGGCATGGGTGAAAACGCCGGGGTAGTCGACATCGGCGAAGGCCTAGCTGTCACCTTCAAGGTTGAAAGCCATAACCACCCCAGCTACATCGAACCCTTCCAGGGTGCGGCAACCGGTGTTGGCGGAATTGTTCGTGACATCTTGTCAATGGGTGCAAGACCAATTGCAGTCATGGACCAGCTTCGCTTCGGTGCCCCTAATCACCCCGACACTGCTCGCGTTGTCCACGGCGTAGTGGATGGCATCAGCTTCTACGGTAACTGCCTCGGCCTCCCGAACATCGGTGGCGAAACAGTCTTTGACTCGGTCTATCAGGGCAATCCCCTTGTCAACGCGCTATCCATTGGCTCAATGAAGCACGAAGACCTAAAACTTGCCAAGGCTTCAAACCCAGGCGACCTAGTGATTCTCTTCGGAGCAAGAACTGGCGCCGATGGAATCGGCGGCGTTTCGGTTCTAGCCTCGGAAACCTTCGAGTCAACCGGCCCAACCAAGCGCCCAGCAGTTCAGGTCGGCGACCCATTTGCCGAGAAGGTCCTGATTGAGTGCTGCCTTGAGCTGTTTCACTCCGGAGTGGTCGCTGGTATTCAAGACCTAGGTGGTGCCGGAATCTCCTGCGCCACATCAGAGCTTGCCTCAAACGGTGGCAAAGGCATGCGCGTGCAGCTAAAGAATGTGCTTTTGAGGGATGAATCGCTAACCCCGGAAGAGATTCTCATGTCAGAGTCTCAAGAGCGCATGTGTGCAGTGGTTCCGAAAAAGCGCCTAAAAGAATTCGAGCGCATCGTAAACAAGTGGGAGGTTGAGTACTCAGTACTTGGAGACGTTATCGACGAAGACCGCCTTTACATCAACTGGGGTCACGAAGAAATCGTCAATGTCCCACCAAGGACCGTGGCCCATGATGGCCCGGTCTATGAGCGCCCAGTTGCCTATCCTGCTTACCAAAACGAACTGAATGAAAACAGCTCGGCAAAGCTTCCAAGAGCTAAAAACGCAAGCGAGCTAGCAACTCAGCTCATGCAGCTAATTGCAACCCCCAACCAGGCTGACAAGAGCTGGATCACGGCGCAATATGACAAGTACGTGGGCGGCAACACAGCGCTTTCGATGCCGGATGATTCCGGCATGATCCGAGTCTCTGAAGAATCAGGCCTTGGTGTTGCACTGGCAACCGATGCCAACGGCAAGTACGCCTACCTAAACCCCTACGAGGGAGCCAGGCTTGCATTGGCCGAGGCCTACAGAAACGTTGCGGTCACCGGAGCGGTGCCAAGAGCGGTAACTAACTGCCTAAACTTCGGTTCTCCTGAAAACCCAGAGGTTATGTGGCAATTCAAGGAAGCAACCGCGGGACTAGCGGATGCTTGTCTTGAGCTGGGCATTCCAGTCACCGGCGGAAACGTCAGCTTCTATAACCAATCAGGCGACGTCGCAATCTATCCAACTCCAGTAGTCGGCGTCTTAGGTGTCATTGACGATGTCGCAAGAAGAATCCCCTCCGGTTGGCAAGATGATGGCAACAACATTTATCTTCTTGGAACCACTTTTGACGAACTCGATGGTTCAGCTTGGGCCAAAGACATTCATGACCACCTAGGTGGTCAACCGCCGAAGCTGGACCTGGCAAAAGAGAAGCTGCTTGCAGACTTGTTGCATGGGGCAAGCATCCAGGGGCTTATTGAGTCCGCCCACGATCTTTCCGAGGGTGGTCTCGGCATCGCGGTGCTAGAAGCATCACTTCGGTTCAACGTCGGTGCCAGAATCTGGCTCGGTGACGTTCTTGACCGCGATGGCATCGACCAAACATCAGCTTTGTTCTCAGAGTCTCAGACCAGGGTGCTAGTGAGTGTTGGCCGAGAGGACGATGTGAAGTTCCAAGCTCTCTGCGACGCCAGAGGCGTTCCATGCCTTCGAATCGGTGTTACCGATGCAACCTCAGGTCTAGTAGAAATCAAAGACATTGCAGATCTGAAGCTTGAGGACATTCGTCATAGCTGGTCCGGTGTGATGTCTGGTTTGTTTGGGTAAAGTTTTCTAGCTATCGAGGCTACTCACCATCGTCGGGCAAAAGCTCAAAGAGCTCCATCTTGGCGTTCATCCACTCGTCAACGTGCCCAGATTCCAGGATGGTCATCATCTCCGCCATGGCGTCAAGATGAGGTTGATCTGCTAAAGCGACCATCTCGGCGCCATGCTGTTGGCTCTGACTAGCAACCTCTTCGAAGGTTGAGCCCCGAAACACCTGACTGCAGGCTCCGCCGAGTTCTTTGCAACTAATAGTTTTCATTGGGCCAAAGTCTAAAGGGTTGCTGATTTGAAGTCACTTTTAGGTCGCTCTTAGACCTAGGACATCAATTTATTGGTAATTCACCAACGTGCCTTGGAAAATACCAGATTCTCTAGTTCT
Source organism: uncultured Microbacteriaceae bacterium (assembly GCA_937920245.1). Lineage (GTDB taxonomy): Bacteria > Actinomycetota > Actinomycetes > Actinomycetales > Microbacteriaceae > Aquiluna. Next base: position 9,957 of record CALGUV010000051.1, read on the forward strand.
GGCTGGCATAGTTGTCTCATACCGTTTATCAAAGATGATTGTGGGGGCCAAATGAATGCTTACTGTCTGTCTCTGTCCACAACCGCTGGCACGTCACAAGCCAGCCTCGTTCGCGCCGCTAAAGTCGCACCTTCACTCATTCCAGGGACATTTGTCGCAAAGCGATATCAAAACTTGGGTCTTCTGACCGCTTAAAGGCGCTTTAGTCGCCGACGATCCACTCGTAAAACTCTCCAGCAACTCAACCGTTTTGGTTCTGATGTATGCAACCAAAGCCTTTTGACTGGCATAACTGCCCTCACCTGGGCCAACACATGTATCGCGGGCGTTAGCCTAAACTTAGG
>CALGUV010000053.1 GCA_937920245.1 uncultured Microbacteriaceae bacterium
GTTCGGATTGTAGGCTGCAACTCGCCTACATGAAGTTGGAATCGCTAGTAATCGCCGGTCAGCTATACGGCGGTGAATCCGTTCCCGGGCCTTGTACACACCGCCCGTCACACCATGGAAGCTGTTCATGCCCAAAGTCGTTACCTTAACCGCAAGGAGAGGGGCGCCTAAGGTAGGGATAGTGACTGGGGTGAAGTCGTAACAAGGTAGCCCTACTGGAAGGTGGGGCTGGATCACCTCCTTAAAGGGAGCTATAAAACTCCATAGGTTAACAAAGTGTCACTGCATTGTATATTCTTATATGATGACAAGTCCTTTCTTAGAGCTAGAAGATTGTAGAGGGCTATTAGCTCAGCTGGTTAGAGCACACCCCTGATAAGGGTGAGGCCTCTGGTTCAAGTCCAGAATAGCCCAAACGGGGGTATAGCTCAGTTGGTAGAGCGCTGCCTTTGCACGGCAGATGTCAGCGGTTCGAGTCCGCTTATCTCCACAATTCTAATCTCTAGTCCTAAGTAATAAGGCTAAATTTTGAAAACTGTATAGCGGAAAGCATAGAAAATATAAGCGAATAAGGGCTTAAGTTGGATACCTTGGCATTCAGAAGCGATGAAGGGCGTGTCTACCGACGAAACGCTTCGGGGAGCTGGAAGTAAGCTTTGATCCGGAGGTTCCCGAATGAGGAAACTCTTTAAACTGCATATTTAATACATAGGTATGTAAGAGCGAACCTGGTGAATTGAAACATCTCAGTAACCAGAGGAAAAGAAAGCAAAAGCGATTCCCATAGTAGCGGCGAGCGAAAAGGGAACAGCCTAAACTACTTCTTAAAAAGTAGGGTTGTGGGACAACCATAAATAGATTCGAAAAGTTAGGCGAAGTCTTTGGAATGAGACATCATAGAAGGTGAAAATCCTGTAGTCGAAAACTTTGAAAACTAGTGTTGTATCCCGAGTAGCATGGGACACGTGAAACCCCGTGTGAATCTGCGAGGACCACCTCGTAAGGCTAAATATTCCTGAATGACCGATAGTGAAACAGTACCGTGAGGGAAAGGTGAAAAGAACCCCGG
>CALGUV010000054.1 GCA_937920245.1 uncultured Microbacteriaceae bacterium
AGAACTCATAATGAAACCTCTGGAGTTGCTCATTACTTAGCTGACAACGAGCAAGACGCAATCGACTTCGTGCAGTCACTTGTCGGCTACCTGCCGGAAAACAACCTCTCCGAATCGGTGACCTACCAATCCGAGTCCGAACTTGAAATCACCGAAGCAGACCGACGTCTGAACCAGGTGATCCCTGACAGCCCAAATCAGCCATATGACATGAAGGTAATTATTGAGTCCCTGGTCGATGAGGGCGAATTCTTGGAAATTCAGCCGCTCTTCGCCCCCAACATTCTCATTGGCTTTGCGCGCATTGACGGCAACTCAGTTGGCATAGTTGCAAACCAACCGATGCAAATGGCTGGAACCTTGAACATTGATGCCGGTGAAAAAGCGGCCAGGTTCGTAAGATTTTGCGATGCTTTCTCGATCCCAATCCTTACCTTGGTTGACGTGCCCGGTTACCTACCTGGAACCGATCAAGAGTGGGCTGGTGTCATTAGGCGAGGTGCGAAGCTGCTCTACGCATATGCCGAGGCAACGGTTCCGCTAGTAACAGTCATCACCAGGAAGGCCTATGGCGGGGCTTACATCGTCATGGGTTCAAAGCAGCTCGGTGCTGATATAAACCTTGCTTGGCCAACGGCAGAGATTGCTGTCATGGGCGGTCAGGGTGCCGTGAACATTCTGTTTAGAGACAAGATCAAAGAGGCCGAAGAGCAAGGTTTAGATATTGCCCAGGTGCGAGACCAACTTGCCAAGGAATACACCTACAACGTTGCCAACCCATTCCTGGCAGCAGAGCGCGGTGAACTGGATGGCATTATCGAACCGGCCGCTACTAGATCCGCCATCGTTAGAGCGCTAAGAGCTCTAAAAACAAAGCGAGCAAACCTGCCTCCCAAGAAGCACGGAAACATCCCACTTTGATGCGCCAATATTCCGAACCCGAAATACAAGCTCTCATCGAAGCTAAAGGGGGCGACGAGCATGATCAAGCTGCGGCGATAGCTGTTGTGACTCAGTCGATTATCGAATCAAGACGCCTAGGTCGGATTGCAACAGGGACACCAAAATC
>CALGUV010000055.1 GCA_937920245.1 uncultured Microbacteriaceae bacterium
GACAAGCATTAGCAATCCGGCAGAAGACGGTGAAGGTCCGCTTGAGAATTACACCTTACCCAGTTGGCAATTAGCCATTTCCCGAAATTTGGACACGACAATGTTAGTCAGTAAGGGGGCTATGCCATTTCTCAAGAAGAGTGCAGCCGGTAGAGTGATAAATGTTGCAAGCGCAACCGGTCCAGTTTTGGTTATGCGAGATATGGTTGCATATGCGACCGCAAAGACAGCGCTGATAGGTTTCACGAGAGCCGTCGCCTTAGATTATGCACACTTACCATTGACTGTTAATGCCGTTGCCCCTGGCTGGATAGCAAGTTCGACTGACTCCGAGCATGAGATTCGCCAAGGTGCAGCTGTCCCGATGAGGCGTCGCGGTACTTCCGATGAAGTAGCGAGCGCAATCGTTTGGCTGGCCAGTCCTGGTGCTTCTTACATTACGGGACAGTGCATAGTTTTGGACGGTGGTAACGCTTTACCTGAAGAACGTGACGGCCAAGGAATCGTATTTTCATAGGCCGCACCAATTGTGGCAAGGATGGTCTCAAAAGTGTTTAGCAAAGCACGAAAATAGAAAGATTCGAAGTAAAAAGTGGATTGTTAAGGGTTCGAACCTACGACCCCTACCTCTTCTCTTTCGAGTGTGCACACCGCTAAAATTGAACAATGCAATATCAACCTCTGTCTTTGCCAATTGATAAATCTCTCGCCCGCGGTAATGATTTCTTCGAACACATGAACTCTCGCCGGAGTGTGCGTATGTTCTCACCAGAGCCTGTCCCACGAGAGTTGATCGAGATTGCAGTTAGGACTGCCAATACTGCACCAAGCGGTGCTAACCAGCAGCCTTGGTTCTTCTGCGCAACATCTGATCCGATTCTAAAACACCGCATACGTGAAGCTGCGGAGATTGAAGAGCGTGAGAATTATGAAGGTGGCCGCATGCCATCGTCATGGCGAAAAGCTATTGCTCATCTAGGCACTAACTCCAATAAGGAATATCTCGACATAGTTCCGTGGATTGTCGTTTGTTTTGCACAGAAGTCTCAAATTCTTCCTGACGGATCATCACAAAAGAATTATTACGTTAATGAATCTGTTGGCTTGGCCTGCGGAATGTTTATCTCAAGCCTTCACACAATGGGTCTTTCTACTCTCACGCATACACCCAACCCGATGGGTTTCTTGAGCGAGATATTCGAGAGACCCGCAACCGAACGCCCTTACATTCTTTTCCCAGTTGGCTATCCAGCTAAAGATTGCATCGTGCCGGATCTAGAACGAAAAGAACTCAGCAAGATTTTGAAGGTATATTCTCTATGATGATCTTCTCGCAACACGCAGGCTCGTTTAGGCGCAAGTCTGGAGTTATCGGGGAGAGATAGCTAGGAAAGGCAGGGGGGTAGATATTTATCCTAAAAAAACTAGAATCAAAGTATGAAGTCACGACCAATAGGCGTTCTGACTATTCTCGCCTTGTCCATAAGTGCGACCGCTATGCCCGTATCTGCTGCAGTCAAAGCAGGGGCTAAGTGCAAAGTAGTTGGTCA
>CALGUV010000056.1 GCA_937920245.1 uncultured Microbacteriaceae bacterium
CTCCGTTACTCTTTTGGAGGCGACCACCCCAGTCAAACTACCCACCACGCACTGTCTCCGCACTAGGCGGATTAGGCCCTAGATAAGCAAAGGGTGGTATTTCAACAATGACTCCACAACGCCTGGCGACGCCGCTTCAATGTCTCCCACCTATCCTACACATTACTTATCCAAGGTCAATACGAAGCTATAGTAAAGGTGCACGGGGTCTTTTCGTCCCGTAGCGGGTAATCGGCATCTTCACCGATACTACAATTTCACCGAGCTCATGGCTGAGACAGTGTCCAGATCGTTACACCATTCGTGCAGGTCGGAACTTACCCGACAAGGAATTTCGCTACCTTAGGACCGTTATAGTTACGGCCGCCGTTTACCGGGGCTTCATTTCAATGCTTCTCCGAAGATAACATCTCCACTTAACCTTCCGGCACCGGGCAGGTGTCAGACCCTATACGTCGTCTTTCAACTTTGCAGAGTCCTGTGTTTTTGATAAACAGTCGCCTGGACCTATTCACTGCGGCCAGCATTGCTGCTGGCGACCCTTCTCCCGAAGTTACGGGCCCATTTTGCCTAGTTCCTTAGCCATGAATCTCTCGAGCACCTTAGAATTCTCATCCCAACTACCTGTGTCGGTTTGCGGTACGGGCTGCCTGGCTTGCTTTTCTTGGAAGTGGATTCGATATATTATCACCGCAGCCGAAGCCTTGGTGTACTATCACAACCTTAACAGTTGCTTCAACGTACTATTCCGTCAGTACGCAATATCTACTCCCCTCCGTCACGTTTAGCGCCGGCAGGTATCGGAATATTAACCGATTGTCCATCCACTACCCCTTTCGGGTTCGCGTTAGGCCCCGACTAACCCTCAGCTGATTAGCATAGCTGAGGAAACCTTAGTCTTTCGGTGTGCGGGTTTCTCGCCCGCATTGTCGTTACTTATGCCTACATTTTCTTTTCTATACGCTCCAGAAAACCTCGCAGTTCTCCTTCAACGCACATAGAATGCTCCCCTACCCCTTGTAATAAATTACAAAGCCATAGCTTCGGTGGTATACTTATGCCCGATTATTATCCATGCTTGACCGCTCGACTAGTGAGCTGTTACGCACTCTTTAAATGAATGGCTGCTTCCAAG
>CALGUV010000057.1 GCA_937920245.1 uncultured Microbacteriaceae bacterium
GGGATTACCTCGGCCGTGCCAATGAGCATGCCCCTTAGGGCATTACCGGCAAACAGCGAAGGTTTCACTAGCGAAGCCTTTTACGGCGCTCTCTGACCCTTACGCCAAGCTCAACCGGAGAGCCCTCAAAGCCATAAGTTTCGCGGAGCTTACGAATAATGAACCTTCGGTAGCCGGCCTCCAAGAAGCCGGTAGAAAACACAACAAACTTTGGTGGTCTGGCTGCGGCCTGGGTCCCAAACAGGATTCTAGGCTGCTTGCCGCCCCTGATTGGGTGAGGGTTGGAAGCCTGAATCTCTTGCAAGAAAGCATTGAACTTACCGGTTGGTACTCGCTTGTCCCAAGACTCTAAGGCAACCTCTAGGGCTGGAACTAGTTTCTCCAAGTGCCTACCGGTCAAGGCCGAAAGGTTTACTCTCGGCGCCCAGTCAACGTGAGCCAAGTCTGATTCAATTTCTTTTTCAAGATACATGCGGCGCTCATCATCAAGTGAGTCCCACTTATTGAATGCCAAAACCAATGCGCGACCGGATTCCAAGCCCAACTGAACGATTCTGACATCAGCCTCGCTGATCGGCTGTGTGACATCAAACAGCACCACAGCAACTTCTGAGCGCTCTAGCGCTGCTGCGGTTCTCAGGGCAGCGTAGAAGTCCGCGCCCTGTGCTTTGTGAAGCTTCTTGCGAATACCGGCGGTGTCAACAAAGCGCCAAGTCTTTCCGGCAATTTCGACCTGCTCGTCAATTGGATCGCGAGTGGTCCCGGCCAATTCGTTCACGACTGCACGGTTAGTTCCGGTCGCCTTGTTTAGCAGCGAGCTCTTGCCAACATTCGGGCGACCAATAAGTGCGACTCTTCTTGGACCAGAATATTCTTCTTCGGCAACTTCGGATTTCTCGGGAAGCATCTTTAGAGCCGCATCTAGCAGGTCAGCAACTCCGCGACCGTGGAGGGCGGAAACCGGGAAGGGCTCCCCCAGTCCTAGTGACCACAAGCTTGCTGCCTCTGGCTCGAGGTGCAGGTCGTCAATCTTGTTTGCTACCAAAATCACCGGCTTGCCGCTTGCGCGCAACATTTGAACTACTCGCTCATCAGAAGCAGTCGGACCGACCATTGCATCCACGATAAACAAAACTCCGTCGGATAGCTCTACTGCGACTTCAGCCTGAGCTGCTACCGCTAAATCGATACCTTTGGCGTCAATCTCCCAGCCACCGGTGTCAACAAGAGTTATTGGCTTGCCGTTCCATTCAGCCTTATAGGAAACTCGATCTCGAGTAACGCCTGGCTTGTCCTCAACAACTGCTTCTCTTCGGCCCAAGATTCTGTTAACCAGGGCGGATTTGCCAACATTTGGCCGTCCCACGATTGCAAGAACTGGAGGGGCGGTGTGAAAGCCCTCTTCTGGGCTGTCGGCTAATTCAAGATCTAGAAGACCAATGTCGTCTTGATCCAACTCGTAGTCGACGAGCTCGTCCTTTAGAAGACCGGCCTTGGCCTCTTCTAAGTTGTCCGAATCGCTCACTTATTCACGTCCCTAATCATCTTTACCAACGCAGCAATGCTGCTTTGAAAATCCATCTCGGTTGTATCCAGCAAACTGACGCCCTCACCTGGGGTTATAAAGTCAACAATTTGACCATCAGATAAATCTCGCTTGAGGATATTGCCAGCAGGCTCAGTTCCATCTAAGCCCCGGCGCTCTAGCCTAACGCTTGGGCTCGCAGTTAGCAGAACTTTTAATATTGCCTCTGGCGCTACCACGGTTGTTATGTCGCGTCCCTCGACGATGACGCCCCGGTTTGGGCAGTCCGTAATTCTTTTCCTGGCATCCTGAAGCTGCAGGTTTCTAACCAATTGCTCTTTTGCAACGAAGCTCACAGCCTCTGATACCGCCGCAGTCCTGATTTCTGCTGTTACATCAACACCTGAAAGCATGACTAGCTCATTGTCTGGGTCGATTGAAATCGAATAGTCAAAGTTCTGAATCAATTGAGCTAGTTCCAAGTCTGGAAAGTTTGATTTGTGGATTGCAAATGCCCTGTAGCCAGCTCCAGTGTCTAGATACCCAAAGCCCAGCTCCCGAGCAGCGGCCTTTGAGACGCTCGATTTACCGGATCCCGCGGGTCCATCAACCGCAATTATCAATTCGGCCATTAGGCCAACCGCCACCCGTTTTGCACAAGCTGTGCCATCAACTTTTCCTGAACTGCAGGTAGCACTTGCATCTCCACCAGGCCAATTGCTGCTCCCGGCGAGTGCTCAAGCTTTATGTCCTCTAGGTTCACACCGATTTCGCCGACGAATGTCAGGAGAGCTGCAAGAGCACCGGGTGAATCGTCAATCAATGCCGTGACAGTTTTGTATTCAAGATATTTTCCGCCGTGCTTACCTGGAATCGCCGAAACCCCCTGGTTCCCTGCTGCCAGTAATGAATGAATAACCGCAAGAGAACTAGATTCGTCGGAGTTCTGAAACGATTCCACAAGGGCGTTTATGTCTTTACTAAATTCCAGCAATAGCGGCCCTATTGAGGCTGAATTTTGAGTCAAAATCTGCATCCATAAATCTGGGTCACTAGCAGCTATCCGAGTGGTGTCTCGAAGGCCTTGACCTGCCAGGTTTAGATCTGCATTTGATCCATTCGAAAGCCTAGCTGCGAGCGCCGATGACACCAGCTGAGGCAAGTGAGAAACCAAAGCAACCGAATTATCGTGTTCTTCGGCAGACATGACAACCGGCAGCGCATCGAGCATTAGCGCAAGTTCAGTCACGAGCTCCAGCTGCGTGCTTGAAGAAGCCTCGTTAGGCGTAATCACCCACGGCCTGGCAAAGAACAGGTCCGCTCTTGCACCCTTCGGACCAGCGGTTTCTCTGCCTGCCATTGGGTGAGAGCCTATGTAGCGAGCAGAGTCTGACCCTGATAGAAGTTGCACCTCTTTGGCAATCGATACCTTTACGCTTGCCACGTCAGTTACCACGGCATTTTTGTGGCTTGCAAGTTGCTCGCAAATGACCTTTGCAGTCAGGTCTGGCGGCACACACACAATTACAAGATCTGGCTCATCAGAAGATTCAATGCCTGCACCATATTCGATTGCCAAGCCAAGGTTTGCCTTGGAGTGGTCACTCAAGGAAGCAATAACGCCTTTTCGGGCAAGCGCTAATCCGAGGCTGGTGCCAATGAGACCAGCCCCAACTATTTTTATCGCTTGGTTCACTGGGCTAAGTCTTTTCTTAGAGCTTGCGCGCCTCTGAGGTAAACATGTTGGATTTGAGAACGTGCAGTCTTAGTCTCAACGTGCATCATCAATCGAATGATTCTTGGCATAGCTCCAGCGACGTTCATCTCTACGCTGCACATCAGAGGAACATCCCCGAGCCCAAGCTCTCTAGCTGCTACCGCTGGAAACTCACTTGTCACATCAGGAGTTGCTGTAAACCAAACTGAGATCAAGTCCGCGCTCTCAAGAGAATTCGCGTGCATTACCTTGGTGACTAACTCAGCCGTGGCTTGCAGCACACTACTTCTGTCATCTGCGTCAATTTGGATGGCGCCCCTAATCGCACGAACTGCCATTAGCGCCTCCTTGACTTCTCGCCGTCCTGACCAACCTTCATCAGGGAACCAACCTCAAGCTTACTAAGCTCTCGGAACTGTCCGACCTTAGTGTTAGCGAGCCTTAGCGGCCCAAAGCTCTTTCGGGTTAGGTCCAAGACTGGATGGCCGAGTGCCTCCATCATGCGCCTAACTATGCGGTTTTTGCCGGAGTGCATAACTAGCTCCAAAAGCGTGGAGGTTTCGTTCTGATCAAGAATTTTGGCGCTATCTGGCTTTGCAAGCCCATCCTCTAAACGGACACCATCTTTTAGCTTTTGCATCTCGACCCTGCCAAGCACTCCCTTGACCTTAGCGACATAGAGCTTCTCTACTTCGTAGCTTGGGTGTGCAAGCTGGTTAGCAAGTTCGCCATCGTTGGTCATAAGAATCAAGCCGGTGGTTTCGGCGTCTAATCTGCCGACGTTAAACACCCGATCCATCCCGATAAAGTAATCCGCTAGGCAGTTTCTGCCGTTTTCGTCCGACATCGTGGAAACAACACCCCTGGGCTTATGGAATGCGTAGTAAACCCGGTCCGGGTCCATTTGAACTGGCTTGTGATCAACCTCTACGTTGTCCTCCAGAGGGCGCACGCGGCTTCCGAGCTCAGTCACAACTTTGCCATTGACCTTCACTCGTCCCTTGACGATTAGGTCCTCAGAGGCACGCCTGGATGCAATTCCAGCTGCGGAAAGGGCTTTTTGAAGCCTTATACCTTCGGGCTTATCTTCTTGCTGATCTTCTCGATTACTCAATGCCATCCTGATCTGGGAGGTAGGGGCTAATTGCTGGAAGCTCATCTAGTGAATTGATGCCCAATACCTCTAACAGCATCTGAGTCGTTCCAAACATTGCGGCACCGGTGTCTAAATCGGTGTAAAGCTCGGTAACCAAACCCCTTGAGATCAGCGTCCGCACCACTGAATCAACGTTTACTCCCCTAATCGAGGATACCTGACCACGAGAAATTGGCTGTCGATAAGCGATCACCGACAGGGTTTCCATGGCGGCATGGCTAAGCTTCGACGGGTTTTCGTTGGCAACCAATTGCCTGACGGCCCAATCGTGGGCCTGGCGAACGTAAATACGCCACCCACCGCCTACCTCTCGAAGTTCGAAACCTCTACCGGCACCATCGTGAGCGCTCTCGTAGTCTGCAACAAGGGCGTCAATTTCTTTTTTTACCTCACCGATCGGGGCCTCTAGGGCTCCGGCAAGAGTTATTAGGTTTAGGGGCGTTTCAGCCACCACAAGAAGTGCCTCTAGGCCCGCGCGTAGTTCGAAGTCATTTCTCATTATTGGCCCTCATAGTCAGTGCCTAAACTAGCCAGAGTTTCATCGCTAAAGTTGCTGTTTTCCCAAATTACCGTGAAATCAGAGAATGGCCCTGCCTGCTCAATGGAAATTGCTCCAACTCTGTATAGCTCAAGCACTCCCAAAAAGCGCGCGACAAATTCGCCGCGGTCCTTACTGTCGGCTATCAGTTCCCGAAAACTAAGTCGCTTGGTCTTTCGAAGCTTTGAAACCAAAATTCCAACCTGCTCGCGAATGCTTATTTTCGGGGCATGTAAATGAGTCAAGCCAACGCCAGGTATTTCTTTTGGAACAAATGCGAGCTGAGCCAGCTGAGAAAACTGCTCTAGGTCAGTGCTCCAGACCAATTCTGGTCGCAGGTTTCGATAGGTTTCCTCAAGCCTGACTTCACGGGCAACGCGAACCGATTCGAGCTCTAGTGAAGTGCTAAACCAGGAGGAAATCTCCTTGAATGCGCGGTATTGAAGCAGTCGAGCAAATAGCAGATCTCTTGCCTCTAGGGCTGCAATGTCTTCTGAGTCAACTGCCTGGCTCTGGGGCAGCAAGCTGACAATCTTCATGTCCAAGAGCGTTGCAGCCACGACTAAGAATTCAGAGGCACTTTCGATCTCTTGCCTGCTATCAAGCTGCTTTACATATTTGAGGAATTCGTCGGTGACGCGTGCCAGAGCAATTTGAGAAATGTCGAGCTCGTGCTTACCGATTAGGTTGAGCAGCAGGTCAAACGGACCCTCAAAATTATCAAGGTGAAGCTGGAAGTCGACCTCTGATTCAAGCTGCGCTGCCACGTTTCACCAGCTCCCTTGCAACCCTGCGATAAGACTCCGCTGCAACCGAGGTTGGCGCGAATTGGGTAATCGGCTTGCGGGCGACAGTTGCATCTGGAAACTTAACGGTTCTGGCAATGGCCGTGTCAAAAACAAGTGTTGGAAACGCCTCTTGCAATCGGGCTAGCACCTCACGGGCGTGCAGGGTTCTGGAATCGTGCATCGTAGGAATGAGCCCGTCGAGCTCCAGCGACGGATTGGTTCTTGCTTTGACCTTGTCGATCGTCTGAACCAATAGGGCTACCCCTCGAAGCGCAAAGAATTCGGTAGCCATCGGGATTAGCACGCCATGGGCCGCGGTCAGAGCGTTGACTGTAAGCAAGCCAAGTGATGGCTGGCAATCAATAAAGATTATGTCGTAGTCGTTTTTAACTTTCTTCAAGATGCCGTCCAGGACACGCTCTCGTCCCATCTCGGTTACAAGGTTCATCTCGGCAGCCGAAAGATCAATGTTCGCCGGAATGACATCGAGGTTTTCGATGCTTGTTTTCTGGATTGCCGCCACCGGGTCCAAGGTCGAATCCATTAGAAGATCGTAAATGGTTGTCGCGTCCTGATAGTCAGCGTCAAGGTTGACCGATAAGGCCCCCTGTGGGTCGAAATCAACAACGAGTATTTTCCGGCCGTACTCTGCTAGAGCTGCCGCAAGATTAATGGTGGTGGTTGTTTTACCCACTCCACCTTTTTGGTTGCACATTGCAATAATGCGCGCGGGACCGTGCTGCTTTAGGTTTCCCGGAACGGGGAAAGCCTTGTTTGACAAATTCACCCAAACCTCCAAATTATCTTTTTTATAGCCTACCGCCGAGCGCGAGGGTGAGCGCTCAGATAGACCTCGCGAAGTGTGTCAACGGTCATCAATGTGTAAATCTGAGTGGTAGCGACCGAGGCGTGCCCAAGGAGCTCTTGCACTACCCTCACATCCGCACCACCCTCGATCAAATGAGTCGCGAAAGAGTGCCTGAGCGAATGCGGGGAAACTTCCAAATCGCAGGCCTTGCCGGCCTTTTGGATTATCGCCCAAATACTCTGCCTGCTAAGCCGGGTGCCACGGCCGTTTAGAAAAAGCGCGTTATCGCCGCCCTTTTTGGCCAAATAAGGCCTAGTTCGAACCAGATAAGCCTGGAGGGAACGCATGGCAAAACCACCCAGCGGAACGACTCGCTCCTTGGAGCCTTTGCCACGGACTCGAATAAGGCCAGAATCATCGATCTCATCAAGATCCAGACCCACGACCTCGCTCACCCTGGCGCCAGTTGAATACATCAGCTCCAGAATTGCACGATCTCGTAGTCGCAGTAAATCAGTCGACTTTTCCTCCGGCTCTGGGCCTGCGGCAGTCAATAGATCCAAAACTTGCTGCTGACTTAGGGCTTTGGGGAGCCTAAAGGCAAGCTTTGGTGGTCGAAGCTTGCTTGTTGGGTCATCTAGCCTCTTGTCCTCAAGAACTAGAAATTTATGAAAGCCCCTCACGGCTGCCAAAATCCTGGAGATGCTCGTGGCTTTATACCCAGCAGCGCTCAATGTCACTGAAAACTCGACGAGCTCTGGGGCCGAAACAGTAAGTTCAGTCAAAGAGTTAGATTCCAGAAAACTAAAGTAAATGCCCAAATCGCTTTTGTATGCGCTCAAGGTGTTCTTACTCAGGCCTCGCTCAACGCTGAGGTGCCGGAGATAAATATCTAGCGGCAACACAAGTAGTTAGCTTTCTTCAAAGAGGCGCTGCTGCTGCTGTCTTACCAGAGCGGCCTTCACTAAACCGTGAAACAGCGGATTTGGCTTTGTTGGTCGTGACTTGAATTCCGGGTGAGCTTGCGTGGAGACGTAATAAGGGTGAACATCTGCCGGAAGCTCCACATACTCAACGAGGCTGTCTTTTTCTGAGGTACCGGAAAAAACTAATCCAGCGCTTGCAAGTTGCTCGCGGTAGGAGTTGTTGACCTCGTAGCGATGACGGTGACGCTCACTGGCTAAAACAGAACCGTAGGTTTTAGAAACAACCGAGCCGGGCAACAAGTTGGCCTCGTAGAGACCGAGTCGCATCGTGCCACCGAGGTTGGAAGACGCAATCTTGTCCACCTGCTCGGCCATGGTCGCGATAACAGGATTTTTGCCTTCAGGATCAAATTCACTGGAAGTTGCATCGGTAATGCCTGCGACGTTCCTGGCAAACTCAATGACCATGCACTGCAGTCCAAGACATAGACCAAGGGTTGGAATTTGATTTTCTCTAGCAAACTTCAAGGCACCAAGCTTCCCCTCAATGCCGCGCACGCCGAAGCCACCAGGAACACAAATGGCGTCCATTTCACCTAAGTTGCTGAGGGCTCCTTGCTCAGTTTCGCAGTCATCGGATCGAACCCAATGGATATTTACCTTCGTAAGTTCGGCAAATCCGCCGGCACGTAGAGCCTCGGTCACAGAAAGATAAGCGTCAGGTAGATCAATGTATTTTCCAACCAGCGCAATGTTCACCTCGTGCTTTGGTCGATGCACAGCCTCAGTAACCGGTTCCCAGTTGGTCCAGTCAACTTCGCTGGTCTCTAGCCTTAGGGACTTGATTATGTAGCTATCTAGACCCTCGTCATGAAGGACCTGAGGTATGTCATAAATTGATGACGCATCGGCGGCTGTAACAACGGCCTCTCTGTCCACGTCACACATTTGAGAAATCTTGCTCTTGATGGCATCCGGTAATTCTCGGTCCGACCGACAGACAATTGCATCGGGCTGAATTCCTAGGGATCGAAGCATTGCAACCGAGTGCTGGGTTGGCTTGGTTTTTAGCTCACCGGATGGTTTGAGAAAAGGCACCAGCGTTACGTGCACGAAAAATACGTTGTCGCGCCCGACATCTTGCTTTATCTGCCTGGCTGCTTCCATGAAGGGTTGAGACTCAATGTCACCAACTGTTCCACCAATTTCGGTGATGATTACATCGGGAACTGGCTCCAATGTTGCCTGAAGTCGCATTCGCCTTTTCAGCTCGTCGGTGATGTGTGGAATTACTTGAACTGTGTCTCCTAGGTATTCACCAGCTCGCTCTTTGGCGATCACGGTCGAGTATGCCTGACCGGTGGTCACATTCGCTGCTGCATCCAGATTTATGTCTAGAAAGCGCTCGTAGTGCCCGATGTCAAGATCGGTTTCCGCGCCATCATCGGTCACGAACACTTCGCCGTGCTGGAACGGATTCATTGTTCCGGGATCAACATTTAGGTATGGATCAAGCTTCTGCATCACGACAGAAACCCCGCGAGCCCGAAGAAGATTACCCAGTGAGGCTGCGGTTAAGCCCTTGCCTAATGAGGATGCGACTCCACCGGTTACAAAGATGTGTTTGGGGGTTCCAGAGCGTTCTGCCATGGAACTTCAATCTATCAGTTGAACCGCGAAGAAGTAGCGCGACACAGAAAATTACCTTGCAGAATCCAATAATTCTTTGGCGTGCTCAAGCGCGACCTCGGAATCCGGGTTGCCCGAGAGCATTCGTGCAAGCTCAGTCTGACGCTCGGTGTCACTAAGCAACTCCACTGATGACTCGGTGATTTCACCCGAAACATCCTTTGACACACGAATTTGCCTGTCAGCAAATGCAGCCACCTGAGGAAGGTGGGTAACAACTATTACCTGTGTGGACTCCGCCAGTTTTTTTAGTCGTCTTCCAAGCTCAACCGCTGCCTGACCGCCAACTCCAGCGTCTACCTCGTCAAAAATCATGGTGGGTAGCTGTTGACCGGCTACCAATACCAGCTCGATCGCAAGCATTATTCTGGAAAGCTCACCGCCCGAAGCGCCCTTGCTCAAGGGCCGCGGGTCAGCCCCCGAGTGCGCGGCCAGTAAAAATTCAATCCTGTCGGCACCGTGAACATCAAAGTCAGAACCGGGGGTGACACTAATTTCCAGACGTGCACCTGACATTGCTAGCTGTGCGAGCTCCTCCGAGACTCGACTCGACAGCAATGATCCTGCGGCTACTCGTTCAGCAGTCAATGTCTTTGCGTGAGATTGAAGCTTCGACTCAAGTTCCCGAAACTGCATCTCAAGTTTTTCAATCTGTTCATCCGACGAGTCCAAGTCAAGTGCGTCCGACTGAAAACGAGGAAGGTCACTCAGAAGCTCGTCAATGGGCACCCCGTATCTTCTCTCGATTGCTACTAGTTCAGCTTTTCTTCCAAGTAACCGATCGAGGACCTGAGGATCAGCATCTAGGTCCGCCAGGTAACTGGATAGCTCACCCGAAACATCTCCGGCCAAGGAAGTAAGGTCTGATAGCTGCTTGGCCAGCTTCTTTAGGTCTGGATCGCTGGTGCTCTCAAGCGACTTGGAGGCCTGTGCCAAAAACTCCGTGGCATCAGCTCCATCTTCGCTACTAAGAGCATCGTGAGCCTTGGTAGCAGCCGACCGCAGTGACTCAACATTTGAAAGCCTGTTAATTTGGTCCTCAATCTCAGTGAGCTCTCCAACTTGAGACTCGAGCCCTGCTATGTCCGAAATTTTCAAACGTAATGCGTTGAGTTTTAGCTCGTCCGTCTCGGAAGCCGATCGCATTCTTTCAATGCGAGAACGAAGCTCCTGGAACTCCCTAAAGACCCCCAAGTATGCAGCTTTCGTTGCAGCTAACCCTGAGCCCCCAAAAGAATCCAGTGCTTCTCGTTGCTTGGCCGGCGCCCTCAAGCGAATCTGTTCGCTTTGTCCGTGGATAGTGACAAGCTCGCTAGTAATTTCCTCAAGCACTGAAACTGGCACTGCGGCGCCACCAATCGCCGCTCTAGATCTTCCATCGCTCGACACGGTGCGATTAATTAGAATCTCATTCTCGGCTGTATCGCAGCCGAGCTCTTGGAGTCTGGTCAGTAGCTCCGGATTTGAAGAGAAGATCCTGCCCTCAACCAAGAGTTGCTGGCTCCCTCTTCGCACGGTTGAGGAATCGGCCCTTGTTCCCAATAGCAAACCCAAAGCCGTTAGCACCATAGTTTTACCGGCACCAGTTTCACCCGTGAGGGCAGTAAACCCCGGACCGAATTCAAGGTTCGCAGAGCTAATGACTCCAATGTTTCGAATGCCGAGACTAGCGATCACGCAGTTGCCTCCGGACCTCGCCACCCGGTTACCGGGAGCGCAAATTTTCTAACCAACTTGTCGCTGAATGGAGCGTCGGTCAAAATCGCCATTGGAATTGACTTGGGGCTTTTCTTGACTTCAATCCTCGAGCCGGGACCAAGGTCCGTGGCTCGCCTACCGTCGCACCAGATGACTCCCGCACCAGGAGAACGACGAAGGACCTCGATCGCAAGCTCTGAATCCGGAGCCACCACAAGCGGTCTGGCGAATAAAGCGTGAGCCGAGATCGGGACAAGCATCATCGCCTGCACATCCGGCCAAATAACCGGGCCACCGGCGCTAAAGGCGTATGCGGTTGATCCCGTGGGAGTGCTGACTAAAACACCGTCGCAACCAAACGACGAAACCGGTCTGGAATCTACCTCGACAACGACCTCGAGCATGCGTTCGCGTGAACTCTTCTCAACCGAAACTTCATTGAGCGCCCAGCTCTCGAATACGAGCTCAGAATCCTGAAAAACCTTTACTTCCAGTGCTACTCGATGCCCAACCGTGTAGTTTTTGTTTGAAATCGCGGTAAGCACGTCAGTAAGGCCATCCACCTCGGCCTCCGCCATAAAGCCAATGTGCCCCAAATTGACTCCGAGAATAGGCGCGTCTTGAGCTCTGGCCAATTCGGCCGCCCTAAGAATTGAGCCATCGCCGCCGAGTACAAGGACAACCTCTAGCTCTTGATTTGTGAATAGGCTTTTATCCGACGGAGCGCTACTAAATTGCGCCCGCAATCTTCCGATGTCTTCGGCTGCAAAGACGCAAGTCATTCCAAGTTCTTCAAGGCTCGAGCACGCATCCAACGTTCTCTGCAGCTGCTCAGCAGACTCTGCAGAGGAAACCACCAGAACATGTCTAGTCATTGGCAACCTTTCGAACCCCTTAAGACTAGTAACTACTTCGTGAAATTAGGTACTAGTTGTCAACAGCGTTGAGCTAAAAAAGAATCCGGGCTACTTGGTGGAAAAAAGCTTGTCCACCATAATTTGCTCCACCCCGTAATCAAGGCGCTCAAATTTCATCAGAGACAGATACTCAACGTTGCCATTGGTTCCTTTTATTGGAGATTCGATCAGCCCGTGACAGGAGAAGCCATCGTCATTTGCCCCCTGAAGCACCTGCTCCACCGCCCGCTTGCGTTCGTTGCGGCTAGACACCACGCCGGTCGCACTTAGCGAGTGCTTTCCAACTTCAAATTGAGGCTTGATCAGCCAAATTTGCACCGCTGTTGGCGCCAGCTCAGCAAGCTTTTGGGTGACAAGTGTCAGCGAAATAAAGCTCAAATCCACCACCACTAGTGAAAACGGAGTCTCGCCAACTGCCGCAATTACTTGTTCGCTGGTCAAGTGTCTAAGATTTTGCCCCTCGAGGTTTACGACTCTGGGATCATCCTTGATGAAATCAACTAACTGGTTGTGACCGACGTCAACCGCGAGCACTTTTTCAGCCCCATTTTCCAGAAGGACTTGAGTGAATCCACCGGTGGACGCTCCGGCATCTAGGCACAGCCCCGCTGGGACGACGCCAAACTCACTGAGAGCATGAGCCAGTTTGTGGCCAGCTCTGGAAACAAAATCGATACCCGCGCTTAGCTCAACCTTGTCCCCCGGCTCAATCTTGCTAGAGGGCTTCTTGGCAAGGCGACCATTAACGCTGATTCTCCCCGATGTAATAAGAGCGCTGGCCTGCGACCTGGACCGAGCGAGCTCTCGGATTACAACCTCTATGTCTAAGCGCTCACTCAAAGTAAATTCTTCTCTAGCTCTTGAACTATTTGGTCCAAAGCCTCAACCTGCTCATCAATAGGCAAGCTCTCAATCTCGAGTAATCGAACTTCCAAGTTATCGGTTGCCATTTTTGTCCTAGCTGTAGATGCTTGCGTCGACATCGAGTGAATATATTGGTCGTCCGCTTGTCCAGATTACGTGGCAAGCCGCCTTCAATGTGTCCAATGACTGCGGGTTTCCTGAAACGATAACTACTCGATCCCCTAGAAGCTCGACTGTCGAGTCACCAGACTTAGCTCCTCTTTTAGTGCTCTTTGGATCATGGTAGGCATCGAATAGCCCCGATAGATCCTGAAGTATGAATTTGGGTCGGTCCTCTTTGCCCGCCGCCAAAAGCTCCTTACGAGTGACAATGCCAGTCATAACAACAGCCGAATCCAGGCCCGAGTTGTTGGCACCTCGAATGTCGGTATCCAAGCGATCACCGACCATGAGTGGGTTCTTGATTCCAAGCTGCAAGAGTGCTTGCTCAAATATTGGCCTGAAGGGCTTGCCAGCTATTTCTGGAAGTATTCCGACAGCGGTATGTACAGCACCCACCAGCGTTCCATTTCCCGGGGCTATGCCTTGCTCAACCGGGACGGTCCAATCCTGATTGGTGGCGATCCAAATCGCCCCACCTTGAATAGCGAAGGACGCCTGAGCCAGCTCTCTCCAAGACACGTCAGGGCTAAACCCTTGGATTACGGCCGCCGGAGAATGAGAAGCGTGGTTAACTACTTCGAAACCACTTTCCGCGACGGCATGCTTGAGCCCATCTCCACCAACGACCAATACCTTTGCGCCCTCAGGGATTTTCTTAGCCAGCAACATAACGCCAGCACTGGCCGAGCCCACAACTTGATCGGCAGCAGCTTGAATTCCAAAACCGATCAGCTGTTCGGCAATAGTCTCTGCACGCCTTGAAGAGTTATTAGTTAGGTAGCCCACTTGAATACTGAGACTTGCAGCCTTATTGATTGACTCGACCGCATTTACAATCGCCTCTGACCCTTGATAGACAACGCCATCGAGATCTAGCAAAAGTGAGTCGTATTTACTTGCCAGCACCTCTAGGGCCTTTCCCCTTATTGTCAGAACGTTTGAAATCTGGACGCTTCGAATCCGGACGACTTGGACGACCGGAATCTGGACGACTTGGACGATCTGCTCTGTCAGGTCGATCAGTGCGACTTGAGCTAGAAGACCTGTCAGGTCGATCAGAACGCTCCGGTCGACTTGGACGATCAGTCCTCTCCGAACGATCTGAGGAAGGACGGCTCGGACGACCGGAATCTGGACGACTTGGACGATCTGCTCTGTCAGGTCGATCAGTGC
>CALGUV010000058.1 GCA_937920245.1 uncultured Microbacteriaceae bacterium
GCGGTGAAATGCGCAGATATTAGGAGGAACACCGGTGGCGAAGGCGCCGCTCTGGACTGAAACTGACGCTGAGGAGCGAAAGCATGGGTAGCAAACAGGATTAGATACCCTGGTAGTCCATGCCGTAAACGGTGGGCACTAGGTGTGGGTTCCAACTAACGGGATCCGCGCCGTCGCTAACGCATTAAGTGCCCCGCCTGGGGAGTACGGTCGCAAGACTAAAACTCAAAGGAATTGACGGGGGCCCGCACAAGCAGCGGAGCGTGTTGCTTAATTCGATGCTACGCGAAGAACCTTACCTGGGTTTGACATGTACGGAAAAGCCACAGAGATGTGGTGTCCTTCGGGGCCGTACACAGGTGGTGCATGGCTGTCGTCAGCTCGTGTCGTGAGATGTTGGGTTAAGTCCCGCAACGAGCGCAACCCCTATTCTATGTTGCCAGCAAGTAAAGTTGGGGACTCATAGAAGACCGCCGGGGTCAACTCGGAGGAAGGTGGGGATGACGTCAAGTCCTCATGCCCCTTATGTCCAGGGCTGCAAACACGCTACAATGGCCGATACAAAGGGTCGCTTGCCCGCGAGGGTTGGCCAATCCCATAAAGTCGGTCTCAGTTCGAATTGAAGTCTGCAACTCGACTTCATGAAGCTGGAGTTGCTAGTAATCCCGGATCAGCACGCCGGGGTGAATACGTTCCCGGGCCTTGTACACACCGCCCGTCACACCACGAAAGTCGGCAACACCCGAAGCCGGTGGCCTAACCGCAAGGAAGGAGCCGTCGAAGGTGGGGTCGGTGATTGGGGTGAAGTCGTAACAAGGTAGCCGTACCGGAAGGTGCGGCTGGATCACCTCCTTTCTAAGGAGATGGCTCCAAGTCGAAACAACATTCGTTGTTCGGTTTGGTTTCATCCAAGTTAGTGCACTGTCGTGTCAGTCAAATATTCAGCAGCGGTCGTAGGTTCGCCTCCCAAAGCTGGATCACTTTGTCTGACTAGTCTTCTCTTTCGTTTTGAGGGAGTAATCCCTCAGGCGCATGATCGCGTCGATCTCTCCGTTGCCAAAATTGCGGATTGATTGGTGTGGTCCACTGCGAGCGACGTTGAAAATGTGCTTTGCACATCACGTTGCTATCGCCCCTTGAGAATTTCAGAGTAAGCACGAGCATCTAATTATTTAATTATTAAAATTCCAAGCTACAAAGAGCCAACGGTGGATGCCTTGGCGCCAATGACCGATGAAGGACGTGGGTGACTGCGAAATGCTACGAGGAGCCGTCTACCAGGCTTTGATCCGTAGATATCCGAATGAGGAAACTCGGCACCCGTAATGGGGTGTCACTCTGGAGTGAATACATAGCTCCAGTGGAGGGAACCGGGGGAATTGAAACATCTCAGTACCCCGAGGAAAGTAAAGCAAACGCGACTCCCTTAGTAGCGGCGAGCGAAAAGGGAAGAGACCAAACCGTGTCGGTGTAATATCCTGATGGAGTTGCCGACGCGGGGTTGTGGGACGTTTAGACACCGCATCAGATGTGTCACGAAGTTAACAAGTTGCTGCGTAGTGGAACAGTTTCGGAAAAGCTGGCCATAGTGGGTAAAAGCCCCGTACGCGAAACGCACGCAACCTTCGAAACCAATCCCAAGTAATGCCGGGACCGAGCAAACTGGCATGAATCTGTGGGGACCACCCCATAAGTCTAAGTATTTATTGGCGACCGATAGTGAACCAGTACCGTGAGGGAAAGGTGAAAAGAACCCCGGGAGGGGAGTGAAATAGTACCTGAAACCGTTGGTTTACAAACAGTCAAAGAGTCGCTGCACGCACTTGTGTGTGCAGTCTCGATGGCGTGCCTTTTGAAGAATGAGCCTACGAGTTACGGTTAGTGGCGAGGTTAACCCGTGAGGGGTAGCCGGAGCGAAAGCGAGTCTGAATAGGGCGTTCAGTCGCTAGCTGTAGACCCGAAGCCGAGTGATCTAGCCATGGGCAGGTTGAAGCGGGGGTAAGACCCCGTGGAGGACCGAACACACGTCAGTTGAAAATGGCGGTGATGACCTGTGGTTAGGGGCGAAAGACCAATCAAACTCGGCGATAGCTGGTTCTCCTCGAAATGCATTTAGGTGCAGCGTCATGCGTTCAGTTATGGAGGTAGAGCACTGGATGGGTTAGGGGACCTACAAGTTTACCGACCCCAGCCAAACTCCGAATTACATAACTCCAGAGCATGGCAGTGAGACCACGGGGGATGAGCTTCGTTGGTCGAAAGGGAAACAGCCCAGATCATCAGCTAAGGCCCCTAATTCAGGACTAAGTGGAAAACGATGTGGAACCGCAAAGACAGCCAGGAGGTTGGCTTAGAAGCAGCCATCCTTAAAAGAGTGCGTAACAGCTCACTGGTCGAGTGAATCTGCGCGGACAATTTAACGGGGCTCAAGTCCTGAGCCGAAGCTATGGATTTCAACATTTATGTTGGAGTGGTAGAGGAGCGTTGATGATGCGACTGAAGCGACGGGATGACCCGGCGTGGAGTGTCATCAAGTGAGAATGTAGGCATGAGTAGCGAGAGAGGGGTGAGAAACCCCTCCGCCGTAAGCCCAAGGGTTCCTGGGGAAGGCTAATCCTCCCAGGGTAAGTCGGGAGCTAAGACGAGGCCGTGAGGCGTAGTCGATGCACAACTGGTTGATATTCCAGTACCGCCATATACGCGCAAAGGCCAAATTTAGCGACGTGGGGGCTGCCTTCGGGCGAACCCGCTTAGTTGGAGGCGGTTAACTGAAGGGGGACGCAGGAGGATAGATGAACCGGGGCGATGGTAGTCCCCGGGTAAGTGCGTAGAAGGACTTCGATGAGAGTTGAGGTCACATACTTCGAGACACGATGCCGATCACATTTGTGAGAAGTCATTAATTCCATGCTGCCAAGAAAAGCCCAGCAGTGAGTAGATATGGCGCCCGTACCCCAAACCGACACAGGTGGGCAGGTAGAGAATACCGAGGCGATCGGGAGAACTATGGTTAAGGAACTCGGCAAAATGCCTCCGTAACTTCGGAAGAAGGAGGACCCACGTAGGGTGAAGCGACTTCGCGTCGTCAGCCTGAATGGGTGGCACAGAGCAGGGGGTAGCGACTGTTTAACAAAAACACAGCAGCGTGCGAAGCCGCAAGGCGCGGTATACGCTGTGACGCCTGCCCAATGCTGGAAGGTCACGAGGATCGGTTAGTCGTAAGGCGAAGCTGTGAATCTAAGCCCCAGTGAATGGCGGCCGTAACTATAACGGTCCTAAGGTAGCGAAATTCCTTGTCGGGTAAGTTCCGACCTGCACGAATGGCGTAACGACTTCCCCGCTGTCTCAACCATAGACCCGGCGAAATTGAAGTACGAGTAAAGATGCTCGTTTGCTGCGGAAGGACGGAAAGACCCCGTGGACCTTTACTATAACTTGGTGTTGAGTTTCGACCTGAGCTGTGTAGAATAGGTGGGAGACTTTGAAGCTGGTGCGCTAGCACTGGTGGAGTCATTAGTGAAATACCACCCTGCGTAGTTTGGAGCTCTAACTTTGGTCCGTAATCCGGATCAGGGACAGCGCCAGGCGGGTAGTTTGACTGGGGCGGTCGCCTCCTAAATTGTAACGGAGGCGCTCAAAGGTTCCCTCAGACTGGTTGGTAATCAGTCGTCGAGTGTAATGACACAAGGGAGCTTGACTGCGAGACTGACAGGTCAAGCAGGTGCGAAAGCAGGACATAGTGACCCGGCCATTGCTTGTGGAAGCGTGGTCGCTCAACGGATAAAAGGTACCCCGGGGATAACAGGCTAATCTTTCCCAAGAGTCCATATCGACGGAAAGGTTTGGCACCTCGATGTCGGCTCATCGCATCCTGGGGCTGAAGCAGGTCCCA
>CALGUV010000059.1 GCA_937920245.1 uncultured Microbacteriaceae bacterium
ATTTCTGGATCAAACAGCTCTGAAACTGGTTTAGTCATAGACCTAGACTAATCCTCGTGGAGAGCATTCAAATAACTCAAGTGTCAGTAGTCAGACTGCCGCTGCGCTCTAGGTTTCGAGGAATCGATTACCGAGAGGCGCTTATTTTTAAGGGCTCCCAGCGCTACAGCGAATTCTCGCCGTTTTTAGAATACGAAGATGATGAGGCTGCGACCTGGTTGAGAGCGGCTCTGGAGTTTGCAAACAGTCCTCTTTCAGAGCCCAAAAGGCAGCTGATACCAATAAACGCAACCCTTCCAGCAGTCAGACCCGATCAGGTTGTCGAAACCCTTGATGCATTCGGCCAGTTTCAAACCATAAAAATAAAAGTTGCCGAGGCTGGCCAAAACCTCGATCAGGATTTTGCCCGGATCGCCCAAGCCCACAAAAGCTACCCGGACGCGCGCCTGAGACTCGATGCCAACGGAAATTACTCTGTTGCTCAGGCAATGAAAATTATTAGGGCAATCGCCGATTACCCGATCGAATACTTTGAGCAACCGGTGGCTAGCATCAGTGAGCTAGTTGAACTTCGCACGCAATTAGCTGCAGCCGAAATCCAAATGAAGATTGCCGCCGATGAGTCAATTCGCAAACAAAGTGACCCTTTAGAGGTGGCAGCGGCCGGCGCTGCCGACATAGCGGTTTTGAAGGTCCAGCCGCTTGGTGGAATTACCAGATCGCTGGCAATCGCCTCAGAATCTGGCTTGGCAAGTGTTGTTAGTTCGGCTCTAGAAAGCAGCATCGGTATCTCACACGGTCTTCACTTGGCAGCCAGCTTGCCAAACCTTGACTACGACTGCGGGCTTGGAACCGCGTCACTTCTTGCCAGAGACATAACGCGCAATCCGCTAGTTGCAGTGAACGGTTACTTAGGACTTGACGAGCCAGACGTGGATGCCGGACTGATTAGTGAGCTAGCGATTGATAGAGAGCGCAGGATCTGGTGGCAACAGCGACTAGATCGATGCTTGAAGCTTTTATAGACCCGAGTAGACGTGCAGTCCCTTGAAAAATAGATTCACAATCGTGAAGTTGAAAATCACGGACAAGAACGCGACTAATCCAAGCCATGCGGCTCGCTTGCCGTTCCAGCCCCTGGTTGCCATAGCGTGCAGGTAGCCGGCATAAAGCACCCAAATAATGAAGGTCCAGACCTCTTTGGTGTCCCAGCCCCAGTAACGGTGCCAAGCGCGCTCGGCCCAGACCGCGCCTGCAATCAGAGTGAAGCTCCAGAGCACGAACCCAACAACATTGAACCGATACGCGATGCGCTCTAGCTGAAGCAATTCTGGAAAGTGGCTAAACAGTTTCTTGGCCCGACCGGATGCCTTGAATAGATAAGCGATGTGCATTCCAGCTGCAACCGCTAAGAAGCCGGATGCCATAATCGCGACCACAACGTGAATTACCAGCCAGTAACTCTGAAGCGCAGGCATGATGGTTTGCACCTCAACGTAAAACAGCGAAACGGCAGCAAAAACAATCACGAGAGCAAAGCCGGCAATGAATGTCGCGATGAATCGCAGGTCTTTGATTTTTAGCGCGGTTAGGTAAACCAGCAAAATCAAAAAGGCGCCGCTGATGGAAAACTCATACATGTTTGCCCATGGCACTCGGCCAGCGGCAACTCCTCGAAGCACAACCCCAACGCCCAAGATGGCGGTTGAAACCCAAAGCAGAATAAAGCCCGCACGCTCCGTGGCGGTCATTTTGTCAGTGGCGATTTTCTCATCGACCATGGTTGACCCGCTACTGGCGGCCTTAGCTTCCGAACTGACTGCCTCCACGGTTGAGAGTTTTACTAACTGAAAGGAGAAAAGCACCAGCGCGAGCGCCAAGAAAGCGAGCGCCGATGAGACAAACAGCAGTGAAACTTGCGATAACGGCTCGTTTAGGACTACTTCGGTCATTTCTTGCTCCCTGATCTAATTTCTTGAACTATTTCTTCTAACACTTGAGGCAAGTTCGGATCATCCCGCCTTGATAATGCTGCGAACTCAATTTTGCCACCGGGTACTGACCTCACCCACA
This sequence comes from uncultured Microbacteriaceae bacterium, assembly GCA_937920245.1. Classification (GTDB taxonomy): domain Bacteria; phylum Actinomycetota; class Actinomycetes; order Actinomycetales; family Microbacteriaceae; genus Aquiluna. The sequence continues at coordinate 2,074 of CALGUV010000059.1, forward strand.
CTCTTCTTCTTGGCACCATCAGTGACATCGTTAGCGACACCAAGCTCAATGCTGCAAACAGCAATACCCAGATTCCGCCCGGGTTGTGGGCGACATCCAGTGACGCAAATCGCAAGAGGCCATCGAATCTAACTGAACCCAGCCCGTCAGGTAGGTCTGCAGACTGTCCAACCTCAAGCTCAATGGCTGCCACTGGTCCGTCACGACCAGCGATCATTTCCATGTTTGTAGTATCCAACGCGTAAGCGTTTCTCGGGATTCCCGAATCCAGCCCCAAGTTTCCGGTGTAGACGTTCATTGTCATCAACGGCGCAATTGGGTCCGGGTAGATCGACGTATACGCACCGGTTGTTAGCTTCTCTGCGGTCGGGTAGAAAAACGCAATGATTCCAAGTTGCTCAGGAAGCGCGTCCGGTGCCTTGATAACCCCCAGTGAGGTCATGTTCGAATCCTGTGGCAAGAACACAATTGGCCCCTGGTAAGAAACATTGCCATCACCGTCAAACACGGTCACAACAGGCGCAAAACCATTGCCGGTCAAGTAAACGTTCGCTCCTGGAGCTGCCAGCGGGTAATTTACTCGAATATCGCTTGTTGTTTGTGTCTGGCCAAAATCAGCTGACACCGAAGCGACAAAATCAATGGGTTGACCGATGTTCGCCCGATTGGCAAGGTCATAGACAACATCGAACTCGTCCAGAGTGAGGCTAAAAGGCTCCAGTTGTCCCTCATTGAATAACGCACCCGGTGAAAATGAATCGTAGCTCGCGAGGTTATTCACGAAGGTGTCGCCCTCGACAAGCACTCGCTGGCCAGAGAAGCTAAATCCGCCGCCAAAACCAACTGCCAAAAGCACCCCAACCAGCGAGTAGTGAAACACCAGGTTGCCGGTTTCTTTTGCATAACCCTTTTCAGCACTGATCGATTCTTGCTGGCGCTCAATTCGGAATCCACGCTTTTTCAAGACCACCATGGCACTCTCAAGAACAGATGAGTCCCCTGCCTCACTCAGATACTCCGGCATTCGCTCTAGATTTTTAGGCGTCTGCACCGGACGAGCCCTGAGGGCCTCGAAGTGAATCTTGGTTCTTGGCAGCACGCAGCCAGCCAACGAAACAAATAGCAAAATATAAATAGCTGAGAACCATACGGATGTGTAAACATCAAACAACTGCAGCTGATCAAGCACCGCCGCAAGCTCCGGCTCATTATCGTAAAAGACTTTCACGCCGTTTGGATCTGCACTTCGCTGCGGGTAAACACTTCCTGGCACTGCCGCGACCGCTAGCAAAAGCAGCAGTATCAGTGCATTGCGCATCGAGGTCAGCTGGCGCCAGAAGAATCGCGGCCAGAACCAGAGCTTAGAGAGGAAGCTGGATGCCACTTGTCACCACCTGAAGCCAATTATTGAAACGCAACCAAAGACCTGTCATAAGCAAAATTCCGACCACAATTAGCATCGCTCCACCAACCAGATTGAACGTTCTGATGTGACGCTTTATGAAGCCAACCGAAGTTTTAGCCCAATCAAACCCAGCTGCGATCAAAATAAACGGAATACCAATACCCAACGAATAAACGGTGGCTAGGATTCCCCCGCGCAAGGGGTCTGCCGTGTCAGAGGCAAGAACCAGCACTGCCGATAAGGTCGGGCCAATGCAAGGGGTCCAACCAAGAGCGAACACGACCCCAAGAAACGGAGCTCCAGCCAAACCCATTTTGGGGCTTAGTTTGAGTTTAAAGTTTCGTTGCAAGAATCCAAGTTGACCGATCATGGCGAAGCCAAAAATTACAACCATCAAACCCAAAACCACCTGTATCCAGGGGTTTCTAACCAGAACCAACAGGCCGGCCGTTCCCGCCAGCACACCGAGCGAAACAAAAACCGCACTAAAGCCCAGAACAAACAGGATCGCCCCAGTCATAACCCGGGTCTTGGTGTTCGCGGAACCTGAGACATATCCTAGATATCCGGGAACAAGAGGCAAAACGCAAGGCGAAATAAAAGTGACTATCCCGGCCAAAAGCGCAACTGGAACGGCAATCAGCATCGAACCATTTAGCGCAATTTCACCTGGGTTCACTGGTCAACCACCGTTTGAATAAGCGTTCGCAATATCGAGGCTTCGATTCGGCCCAAGATGCGCGAGGCAACCTTGCCGTCACGATCAATCACGATTGTTGTCGGCACCGCCTGCGGCGACACGACTCCCGTGAAAGCAAGAGACACCTGTCCGGATTGAGCATCAATCAATGACGGGTATTCAATCCCAAAGTTTCTATCGAAAGCCAACGCTGTTTCCGTGGTATCGCGAACATTCACGCCGACAAACTGAACACTGTCTTCAAATTCAACACTCAACATTGCTAGATCGCTGGCCTCCGCTCGGCATGGAGCACAGGCTGCATACCACCAGTTCATGACAATGACATTGCCTTCAAAAGCTGAGCTGTCTAAAACTTGACCACTTTCAGTGGTGCCGACAAAAGCTTCGAAACCAGGCCTGGAACCGAGCGCGAACTCAGTGACTGTTCCATCGCCCGCGATGTAATTTTTATTGTCTCCGGCTCGGAACTGATCAGCCAGTGGATCACTGGCACAGCCCGCCAGCAGCGTTGCCACTAGGCCAAGCCCAATAGTTGTTCTAAGAATTGTTCTTAGCTTCAAACTGCACCGCCATCAATGGCGTTGGCGGCATGAGCTAGGCCGGGCTCGGAATACACAACTTCGGTTAGCTTCCCGTCAATGACTTCGAAGCTTGTGATGGAGGACAGCGAACACCTGCGGGATTTTGGGCTGTGAGGAAGAGCTAACCCGGCGCTTGAACGGTGAAGCATCCAAATCGGTAGCTGATGAGAAACGATAACCACGTCTCCGCCGTCGACTGAATCCCAAGCATCTAGGGCCGCGACCTGCATTCGGGCAGCGACCTGGTCGTAAGGCTCACCCCAACTTGGGAGCTTTGGGTTTGCAAGATTTAGAATCAAACTTGGTCGCTTCAGGAAAGCAGCCGGTGCAAGCTTTATCCCCTTGAACTTGTTCCACGGTTCGATAACCCGCTCGTCCAAATCAACAGCGACACCAAATTGCTTGGCAATCGGAGCGGCGGACTGCTGGGTTCGAACTAGAGGTGATGCGATGAGGCGCTTGATTTTTCGGCCCTCGGCCAAAAGCGCTTTTGCTGCCGCTCCAGCCATTTCATGGCCTAAATCTGAAAGCTCAAAGCCCTCAATCCGCTCATACAAAACACCGGAGGGATTAAACACCTCTCCGTGGCGAACTAGATGAAGGCGCGAAGCGGGCATAGCAACAAGTTTACCCTCGCTAAACTGGGGTTAGTTCGTCCAGACTGCAGATACTCAGAGGATTCTAAATAATGCTAGACCGCACACTCGCAAGCGCACTCAGCCAAGGCCAAGACGGCCCCGTAACAATCGGCGGATGGGTTGAAACCCTCAGGGACCAGAAGCGAATTCAGTTCATCATCATTCGCGATGAGTCCGGTAGCGTCCAGGTGACCTACCCGAGACCCGCTGATGAAGATGCGCTGGCTGATCAAGTCAGTGCACTTAGCCACGGCAGCTTTGTAATCATCAAGGGCCAGCTAAAGCACGATGAGCGAGTAAAGCTTGGCGGAGTAGAGATTTTGCTGGAGGAGCTAGAGGTTGTAGGGGCAGCATCGGCCGATAGCCCAATCGCAGATGACACCTCAATCGACAAGCGATTGGACTGGCGCTTCCTGGACTACCGCAGGCCAGAGGTGGCACTGATGCTAAAGATTCAAACCACCATCGAGAAAAACTGGCGAGAGCACTGGCTTGAAAATGGATTCGTTGAAATTCACTCGCCAAAGCTGATGGGGCAACCATCTGAATCTCATGCCGAGCTATTCAAGCTTGAGTACTTTGAAACTCACGCCTACCTAGCTCAGAGCCCACAGTTTTACAAGCAAATGTCCATGGCCGCAGGCCTTGGAAAGGTTTTTGAAATTGGACCGGTGTTCCGTGCAGACCCATCCTTCACCTCTCGTCACGCAACCGAGTTTGTTTCGATAGACATGGAAATGAGCTGGATTGACTCTCACGAAGACGTAATGAACTTCCAAGAGCAGCTAATGGTCAAGGCGATCCAAGCAGTCAAAGACGAGCACGGAGCCCAAATCGAAGCGCTATACGGCTTTGAGGTAAAGGTGCCAAGCATCCCGTTCCCGAGAATTCCATTGGCCGAGGCTCACTCAATCGTCGAAGGCCGCGGCTATAAGGTTCCTCGTCAAGATGGAGATCTAGACCCAGAGGGCGAACGTCAAATTTCTGCTCACGTGGAAGAGGCTCACGATCACGAGTTTGTGTTCCTAACTGACTACCCAAAGAACATTCGCCCGTTTTATCACATGAGGCATGCAGACAACCCTGATCTAACCAAGAGCTATGACTTGATTTGGAAGGGAACCGAAATCACCACCGGAGCACAGCGTGAGCACCGCGTTGATGTTTTGACAGAACAGATCAAGGAAAAGGGCCTCGAGCCAGAGGGCCTGCAGTCTTACCTCGACTTCTTCCGCTACGGCGTCCCACCGCACGGTGGTTTCGGCATGGGCCTAACCAGAGTTGTGATGCTGCTGCTAAACCTTGGAAACATAAGAGAAGCAAGCTTCTTGTTCCGCGGTCCAAACCGACTAGAGCCCTAAAAAGCTAACCGCGGTCAAAAACCTCGAAGCCAAAGACTCCAAACACCAGTGCGATTGCGCCAGCCCAGATTAGGGTGGCGGCGGTAATCACCAGAGATGATTTCAGCGGCTTCACGCCAGCTGCGACGGCAACCAGAGCAGCAAACTGAGTCCCGATTACCAGCGGACCCATTAGCGCTAGACCGTAAATCCCCCAGCGATCAAATGACTGCTGTGCCTTGATAAGTCGTGGCGACTCACCCTCTTTGTTTTTGGCCTGTCTTCTTGCCAACAGCCGGGTTCTAATTGCTCCGGCCCCGAAAGCAAACAGAAAGATAGTGGTCGCATTTCCAGTAACTGCAAACACCACCGTCAGCGCTGGATTTAGGCCCACCAAGATTCCAAGTGGCACGACTCCAATTGCCTCAAACCAAGGAATTGCACCAGCTAAAAACACCCCGAGAAGGCCCAGTTGCTCGAGATTCACGCCTTGGCCCTGAATGGTGAGGTTGCAGTTTTGAGAAGCCATTCCAGCGGCCCGGATGCTCGATAGCGAGAGTTCCAGAGCGCAAGCAGTGCTGGCACCAACCAGGCCGCAATGGCAATCAGGGTGACCAACCACAACTCCAGCTCACCGAAGGCCCCAAGCCCCCAGCCTGAAAAGACAAAGGAAAGAATTAGAGACTGGCTGATGTAGACGCTGAGTGAGTGGCGACCAGCTGCGGAAATCAAGCCAGCGCCTTTTCTAGTCTTCTGAAGAACCAGCCATAGTCCCCCTAGGTAGCCGGCACTCAGGAGTGGAGCAGAGAAAAACAGCAACACGAACAGTCCTAGGTCGACCCCGATACTTAAGTCGTCAGAAAGTTGGTTTTGCAACAAGAACCAAGAACCTGTCAACTGGATCGGCAAACCCAGTCCCAAGCCATAAAGCGCCAGCTTTTTCATCGCCTCAGGCTTAGCGCCAGATGCAAGCAGCTTCCGGCGCGATGCCAGCACGCCGACCAGGAATGCAGCAAGTGCCATCAGGCCCTGCAGCAAAAACGACTCGCCAAGCCCAGTAGACCAGAGCTCGAAGCGCGCACTTGCGTTGTCAAAGAAGGAGCCCGAAGCAAGTGAGGAATCCAATCGGGATTCAGTCACGGTTTCGCCAACATCTTCACCCAGGTACTTTTCTGCAAACCACAGCAGCAGCGCGAAGGCCGAGAATAATCCGGCGGTGCCAAGGTAGAGAATCCGAACCCAGATTTTTAGCGCTCGGTCACTTCGGAAGTAAAACAGTGTCAACACCAACGCTAAAACTCCATAGCCAAACAGGATGTCACCGTGAAACAGCAGCGTGGCATGCAGTGTTCCTAGGAGAATCAGAAACAATGCCCTGGCCACCCACCTTTTCAGATTGACCTTGCTGTCCTTGAGCACAAAGCCGGCGCTGTATCCAAACAAGAACGAAAACAGCAAGTAAAACTTTCCAAGCGCTAGGGCATTAATCAAAAAGGCTGGGACAAAGTTTTGAACTTGCGAAACATCCGCTGCACTCAAACCAAGGACTGTGTTGATTCCAATAAATGGAGCGTTGACTACGACGATTCCAAGCAGTGCAAATCCTCGAAGAAAATCCGGAAAAGCTTCTCTAGTTTTTTGCAAAGTCGCCGAGCCTTGAGTAAATTCGATCAGCGTCAAACCTCAAAAAAGCAACCTGCTGACCATTGATCAGAAGCACTGGAACCTCGTCCGAGTACTTGTCTCTCAGCTCCAAGTCAGAATCGACATCGACATCGTCAACTACGTATTCAATCAGTGGGTTCTCTGCTGCGAAGCGGGCGATTACTCCCGCGAGGATGTTTTGTGCCTCCTCGCATAGATGGCAACCTTGCCTGCCTATCAAGGTAATCTCCAACGCGGCTTTCATTTCTCCACCCTATTCTAGAAACCTGTAGCCAATAGACTGTGGCGGTGGCTCTAAACAAGATGAATAACGAGAAAAAGGTTGCGGCATTCTTTGACGTCGATAACACCTTGGTCCGA
>CALGUV010000060.1 GCA_937920245.1 uncultured Microbacteriaceae bacterium
TCGTAACAAGGTAGCCGTACCGGAAGGTGCGGCTGGAACACCTCCTTTCTAGAGAGCAAAAGTGTTTAATTTTGCTGTTTCTTTTTCTTAATCAATCTCTCCCAATCATAAAAGAGGGGTAAAAAAATTTGAGAGGGATTATTTAATTATAGTCCCGTAGCTCAGTTGGTTAGAGCACTACACTGATAATGTAGGGGTCAGCAGTTCAAATCTGCTCGGGACTACTTCTGTTATTAGTCTTCAAGTCTTTAATCTTAAAGTCTTTGAGTCTATGAAGGGGGATTAGCTCAGCTGGCTAGAGCACTTGCCTTGCACGCAAGGGGTCATCGGTTCGACTCCGATATCCTCCACTAATTGAAAAGTTAAAAATTATCGAACGCGGTAATTAGTATAAGTATTGAAAGTTGAATTATTATTATAGAAAGAATGCGGACGTAAGTTTTCGTTATTGAGTAATAGTTGTTTGATATTTTTATTTAAGATAAAGAGAGGTGAAACTTTTTTTATAAGCAATAGAAGTTCTTTGAAATGTTGGAATTGATTGAAGTAGTAATAGAAATAAAGAGAAAACTAATAAGTTATTAAGGGCACACAGGGGATGCCTTGGATTTGAGAGGCGAAGAAAGACGTGATAAGCTGCGATAAGCTACGGGGAGAAGCAAATATTTTGTGATCCGTAGATTTCTGAATGGGGAAACCCGGCTGGTTGAAGACCAGTCATCCGTCGTAAGACGGAAGCAAACCTGCTGAACTGAAACATCTAAGTAAGCAGAGGAAGAGAAAACAATAGTGATTTCCGGAGTAGCGGCGAGCGAAATGGAAATAGCCCAAACCGGTTTTGTTTCGGCAAGATCGGGGTTGTAGGACTACGATATGGACTTATATATTATAGTGGAATTAGTTGGAAAGCTGATCCATAGAGGGTGAAAGGCCCGTACACGAAATAGTATATATACCTAGTAGTATCCTGAGTAGGGCGGGACATGTGAAATCCTGTCTGAATCAGCCGGAACCATCCGGTAAGGCTAAATACTCCTCAGAGACCGATAGCGAACGAGTACTGTGAAGGAAAGGTGAAAAGAACCCTGAACAAGGGAGTGAAATAGACCCTGAAACTGTGTGTCTACAAGCGGTCGAAGCCTTTAGGGGCGACGGCGTGCCTTTTGCATAATGATCCTACGAGTTACTCCTCATTGGCAAGGTTAAGTGTTTAAGACACGAAGCCGAAGCGAAAGCGAGTCTGAATAGGGCGATATAGTCAGTGGGGGTAGACGCGAAACCTTGTGATCTACCCATGGTCAGGATGAAGTTCCGGTAACACGGAATGGAGGTCCGAACTGGTAAACGTTGAAAAGTTTTCAGATGAACTGTGGGTAGGGGTGAAAGGCCAATCAAACTGGGAAATAGCTCGTACTCCCCGAAATGCATTTAGGTGCAGCGTTCAGGTTGAGTCTTATAGAGGTAGAGCTACTGATTGGGCTAGGGGGCTTCACCGCCTACCAAACCCTGACAAACTCCGAATGCTATAAGATATACTGAGCAGTGAGGGCATGGGTGCTAAGGTCCATGTCCGAGAGGGAAAGAACCCAGACCATCAGCTAAGGTCCCAAAATATATACTAAGTTGAAATAACGTTGTTCGGTTGCATAGACAGCTAGGATGTTGGCTTGGAAGCAGCCATTCATTTAAAGAGTGCGTAACAGCTCACTAGTCGAGCGATCGAGCGTGGATAATAATCGGGCATAAGTGTATTACCGAAGCTGTGGATTACATAATTTATTATGTACTGGTAGGGGAGCATTCTAAGGGCGTTGAAGGTGTGTGGCGATGCATGCTGGAGCGCTTAGAAAAGCAAATGTAGGAATGAGTAACGATAATGCAGGCGAGAAACCTGCACACCGATAGACTAAGGTTTCCTGAGCGACGCTAATCGTCTCAGGGTTAGTCGGGACCTAACGCGAACCCGAAGGGGGTAGTGGATGGACAACGGGTTAATATTCCCGTACTACTTATAACTGCGATGGGGTGACGGAGTGATGAAAGGTCTGCGCACTGACGGAATAGTGCGTTAAAGAGTGTAACTATAGGTTGAATAGGCAAATCCGTTCGACTTGGTGAACTTGATAGTACCACGCGTCTACGGACAAGTGGATAATGACCCTAAGGGCTTCCAAGAAAAACCTCTAAGCTTCAGGTTATAAGTACTCGTACCGCAAACCGACACAGGTAGTCAAGGAGAGAATCCTAAGGTGCTCGAGTGATTCATGGCTAAGGAACTAGGCAAAATGGTCTCGTAACTTCGGGAGAAGAGACGCCACTAGCAATAGAGGCCGCAGTGAATAGGCCCAGGCGACTGTTTATCAAAAACACATGGCTTTGCAAAATCGAAAGATGAAGTATAAGGCCTGACACCTGCCCGGTGCCGGAAGGTTAAGAGGAGATGTTATTTTCGGAGAAGCATTGAATTGAAGCCCCGGTAAACGGCGGCCGTAACTATAACGGTCCTAAGGTAGCG
>CALGUV010000062.1 GCA_937920245.1 uncultured Microbacteriaceae bacterium
AGCCAGTTGCCTAGTGTGAGAAAGAACTTCCTCAGCCACGGCGAAGTGCTCTTCAGGGTCGAAACCCAACGCCTGCTTGAGACCAGCAAGTTCTTCAGCACCAAGCTTTGATCCGTGAATCTTGCCGGTGTCTTGCTTTGTTGGACTCGGCCAACCGATGATGGTTCTTAGTGTGATTAGCGTTGGCTGATCTTTGTTTGCCTTGGCTGCCAGAACGGCTTCGTAAAGAGCTTCGACATCCTCGACATATCCGGTTTCTTTTCGCCAGTTGACCTCGATGGTCTGCCAACCGTAAGCCTGGTATCGCTTTGCGACATCTTCAGAAAAGCTGATGTCGGTGTCGTCTTCAATAGAAATCTGGTTCGCGTCATAGATCACAATCAGATTGCCCAGTCCGTGATGACCGGCGAGGGAAGCTGCTTCAGCACTCACGCCTTCTTGCATGTCACCGTCTCCAGCGATTACATATACGAAGTGGTCAAACGGCGAAGTTCCGTCGGTTGTGGCAGGGTCAAATAATTCCCGCTCAAATCTTGTTGACATGGCAAATCCAGTCGCAGATGCAAGGCCTTGACCCAAGGGGCCGGTTGTGATTTCAACGCCCTTGGTGTGAGCATATTCGGGATGACCAGGGGTTAGAGATCCCCAGGTACGCAATGATTTGATGTCGTTGAGTTCGAGGCCAAAACCACCTAGAAATAACTGGTTATACAAAGTTAGTGAAGAGTGACCCACCGAAAGGATGAATCTATCTCGGCCCACCCAGCGGTCATCTTGAGGGTCATGCCTCATGACCTTTTGAAACAATAGATACGCAGCTGGCGCAAGGCTTATTGCGGTTCCGGGGTGGCCGTTGCCAACCTTCTCTACTGCATCCGCGGCAAGAACTTTGGCTGTCTTGACTGCCAAATCGTCAATTTCATTCCATTCCAACAAAGAGTCATTCCTAACAAATTACGTGTTTTACCACTTAGGGATTTGCGCCGGCGGCGATGCCTGACATTTAGCCATGAGTCTATACCGAGTGGGCTGCAGGACAGCTCGGACTGGATTAGACTTGAGCAAATGTCTACGGTCGAAAAAACTTCTGGTGCGCGGTTTTCGCGCAAGATCCGTGGCTATTTTTTACTAACTAAACCTCGTGTTATTGAGCTGCTGCTGATTGCAACCGTGCCGGCCATGATTCTCGCCGCTAGAGGTTTCCCCTCAATTTGGCTGATTATCGCCACCGTATTTGGCGGGGCTCTCAGCGCTGGAAGTGCCAACGCATTCAATTGCTACATAGATCGCGACATTGACAAGATTATGGGCCGCACTAAGAATCGGCCTCTTGTCACCGGAGAGATAACCCACAAAGAAGCATTGATCTTCGCATGGTCGATAGGAACCCTGTCTGTCATTTGGTTTGCGCTACTAATAAATGTTCTTGCAGCCGTTCTGTCGCTTGTTGCAATTTTGTTTTATGTCTTTGTCTACACTCTTGGGCTCAAGAGACGCACGCCGCAAAATATTGTTTGGGGAGGTGCAGCCGGGGCAATGCCAGCGCTGATTGGTTGGGCCGCAGTAACCAATGAGCTGTCACTAGCTGCCGGAGTGCTGTTCTTGATTATCTTCCTTTGGACGCCCCCGCACTATTGGCCACTCTCAATGCGCTACTTAGAGGAATACAAAGCTGCCGGAGTTCCAATGCTTCCTGTGGTGGCTAAAAACGAACATGTCGGCAGGCAGATAATCCTTTATGCCTACGCATATTTTGCTTCTACACTCCTATTGATTCCAGTTGCGAACATGGGCACGGTTTATACCGTTGCAGCAGTATTGGCCGGAATCTGGTTCACCTGGGAATCGCACCGGCTTTACAAGGAAGCGAAGGTTCAGGTCCCTCAGAACCCAATGCGATTGTTCCACGCATCAATTACTCACCTGACGATTTTGTTTTTGGCAATCGCCATTGACCCGCTTATTTATATTTAGAGACCTTTAGCGTTTTATTTCCTCAAGGCGCCGGAGCGCCTCATCTCGCTCTTGAGAGTGATCCAAAATTGGGGGAGCATAACCGAACTGATAACCGGCGATGTCGTTCCAAGGTTCGTGAACGCTTGCGGCTGGCAAATGAGCTAACTCCGGCACCCACTTCCTCACGTAGTCGCCATTCGGGTCAAATTTTGCACCTTGAAGAATTGGATTAAATACTCTATAAAAAGGGCTGGCATCGGTGCCGCAGCCGGCGGTCCATTGCCAGCCGTGGGAGTTTGAGGCGGGGTCAAAATCGGTCAAGTGCTCCTCGAAAAACTTGGCTCCAATTTGCCACTCGAAGTGAAGGTCCTTCACCAAAAAACTTGCGACAATCATGCGCGCCCGATTGTGCATCCACCCGGAATTCACAAGCTGTCGCATCGCCGCATCGACAATCGGATATCCAGTAGCACCAGTCTTCCAAGCCTCTAGTTTCTCCGGGAACTTTTGTGGGTCGTCGTAGGAAAGTTCTGCAAAGCGAGGCTCGTAGTATTCGTCGTAGGTGCGAGGGTGGTGGTGCATTACGTCCGCGTAAAACTCTCGCCAAGCAATCTCCTTGCGAAAAACCTCTTCGCCCTCGGTGTTCCCAAGACCGGCAAGCAACGTGCGCGGATGAACTTCGCCGTGTGCTAGCGCATGAGAAAGCTTGGAGGTGCCATTTATGTCCGGTCGATTTCGATTATCTGAGTAATCAAAAATCCGAGAGGCTCGAAACTTGTCCCATGTTTCAAGAGCTAACGCTTCACCAGCACTCACGTTTGAGGCTAAGGAAATATTTTTGCTAGCCGGCGCCCATGGGGCGCTTTCGGCATCAAGAACAAATGGCTCGGGCACGGATGCTTGAAGCCATCTTTTATAAAAGGGCGTATACACGCGCACGGCTGTTTGATCATCTTTTACCACTGTTCCGGGCTCAACTGCGTAATAGCTGCCCAGCAAGACAAGCTCTACATCTATGGCCGCAAGTACCTGTCGAACTGCCTCTTGCTCGGCAACCCCATTGGTATCAAATGCCCTAGTGGCCACAACACGCTTGCCAGAAAACTCCTGACAAATTTTTCCAAGCTCCACGCTTGCTTCGCCGTGGCGAAGCTCAAGTCCTCTGGGGAGGCTTTTGTCCAAAGCTAGGATCGAGGCCACAACCGAACTTGCACGCAGCTCAGACATTTCAGCACTTGAGGTCGGAAGAACGAAGACTGGAAGTAGCTCCTGAGAAGTGCTAGCCGCAAAGCTGAGGGCCTGATTATCCTGAAGCCTGCGATCCCTCCGAAACCAGAAGATGGTCTTCATCTGTTTATTTTCCTTGCGCTCAACACCTGGAAAGTAATCAGTGATGTAAGCACCCCGGAACCAAGCATGTGAATGCCAACCAACAGCGGTGGAACTCCCATTCGCGCCTGAATCACTCCAACAACGGCCTGCAAAACAGTGGCGGCAAACAAAAGCAACAGAATCCGAGACTCAAGTTGCTTCAATACGGACCTTGATCGGACAACCTGAGCTATCAGCTGCAAAGTTATTAGAGCCAGCAGCGTGTAGCCGGGGTAGGAGTGGTAATGCTGCCAGACCTCAAGATCGAAACCATTTCGCGGCGTGAGAGCGTCTCCCGCATGCGGACCGGCACCGGTGACGATTACTCCCATGCAGATAGCAATAAATCCAACTACCACAGTCGGCCAAGCCAGATTTGAATTCCACATCGCGACGTCATTTCCCGGCTTGGGCAAGGCTCGCCATACCAAAAGTGAAGCCAGAGCAATAAGGCCCGTGGAAATCACGAAGTGGAGCCCCACAATCCAAGAGTTCAAGCCCGTGAGGACCGTAATGCCACCGATTACGGCCTGAATTATTATGCCAACCCCCAAACCAAAAGCCGGAACCACTAAACCAAACCGGTTTGTCGAGCGGGCCGTTCTAATAATGATGGCGCCAAACACCAGCATCATTGCCAACGCCAGCGCAAACGTGGCAAGGGTGACCAAAACAAGTCCGAACACGGTGTTGAAAGCTAGGCCCACAACCAGCAAGACCGCGCCGCTGAAAAAACCAATCGAAAGTAGCCCAATGCGACGCGTGGATTCACTGATTCTTACAGCAACAATGAAGGTTAAGAGAGCAATCACAAGCAGCACGATTGTCAGCAACCGATTTCCAAATTCAATAACGCCGTGGAAACCCATCTCAGGGGTGCTAATCAGAGAGTCTTCAGTGCACTTGGGCCAAGTTGGGCAACCCAAACCGCTTCCAGTAAGGCGGACAGCGCCTCCAGTCACAACAATCAAAATTTGGGTTACAAGTGACAGCCAAACAAATAGCCGCAATCGAAGCGGCGACACTATGCCATTGAACCAGAGGCCCTTTAGGGTCTTCATAAACGCCTTAACTTAGGTATGCCTTACTGTTTTATTTTCATAGAACTGCGTAGGCTTGCTACAACATCACCAGTCAAGTTTCTCACGATTGGCCTTGATGGAATACGTTTCACCAAAATCAGTTGTACTGATTAAGCAAGGAGGCCACAATGGCAGAGAAAATTATTGATCGCCCAGAACTGGACGACCTAGGGACCTACGAATTCGGTTGGTCCGACAAGTCCAAAGCGGGCGATGACGCCAAGCGTGGTATCTCGGACGAGGTCGTACGCGACATCTCGGGCAAAAAAGACGAGTCCGACTGGATGCTCCAGCGGAGACTCAAGGGTTACGAGCTATTTCTAAAAAAGCCAATGCCTACATTCGGAGCAGACCTATCAGGTATTGACTTCGACAACATCAAGTATTTCGTTCGCTCCACGGAGCGCCAGGCACAAACCTGGGAAGATCTTCCAGAAGACATTCGCAACACCTACGACAAGCTTGGAATCCCAGATGCGGAGCGCCAGCGACTAGTTTCGGGCGTTGCCGCCCAGTATGAGTCAGAGGTCGTATACCACTCGATTCGAGAAGACCTCGAGAAGCAGGGAGTCTTGTTCCTAGATACCGACACCGCCCTTCGAGAGCACCCTGAGATCTTCGAAGAGTATTTCGGGACTGTAATCCCAGCCGGCGATAATAAGTTTGCTGCCCTCAACACAGCTGTTTGGTCCGGAGGATCATTCGTCTACATCCCCAAGGGCGTAAAAGTAGACATCCCTCTTCAGGCATATTTCCGAATAAACACCGAAAACATGGGGCAGTTCGAAAGAACTCTGATCATTGCTGATGAGGACTCCTACGTTCACTACATCGAGGGTTGCACCGCTCCTATTTACCAGTCTGATTCGCTGCACTCTGCAGTAGTTGAAATTATTGTCAAGAAGAATGCTCGCGTTCGTTACACGACAATCCAGAACTGGTCTAACAACGTTTACAACCTGGTAACCAAGCGAGCCATCGCTCACGAAGGCGCCACCATGGAGTGGATTGATGGGAACATCGGGTCAAAGGTCACCATGAAATACCCAAGCGTCATACTTGCCGGCGAGCGCGCTCGTGGTGAGACACTGTCGGTTGCTTTCGCCGGAGAAGGTCAGCACCAGGATGCTGGAGCCAAGATGATTCACCTTGCTCCTTACACAACTAGCTCAATTGTGTCCAAGTCAATTGCTCGAGGTGGAGGAAGAACTTCCTACCGAGGTGAAATTCGGGTGAATCCGGGAGCTCACCACTCGGCGAACACTGTTCGTTGCGACGCGCTATTGGTCGACACAATTTCTAGATCAGACACTTACCCGGCAAACGACATCCGCGAGGACGACGTTTCCATGGGTCATGAGGCCACGGTCTCCGCCATAAGTGCAGAGCAGTTGTTCTACTTGCAGTCTCGAGGAATGGCCGAAGATGAAGCGATGGCGATGATTGTTCGAGGCTTTATCGAGCCGATTGCCAAGGAGTTGCCGATGGAGTACGCGCTGGAGCTCAACAAGCTAATTGAGATGCAGATGGAAGGGGCTGTTGGCTAGATGGCGCAGCACGGAATAAAGGCTCACGAGCACAAACTCGTGCCGCTTCAGACAAGGTCTGAGCGCCCTAGATCGACCTCAATAAGCGATTTCGCAGAGCTATCAAACAGGCAGGAGATCTGGCGTTATTTGCCAATGGATCGCCTCCAGGGCCTTGATGCAGAAGTTATCGGCGAAGTTTCCAGGGATGAGCTCTCAATAACCCTTGCCGGGACAGTCACTGCCAGTTGGATTGATTCCAGCGAGCCAATTGTCGGGACGGCCGGATTGCCAGAAGACAGAATTTCGGCAATCGCGTGGACGAATGCCTCCAAAACTCTTCTGGTTGAGGTTCCTGCAGATCAGGAAATAGCTGAACCTGTATTTCTAACCTTGAAACTAGAAGAGCTTGCAGCTAAGGCCCTACATATCTTTGTGAAGGTAGGCGCAAATGCGAAGGCGACAATCGTTCTGGACCACATCGGTCAAGGCTCACTTGCGGAGAACGTTGAAATTCTGCTGGACCCTGGAGCAAAGCTTGACTTTGTGTCGATTCAGGACTGGGATAACGGTTCTTCCCACGTGTCAAATCAACTAACCAGACTTGGTAAAGACTCAGTTCTGAAGCACGTCGTGGTGTCGCTTGGGGGAGACCTCGTTAGAGTCACACCCTCTGTTGCCCTTGACTCTCCGGGTGCCGAAATACAGATGTACGGGGTCTACCTAGCTGACTCCAAGAACTACTTTGAGCACCGACCATACGTGGACCACATTGCCGAAAACTGCGTTTCCAATGTTGCCTATAAGGGCGCACTCCAGGGTGCAGGGGCTCACACGGTCTGGGTCGGAGATGTTCTTATTAGAGAAACCGCAATTGGAACGAACAGCTACGAACTAAACCGAAACTTGTTGTTGACCGACGGTGCGCGAGCTGACTCCGTTCCAAACCTAGAGATTGAAACCGGCAAAATCGAAGGGGCTGGGCACGCTAGTGCGTCCGGGCGATTCGATGACGAGCAACTGTTCTATCTAATGGCTAGGGGAATTGGCGACACCGAGGCCAAGCGGCTTGTGGTTCGAGGATTCTTGAATGAGGTAGTTCAGAAGGTTGGGATTTCTCAGGTTGAAGACCGTCTAATTGCTTCAATCGAACAAGGACTCGAGAAGGCAGGAGTCTAAATTGGCAATAAGAGTTTGTGCCACTGAGGATATCAAGCCGGGTAACGCCCTCAGGGTAACTATCGAGGGGCACCCGATTGCCCTTGTAAGGCTCAATGACGGCGACTTTAGGGCGATCGATGACAAGTGCTCGCACGGTGAGATTTCACTGAGCGAAGGCTTTGTTGAGGACGAAACCTTGGAGTGCTGGGCCCACGGAGCAAAGTTTGACCTAAATACCGGAGTTCCTTTGAGTCTTCCGGCGTATGAGGCAGTTAGTACCTACGAGGTGCTAGTAGAAAATGACGAAGTTTTTATCGAGTACGAAGCGTAAAGGAAATCAAATAATGACAACCCTAGAAATTAAGAACCTACACGTATCAGTTGATACGGACCAGGGCAAAAAGCAGATCTTGCGAGGCGTAGACCTAGTGGTCAAATCCGGCGAGACTCACGCAATCATGGGACCGAACGGTTCCGGCAAGTCAACCCTTGCCTACTCCATCGCCGGGCACCCAAAGTACGAGGTCACTGAGGGAGAGATCCTGCTAGATGGCCAGAACGTTCTTGAGATGGCCGTCGACGAGCGAGCAAAGGCGGGGTTGTTCCTTGCCATGCAATACCCAGTTGAAGTGCCTGGAGTATCGGTGTCGAACTTCCTAAGAACCGCCAAGACCGCTCTCGATGGCGAAGCCCCAAAGCTCCGCGAGTGGATCGGCGATCTAAAGCACGCTATGAAAAACCTCCGAATGGATCCAGACTTCACGGAAAGAAATGTCAACGAAGGGTTCTCAGGTGGCGAAAAGAAGCGCCATGAAATTCTTCAACTGGAGCTTTTGAAGCCAAAAATCGCAATCCTTGACGAAACCGATTCCGGACTCGACGTCGATGCATTGAAGGTCGTTTCAGAGGGCGTCAACCGAGCCAAGGAAGAAACTGGCATCGGCGTTCTTCTAATTACTCACTACACGAGAATCTTGCGTTACATCGAACCAGATTTCGTTCACGTTTTCGTGGCTGGAAAAGTTGCCGAGCAGGGTGGCCCAGAACTAGCTGAACGACTTGAAGCAGAGGGCTACGATCGCTACTTGAAGACCGAAGCATGAGCGAGCCAAAGGAATTAGAGCCCGCTCAGTACGACCGGGTAATTGAGGCAATGAAGGACATCATTGACCCCGAAATTGGCGTCAACATTATTGACCTTGGTTTGGTCTATGGGCTCCAAGAGTCCGATGATGGGGCACTTCTAATCAACATGACTCTGACCTCAGCTGGTTGCCCACTTCAGGATGTTATTGAAGAGCAGACGGCTGCGTCACTAGATGGAGTGGTTGACGCATTTAGAATCAACTGGGTTTGGATGCCGCCATGGGGTCCGGAGCAAATTACCGACGATGGAAAAGAAATGATGCGAGCCATCGGTTTCTCTATCTAGTAAGAGCCAAAAAAAAATAGGACCCAGATGGGTCCTATTTTTTTGAGCTGATTATTTACTTGTTCACAATTTTCCAAGCCAGTGGCAGCATTGCTGCTGCTGCAACTGCCTTAGCGACGTCTCCTATCAGAAACGGAATAACTCCGGCGGCAATCGCCTGTGACATGCTGAGGCCCAAGGTAATCATTAGGCCTGCGACTCCAAAGCCATAAATTATTGCTGATCCAGCGGCAAAGCTGACGGCAACTTTTAGTGGAGTCTTAGAAAAGCCCTTAGAAGCTAGGAAGCCGACCAGGGCCGCAGCTGCAACAAAGCCAACTATGTAACCAACCGTTGGCAAAGCGCCAGTAAGGGTCTTGGCAGAGGCGAATACGGGCAATCCAGCAGCGCCCATGGCTAGGTAGACAGACAGTGACGCGGCACCCCGTCCTGCACCGAGAGTTGCTCCCACCAGGAGAACCGCGAAGGTTTGCAAGGTGAGCGGAACTGGCCACATTGGAATCTGAACCTGAGCGGCAAGTGCAGTAATTAGAGCACCGCCCAGAACAAGAGAAATGTTATTAACGATCGTCCTCGGGACAAATCGGTCCGCAATGGTTGCTTGTGCAATGCTCATTTACTAAGCCTTTCTAGCTCGTTCTGGTCATTCTATTGGTTAGCGTCTTCAAACTCAGCGTCTTCTAGCGCCTGGTTCTCTTTTGGCTTTCTTGGGGCTATCTGTCCCGAAGCCTCCAATGCAATGCGTCGCTCGTTTCTGAACGCCCAGCCAAAAGCAACAAAGGCCATGATTCCGAAGATTATCCATTGAAAAGCGTAGGAAAGATGGTTTCCCTCATTCAAAGACGGCATGGGCATCGGGAACGGCGCTTTTTCATAAGCGGGGGACTCTTTTGCTAACCGACCGTATCGATTGGACACCACGGAACCATAATCACTTAGTTGATCAACAAGTTCGGCGGGGTTTACTGTTGCAAGCTGCCCTGACACTGGTGCTCGATTTAGGTCAGGCTCCGCAGCCCTGAGACGAACGGTGAGTGTGTGAACGACCGAATCCGGCAACGGATTAGAAGAGGGCTCGGTTACTCGAACTCCGGTCGCGAGCCAGCCACGGTCAATTATCAAGATCTGGCCGTCATCCATAAGCAGAGGAACCAGTTGCAGGAAGCCCCCCTGTCCATTCAGAGGTCGGTTCCGCACTAAAACTGCCTGGTCAGTTAGATATGTTCCAGTCACTGTTACGGGGCGCCACTCATTGATTGGTTCACCATTTTCAAAGAATTCCCAGTCAAGGTCAGCGAATGGCACGACGGACTTATCGTAATTCTCAATCACGGTATTGATTTTCTGAACTCTTTCTTCCCGCCTGGAAAACTGCCACCAACTCAGAAGTGAAGTTGCTATAGAAAAAAGCACAACTAAGGCCAACCAGGGGCCCCAACGTCTAAGAGTGCTTTGGGTCAAACTTTTCATCCTTCAGGTAAAAATCTCTCGCTGATAGATAGTCAACCAGATATGACCGGTGCTCATCGCAGGCAGCCCAGGACTTGACCCTGTCAGGGGCGTGGACTTTGGGATTTCGCCAGCTAATCAAACACGTTGCTTCAAGAGTGCAACCTGCCCGAGAGCACTTAGCGTTAGTCATCAAACTTGAATTGGTCCGACTTGATGGTGATTTTCGGAGCAATGGCCTTGCTGGTTGTTTCCTTTGGTGCGCCCTGTTGGTTGGCAAGCACGACCGCAAAATAAGGAAGAAAAATGGCCAACCCGAAGAAAATCCACATAAATATTCCTTGGGTGAATACTCCGAGCACAATGCAAACCATCCTTATGGACATCGCCACCGAATATTTGACCATGCGAGATCTACGCTCGTCCTCAGGACTGAGGTTTAAGGAAGTGGCGCTCTGGCGCTTGCTCAAGTGTTGCCGTTCTTTCAGGATAGGAAATTACTAGACTGTGGTATTCATAACGCTCAATGCTCAATGGTATTCCCGCTAGGAGAAAGAAAATGGAAACTGTGCGAACTGTTTTGGTCACCGGCGGCAATCGCGGCATTGGATTCGCCATCGCAAAAGAGTTTGTCGCAAGCGGACATCGGGTGGCAGTGACGGCAAGATCCGGACACGGACCAGAGGGTTCGATGACCGTGACGGCAGATGTGACCGATTCGGCGTCGCTTGACACAGCCATAGCCGAAGTAGAAGCGGCACTGGGGCCAATTGAGGTTTTGGTAGCAAATGCTGGCATCACAAAGGACACTCTTTTGATGCGAATGAGTGATGAGGAATTCGAAAGCGTTGTTGACACCAATCTAAATGGTGTCTTTCGCGTGGTGAAGCGTGTGACTAAATCCATGCTTCGTCAGAAGTTTGGCAGGGTCATTCTCATTGGCAGCGTTGTGGGTCTCCTTGGCAGCGCCGGGCAGGTCAACTACTCCGCCACAAAGAGTGCTTTGGTTGGAATTGCGCGTTCTATCACTCGCGAGATCGGCGCCAAGAACATCACCGCCAATGTTGTGGCTCCCGGGTTTATAGACACCGATATGACAGCCGCCCTCAGTGAAGAACTTGCAGCCACGTATCGATCACGAATTCCAGCTGGCCGATTCGCCTCCCCGGAGGAAGTTGCAAAAGTTGTCCGATGGATTGCTTCTGACGAGGCGTCTTACATCTCCGGAGCAGTCATCCCAGTTGACGGTGGCCTCGGAATGGGCCACTAGGTAGTACCGTTTGTTTAGAAAATCAAAGGAGCAGTTTTGGGAATATTAGAGGGCAAGAAAATACTGATCACAGGCGTGTTGACCGAAGCGTCGATTGCCTACTCGGCAGCCCGCTTGGCCCAAGAACAAGGTGCCGAGGTGATATTAAGCTCATTCGGCAGAATGCTTCCAATTACAACGAAAATTGCTGGGCGTCTTCCAAAGCCAGTGAAGGTAATTGAATTAGATGCCACAAACAAAGAGCACTTGGACGGCCTTGCCGAGAAGATCAAGGCTGAGATCGGAATGATTGACGGCATCGTTCATGCCATCGCGTTCGCCCCCCAAACGGCCCTGGGCGGAAACTTTCTAGAGACAGAGTGGTCTGATGTTTCGACTGCGGTCGAAGTGTCTGCCTACTCACTAAAGTCCATCACCACCGCATGCCTGCCCGTCCTAAATAACCCGAGCTCGGTTGTGGGCCTCACCTTCGACGCCACTGTTTCTTGGCCGGTCTACGACTGGATGGGAGTTGCTAAGGCGGCCTTTGAGTCCACTTCCCGTTATCTAGCAAAATATCTAGGACCGAAGGGAATCAGAGTGAATCTAATTTCCGCCGGGCCCCTTAGAACCACTGCGGCCAAGGGAATCCCAGGATTTGCAACTATGGAAGAAGTTTGGGCGGACCGCGCACCTCTTGGTTGGGACCTTACCGACACCAACGCTGCGGCCAAGGGATTAGTCGCGTTACTAAGTGATTGGTTCCCTGCCACAACCGGAGAGATGATTCACGTCGACGGTGGACTGCACTCCACCGGGGCCTAATAAAAGCTAGTTCGGTAGCAGCGCGATGACTTGCGACAAATCCCTCGCGTCGATGACGATATCAGCGCTTTCTCGAACGATTGGCTGAGCACAAAAAGCTATTGACAGTCCCGCTTCTTTCATCATCTTCAGGTCGTTCGCCCCGTCGCCAATGGCGATGGTTTGGGCAATGTCAATCTCTAGTTTTTTGACAAGAGCTAAAAGTGTTTCTGCTTTCACGCTGGAATCAACGAGTTCACCGATTACTTTGCCCGAGAGTTTGCCATCGACAACCTCCAGGGTGTTTGCCTTGGCAAAATCAAGGTTCAGGGTCTTTTTCAGTGGTTCTAGTAGCTGAATGAAGCCACCCGAGACCGCTGCAGCGTAGCCGCCGGCCGAATGGATCGCCTCAATAAGCTCCACAGCGCCCTTGGTTGGTGAAAGCTCGTCTGCGACTTTTGTTAGAACGCTTTGATCTAGGCCCGCCAACAGAGCAACTCGTTCGATCAGTGAGGCGCTGAAATCTATTTCGCCTTTCATTGCGCGCTCAGTGATCAGGGCCACTTGCTCTCGAGTGCCGGAGTGCGTTGCTAGAAGCTCGATGGCTTCTTGATCAATAAGCGTTGAGTCAACGTCAAACACAACTAGAAAACTCATTTTCTCTCCCTGGCACACTTCAGTCCAGCTTTTCATGGACTATTACCAAATGCTAGCTTGCTCCCAAGCCAATGGAGTGAATTTGAGACTATGGTCGAGATCTAGCGCGACTCGCTTCGAAGCCAAGGGGTCAGCGTGAGATTGGCAGCTAGGCTATTGGGCGTGTCCGAGGTAATTAATCTTCAAAATGTCAGCGTTGTACGCGGTGGTAAGTCCATCATTGACTCCCTCACGTTCTCGGTGGGCCCGACAGAACGTTGGGTGGTACTCGGAGCCAATGGAGCTGGCAAGACCACTCTTCTAAAGCTTGCGGCGGCTCAAATACAGCCCTCCAGCGGATCCGCAACACTTCTAGGCCAGCGCTTGGGAGAGGTAAATGTTTTTGAACTCAGAACAAGAATTGGGTTTGCATCAAGTGCCCTGGCGGCCCAAATACCAAATTCCGAAACGGTTCTCAATGCCGTTATGACCGCCAGCTATGGCATCACCGGTAGATGGAACGAAGAGTACGACTCGATTGATGAACGAAGAGCTAGAAGAGTTTTGGGGGAGTGGGAGCTATCAAACTTCGAAGACAGGGCCTTTGGCACTCTGAGCGACGGTGAGCGCAAGCGGGTTCAGATTGCTCGCTCCGTAATGACCGATCCAGAGTTACTTCTTCTAGACGAACCGGTCGCCAGCCTAGATCTTGCAGCCAGGGAGCTAACTTTGCAGCTTCTCTCCGGATATGCCCAGGCGACAGAGGCCCCTGCAATGGTGATGGTGACCCATCACCTAGAGGAAATTCCACCGGGCTTTACCCACGCGCTGCTGATGCAAGATGGCAAGGTCATGGCCCGAGGCGAGATTGGCATGACACTTACTTCAGCCAGTATTTCCGAGGCTTTCAACCATCCATTGACCCTGAACTATCAAAATCAAAGGTTTTCGGCAGTTTCGTCGTAGACGAGTTGGAAAATACTTGCTAAACTCTTGGGCTGTTGCTAAATGCAACTCAGACTTTATTAGAAGGAAATCATGCAGGCAGAAATTCACCCAAGCTACGAGCCGATCGTATTCCGCGACCTAGCATCTGGAGTGTCATTCCTGACTCGTGCAACCATCACCAGCGACAAGACAATCGAGTGGGAAGATGGCAAGACCTACCCGGTTCACGACGTTGAAATCAGCTCCGAGAGCCACCCGTTCTACACTGGAAAACAGCGCATCATGGATGCTGCTGGCCGCGTGGAGCGATTCAACGATCGCTACAAGAACTTCAGCTAAAGCCTTATTGGCCAACCCAATTCCGCCTGGAAATCCGGGCGGTTTTGCTGTCTCATGAACTTTGCAAAACTTTCTGACTGCTCATCGCTCCATTTGGCTTGAGCTTCGTGCAGACTTTCGATTGGGACGTCGAGCTCTGCAAAGCGCTTGGCAATTTGCTGGGCTAGTTTCCCCGCGGCTACTGCGTCAGCAGTTGAATTATGGGCATCGGTTAGCTCAACCCCATAGTGCTCTGACATGAAAACTAGATTGCGCTTTCCCTTTCGGAACTTATCCACCCTGCGGTCAAGCACCAGCGGATCGATTACTGTTTGCGGCTCAAGAGGCTCTAACTGATACCGGATGGCTTCGTTGGCCAAAATAGTAAAGTCATATGGGGCATTGAATGCGACCAAGGGCATTGTCGCATTTAGCTTTTTTAGTTCCTGACTAATTTCGGCGATTGCCGTCAGCGGGTCCATTCCATCCCGAATTGCAACCTCGGTGGTAACACCGTGAACATCAGATGCGGCCTGAGGTATGTCAATTCCTGGGTTCACGAGCCACTCGCGAAGATGTTCTACTTCTCCAGTGGAACCAAGCACAACCACGCATGCGGTTACGATTCGGGCAGTTTTTAGATCAAGCCCTGTGGTCTCAAGGTCGAAGGCAGCGACCCGTTTGGACCAGCCCGGGGCCTCGGGTTCAAAATCGAAATCTAGCAAATTATCTCCTGTCTAAAACGATAGTCGGCTTCCAACCAACCTAGACTGCATGGGTGACAGTGTTGACCAATCCACCCGGCGAACTTTTCGCGTTGGCTGAAGCCCGATCAACAAGGGCAGATATCGCAGGTACTGCGGTCTGGACCTTGTCGGGAAATCGGCAAAGGGTGCTTTTTATACATGGTTTTAGGGGAGACCATCACGGCTTACAAGCTGTCGCCGGTGCACTAGCGGATCTAACGGTAGTCAGCCCAGATCTCCCAGGCTTTGGCAAGAGTGCCGAGCTTGAACACCACGACCTTTCGTCATACTCAGACTGGCTTATCGATTTCTACACATCCACGGGACCTTACGACCTTGTGGTTGGACATAGTTTCGGAACACTGGTCGTCACGAAGGCCATTTCGAATGGACTTTCCGCCAAAAAGGTGTGCCTGATAAATCCGATTACCACTCGAGGCAGCACATCGAAATCGCTCTCAAACAGGCTCGCGGAAATTTACTACCGGATTGGCAAGAATAAAATCTTGGGCTCATGGCTAATGTCCTCCGGCTTAGTTACTAGAGCGATGTCAATTGGTCTAACAAAAACCAAAAGGGCCAGCACTAGGCGATTTATCCATGCTCAGCACGCCAGCTATTTTTCATCCTACAAATCCAACAGAGTAGCCATAGAGGGCTTTCAAGCGGCTAACTCAGGGTCAGTTTTTGATTATGCAGATGCTCTTACCGGATCAATATTGTTGATAGCCGGCTCCCAGGATGCTGTTGCGCCAATCTCCGAGCAAAAGCGCCTGAACGAAGTATTGCCCAACTCTGAGCTATTGGTGCTGAAAAAAGTTGGGCACCTGTCCCACTACGAAAGGCCTGTCGAAATCGCCACAGCCATAACGAATTTTCTGGAGACCCATTGAAGGAAATTTGGTTCGATGGCAGGTTCATAAACCCCACCACGCCCGATGGAATTACTAGTTTCAGCATTGGCTTGGTAAGCGAGCTCAGCCGACTCATGCACGTCAATGTCCTGATTCACTTGGATGCGCAGCGAAATTTGCTGCCAGAAAATGTCTCATTTCTCAAAGTAAACGATCCAACATCTATTCAAGAGCTAACCCTGGCAAAGAGACTTAATTCAAAGGGCATCGGAGTCCTGGTTAGTCCTATGCAAACAACTTCTTCACTGGGACGAAACTTCAAGCTCGTTCTGACACTCCATGACCTCATCTACTACCGTCACCGCACGCCGCCAAGGGCGTTCTCAGCGCCCGTAAGACTGGGGTGGCTACTATTTCACCTGTCGTACTTTCCACAGCGGCTATTGCTTAACCGTGCCGATCTGGTTCTTACGGTTTCAGAGACATCGCGACAAGAAATCTTGGATGCAAAGCTAACCAAGAGGCCGCTGGCAGTCGTCCACAATTCTTCCGAGCTTGAAATAACAAAACCTATAGAGCCTAGACATGACTCCGAATACTTGGTCTACATGGGGAGCTACAGCCGTTACAAGAATGTGGAGTTTTTGATTAAATCTATGGCACTGCTGCCCGACATGACATTGGTGCTACTTTCCAGGCTAAGCGACACCAAACGCAAAAAACTAAACAAATTGGCTGATGCAGTTGGCGCCAAGGTTCAGTTTGAAGACGGCGTCACCGAAACTGAGTATTTAGGCTGGCTGCGAAAAGCTTTCGCTCTAGTTAGCGCGTCAAAGGATGAAGGGTTCGGCATCCCACTTGTGGAGGCAATGTCTCAAGGTTTACCCGTGATAGTCAGTGACATACCTATTTTTCAAGAGGTGGCAGGAAACGCGGGGGTGTTTTTCAACAACTCCAAGTCGGAGGAATTCGTCGCTGCAGTAGTGAAACTCTCGAAAGAAAAAACCTGGTCCAGTCACTCAAGAAAAGCGATTGAGCAATCCGCCAAGTTTTCATGGAAACGCAGCGCCACAGAATTATTAGTTAGCTTGCGTAAAATCGCCTAGCGGCTCAGGCGCCCAGGCGTCCAGCTCCCACCTCGTATGGTGCCGCAAAATGTGTAGCGATGCATTCTGAAGCCTTTCACCCGGTGGTGGCACCAACCCCTTGCTCACTTCGTTTAGCACATAGCGAATCAGCGCTCCGTGAGAGATGGCCAGAATTTTGGCTCCCGAGTGCTTTTCCAACATTAAATCAAGTAGCTGCCTAGATCTTAGGATTATCGAATTATTTGACTCTGCCCCGGGAATCTCTTCTAGTTGGCCATATTTTTCGTGCCACTCCGAATACAGCATTCCTTCGCCAATACCAAAAGAGCGCTCTATTAACATCGGCTCAACCAGAAGTTCCACTCCAGTCATTTCCGCCAGGATGATTTCCGCTGTTTCTTTTGCGCGGCCGAGCGGAGAGGTGAGGACAAGATCCCAGCTAGAAAGATCCAGGTTCCGAGTGGCGCTTCTTACCTGCTGCACGCCGTGACTATTCAGGGGAATCTCCGCCGTGCCCTGAAGCCTTAGGTCTATGTTCCAATCGGTTTGGCCGTGTCGAAAAAGGCCTAATACTGTTCCACTCATAAAAACAATGCCCTTAAGACATCGGCTGCCGACGCATTCAGTTTCACGTCTGCGATGTTGTCCGCTCTGGTCTCACCTAGGTTGATGATCACAATCTTCTGTCCAAGTTCTTTCGCTTGCTTCACGAGCCTGAGACCAGAATTCACCGTTAGAGAGCTACCCGCAACCAGCACCGCCTCGGCACGTTCAACGGCCGTTTTGGCTTCAGTGACTCTTAGTTGCGGAATTTGTTCTCCGAAGAACACCACGTCTGGCTTGTATCTTCCGTTGCAGTTTTGACAGGTTGGGACCCTAAAGTCCTTCGGAACCTCGATTTCAGCGTCACCGTCTGGGGTGAATTCGATGTCGGCACTTCTGTTCATCGACGGGTTAGTGGCTTGAATCAAGCCATCCATATCCTGTCTAGATATTGATTCCGTGCAGTCAAGACAAACTACTCGGTCCAGGCGGCCGTGAAGCTCTATGACGTTTTTCGATCCGGCTTTTTGATGTAGTCCATCGACATTCTGTGTAATCAGCTGCTGAATTTGACCGGTCTGCTCTGCCTTGGCCAGTGCCAAGTGAGAATCGTTGGGCTCTGCACTTGCAATTCGATTCCATCCAACATAGCTTCTGGCCCAATATCGAGCTTGATTTTCACTCGAGGCTAAAAACTGGTCGAAAGTCAAAGGATGCTTTACCACCCGACCTTGGCCTCGGTAGTCCGGAATACCGCTATCAGTAGAAACTCCGGCGCCGGTCATGGCTACGACATTTAGGCCGACAAGCATTTGACGAGTTTGGGCTATCGCGTAATCAACCGCCGGGTCCAAGCTACCTATCACATGCCCAATTCTAAGTTGATTTTTTTATTACTTGTGTCCGGGAAGGGACTTGAACCCTCACCCTCGTAAGAGGACTAGCCCCTCAAGCTAGCGCGTCTACCATTTCGCCACCCGGACGGGTGAGTGCTCATTTTGCTTGAGCCAGACCCAAACTTACCATGAACACGGAATTCTAGAACAGTTAGGTATTTGTCGCGACTGGCACAAAGCGGTAGCTTATTACTATGCATCAAGAGCCGCAGGTCGCACTCCAGAAGCTCATAGGAGCTCTGGAAAGACATCTCGATGCCATCCTCACTCAGCGCGAAGGTGAAGACCCGGGAATTCAGCAGGCTTACATTCAAGTCGAAGATGCATTCCTTGGCTACGAAGAGGCGCTATCGGCAAGTTTCGATGAGTTCCTGCCGATCGAACTAGCCGAAGAAGAATGAGCCCGCTAGAAGCCATAATTCTCGGTTTCATTCAAGGCCTAACCGAGTTTCTCCCAATCTCATCAAGTGCTCATGTTCAAATTGCCCAAGAAGTATTCGGCTTTGGTGATCTGACCAAACCTCAGCTGACGGCATTTATTGCCACGATACAAATCGGAACCGAGCTTGCGGTTGTCAGCTATTTTGCCAAGTCAATAATTGAGATTCTTGGGTCTTGGTTCAAAAATGGGCTTCGTCCTTGGTCCAAGCAAGAGCCAAACTCACGCCTTGGTTGGCTCGTGATTATTGGCACGGTTCCGATTGTGGCTTTCGGGCTTATTTTTCAAGATGCGATTGAGACGGAACTTCGTCAGCTTTGGATTATCGGAGTGATGTTGATTCTGTTTGGACTGCTATTGGGCATTGCCGACCGAATTGGCTTCAAAACCAAGCAACTGGGGGAGTTGAACCTTCGAAGTGGACTTGCCTTTGGCTTTGGCCAGGCTTTAGCGCTGATTCCGGGGGTTTCAAGATCAGGAGGGTCGATAACTGTCGGTCTGATGCTCGGCTTTACGAGGGAAGCTGCGGCGCGTTACAGCTTTTTGCTAGCAATACCGGCGGTGCTGGGTGCAGGTACGTATCAATTTTTGGGAAGCTATCAGGACTTACCAGATGACTTATTGGCAGCAACAATTGCCGCGACAATTGTGAGCTTCGTGGTCGGCTACGCAGTAATCGCCTGGTTACTTCGATACCTAATTAAGGGCTCATACCTGCCGTTTGTCATCTGGCGGGTAGGCGTGGGATCCGCCCTGCTAATCGCTCTTGGTTTAGGGGCGATTTAGGCTTTCCCGGCCTCAGGTGAATCGGGCCTGGACTTCAGGTATTTTTCTAACTCTCTAGCCAGCGAATCGCCCGACGCCTGCTCACTGTCAAGAGCGTCTCTGCTGGTTTCAAGTTGCTCGATATACGCCGCGAGCTCTTCATCACTCTCGGAGACTTCGTCAATTGATCGCTCCCACTCGGCGGCCTCCTCGACGAGCGCAGAGCCCTCGAACTGGATACCAGTTAGAGCCTCAAGTTGGTTCAGGAAACCCAGAGCCGCCTTCGGGTTTGAGGTGTTGTGAACGTAGTGGGGGACCGAGGCCCACAGCGACATCACCGGGATGTTATCAGCTTCAAATGCCTGAGCGAGGACGGCAAGAATGCCCACCGGACCTTCGTAGCTTGAGGACTCCAGGTTGTTTGACTCTTGAAATGCTTTGTTTTGAGAGCTTTTGAAAAACGGGACCGGTCTGGAGTGAGGAACATCGGCCAGCATCGCTCCGAGCATTATCACGTGGTCAATCTCGCGGTCCTGAACCATTTCCATGACTTCGGCGGCAAATGAGATCCAGCGTCTCGAAGGCTCAGTTCCTAGCAGCAAGAATATTTCCTGGAGCCTGGGCTGAGCTTTTGCTTTTTCCGAGCTTGCCTGCAAAAGCTCGGTCGTGGGCCAGTTGAGAAAACGTTGGCCGTCATCGTCATATTCGGCGATAGGTCTGGAAAATTGAAAATCGTAATAATCTTCTGGATCGACGGCTTCTAGAATTTGTCCCGAGATCTGCTCTGACAACGCCTTCAATGCTCCAGTCGCAGCCTCGGTAGCGTCGTTCCAGCCCTCGAAGGCGACAATAAGAATGCGACCAGTCAGCAAGTGAACTCCTTTTATACCCACAAACTCTAATTGAAGCTGGAACTAGACTGGGACAAATGTCGAGTAATAACTTTCCAAAGGCTGTCTTGTGGGACATGGATGGCACTCTAATTGACTCCGAGCCTTACTGGATGCTGTCCGAGTCACGCCTTGCCAAACAGTACGGCGGCACCTGGAGCGAAAAAGATGCGCTCCAGCTAATCGGCAATGATTTATTTCACGCCTCAGACCTCTTGAGAAATCAGTTTGGTATCGAAGACATGACAACCAGGGAAGTCATCGATCGACTTACCGATGAAGTCATTGAGCAACTAAGGACAAAATTACCTTGGAGGCCAGGCGCACTCGAACTTCTTGTCGAGCTAAAAAAAGCTGGCATAAAGACCGCCTTGGTAACCATGTCCATGCGCACTATGGCCCTAACGGTTGCCGATCAGATCGATTTTGAAGCCTTTGATGTGGTTGTGGCGGGTGACGATGTCACAAATGGAAAGCCCCACCCGGAGCCATACCTCCGAGCAGCCGAGCTACTCGGAGTTGCACCGGAGGACTGCCTTGCCTTCGAGGATTCTCCGACGGGCCTAGCTTCTGCCGAAGCGGCAGGCTGTCACGCAATAGGAGTAACCAACATCATAAATCTGCCAACGGGACCCAACAGGAGAATCATCTCCTCGCTGACCGAGGTGACCATGGAGAACCTAGCTGCTTTGAGAATAAACAATGAGGACAAATGAACGAAATCTTTGAAGCGGGCGACAGGGTCCAGCTGACTGGCCCAAAGGGCATCATGAACACGATTCGGCTGACGGCCGGAACGAGGTTCGGCTCTCATAAGGGTGAGATCAAGCACGATGACATCATCGGCAAACCTTCGGGATCGGTGATTGAAAATCACAACGGCGATCAGTATTTGGCTCTCAAGCCCTTGCTTAGTGATTACGTGCTATCTATGCCTCGTGGAGCTGCGATTGTGTATCCAAAGGATGCCGCGCAAATCTTGGTTGAAGGAGACATTTTCCCAGGTGCCAATGTCATTGAAGCTGGGGTTGGATCCGGCGCACTGTCTAGCTACCTGATCAGAGCAATTGGCGACCACGGAAAACTGACCTCATTTGAGCGCCGAGCCGAGTTTGCAGAAATTGCAAAGGGAAACGTCGAAAATTTCTTAGGGGCGGAGCCCACTAATTGGGATGTCGTCATTGGCGATCTGCAAGAAATGCTCCCCGAGCACTGCGAAGCAGCGAGCGCCGATCGGGTCGTACTTGACATGCTCGCCCCTTGGGAATGCATTGATGCAGTTGCAACCGCGATGAAGCCGGGTGGTTTGGTGATCATCTACGTGGCGACAGTAACCCAGTTGAGCCGAACTTTTGAAGAGATCAGAGCCCACGGTGGCTTTACTGCTCCACTGGCTTGGGAGTCAATGGTCAGGCCTTGGCACCTGGACGGCTTGGCTGTGAGGCCGGAGCACAGAATGATTTCACATACCGGCTTCTTGCTATCGGCTAGGCGCCTTGCTCCAGACACAGTTCTTCCAAGCTTTAAAGCTAGAAGAGGAAATAAGACTGAGCACACCGATGAGGACATGGACATCTGGCTTCCCCAGGCCATGGGACAACGACCGCTCAGTGAGAAAAAGCTCAGAAAAACAGTTCGCAAAGTAACAAACAATTTGAAACCAAGGCAGAATTAGGTATACCCAGAAATGAGAACTAACTTGCGAAAAATAGCTGCGCTTTCCATCCCATTACTAATTCTTACTGGCTGTGCCAGTGAGCCAACCGGACCTCTTAGCTACGCTGAGCTAAGCGTTGGGTTAGATACTCAATGCGAAAGCTTTCAAACCGGTGACGCAGCAGAACAGATAACAGTCCTGGGAGACCTCGGTACTCAGCCAGAGGTTACGTTTCCGGTTCCCCTTACAGGCACTGGCATTGAGACCGCAATCATCATCGAGGGTGATGGCGGCGAGGTTCTTGGTGGCCAACAAGTACTCCTTCACTTCGCTGGATACAACGCGAGCACCGGGGACAGCCTTCAGGCCAGCGACTTCACCAGCCAGAATTATGCCCCGCAGGATCTTTACCCGGGCCTCGTGCCAGATTTTTGTAGTGCCCTTACCGGCGTGAACGTAGGATCCCGCGTCGCAGTGCTACTGGATGCTGAGAATGCCCACGGCAGCGTTGGCGTTCAAAGCCTTGGAATAGGTGCTACCGACGCCGTCATTTTTGTTTTTGACATTCTTGACGCTTACCTGCCGAGGGCCAATGGAGACGCTCAACCTGCCAAAGCGGGATTGCCCACGGTAATTTCAGCGCCAGACGGACAGCCTGGTATCCAGATTCCTTCTTCTGACGCTCCAGATGAGTTCATGAGTGCAGTGCTAATAGAAGGCGGCGGAGAACCGATCCAAATCGGCGACAACGTCGTGCTTCATTACACAGGCTGGACCTGGGATGGAGAGCAGTTCGACAGTTCGTGGGAAAGACAGGCTCCGGCTACATTTCCAATCACCGCTGACGGCCTCATAGAAGGCTTCGTAATGGCACTTGATCAAGTTACCGTCGGCTCTAGAGTTATTGCCGTGATCCCCCCGGAGCTTGGCTACGGAGACAATGAACAGGGTAGTATTCCAGCCGGCTCAACCCTGATCTTCGTGATTGACGTCCTGGGAAAGTAGCTCTTATCAATGTCCGCAGGTGCGAGTAAGCAGAGCCCAGCCGAGAGGCTTTTTACTCTAACTTGCTGTCTGATGGCAGCCCCGATAATCGGGCTCAGCAAGAATGACATCTTTCGGTCAGTCGTCTCTTACGCCGAGCAAGGGTCGGATTTGGCGAAAGAAAAGATGTTTGACCGCGATAAGAGCGATTTGCGGGAAATGGGAGTCCAGCTGGAGGTGATTGACTCCAGTAGCTTCGACGAAACCGACAGCTCGAGATACCGAATTGCAAAAGGTAGCTTTGACTGGCCGGCGGACTTTGAAATCAACAACGAGCACATGACGCTTCTGGAATTGGCGGCAAAGGCTTGGAATAACCAATTGCTCTCCAAGCAAGCGCAGTCCGGCCTTATAAGGCTGCGCTCGCTGGGGATTGTGGAGTCCTCAAGGCAGCTGTCTGCCTTTACACCTCGGTTATTGGCACAGCAGGAAAGTTTCGCACCACTTGGCGATGCTATCGCGGAGGGAAAGCTCGTCAGATTCAGCT
The DNA here is from genome assembly GCA_937920245.1 of uncultured Microbacteriaceae bacterium. GTDB lineage: Bacteria > Actinomycetota > Actinomycetes > Actinomycetales > Microbacteriaceae > Aquiluna. The sequence continues at coordinate 23,342 of CALGUV010000062.1, forward strand.
ACCGCAAAACCGATGGAACCACTTCGGTCCGAGAGGTGACGCCCCTGAAGCTTAGGTTTATCGAGGGCCAGTGGGTCTTACTTGCTAAACAGTCAAAGGACATAAAGAACTTTCTACTAAGAAGAATCGTTTCCAAGGTCAAATCTTCTGAACTCCCAGGGGAGCCAGTCTCCTCAGTGCAGATTGATGAAGTCGAAGCAGCACTGGTTGCATTCGTGACCAAAAACATCGCCGTTCTGAAAATCGAGCAGGACAGTGAGGCTTGGTGGCATTTCGGAGCAAAAGACAATGGGACCGTTGAAGTAAATTTCATGGATGAGGCCCTATTTGCCGAGGACCTAATGGAATTCGGATCGGAAGTTCAAGTACTTTCGCCAGAATCACTGAGACTAAGAATAGATTCGGGCTGGCAACAAGTATTGGATGCCCATGCCTAAGCAGGAAATTGACGCTGAAGACCTATTCAATCTCTCACTTTCGATTGTGGGCTTAGTGCTCAGGGATGGCCCAATGGCCACAACCGAACTTGCTACGCACTTTGGCTACACGGAGAAAACCATTGTTCGAGCTGTCAAGACAATTGCTAACAGCGAGGACATCGGACGGTTCGAAACCCACTTCTATGTCGACGATGAGCTCCTTGCAACAGGAGAGGTTGACTTTTCAATCGGCATGGCGGCTCTCAGACGCCCGCCATTGCTATCTAAGCGGCAAACAACCGCTCTGGCGGCGGGCCTTGATTTTTTGGCTGCCCTACCGCAGTTTGCTGGCAACGTAGCTTTGTCTCAGATTCGCAGTCAGATAGGCTCTGGCACCATTCCGATTACTATCTTGGCATCGCCAGCGCGACAAGAAACGTTGCAGGCGATTCAGCAAGCTCTCCTTGATAGGACCCAGCTGGTCGCTTCCTATCTAAATCAGCTCGGAGAGAAATCTGAACGTGACATCGACCCCCTTAGAGTCGATTACGTTGGGAGAAGACACTACCTGCGGGGTTGGTGTCATTCAAATCAAGCCGTTAGGTCTTTTCGGTTAGATCGAATAACGAAAATTGAGAACACGGACAAACCGATTTCTCGGGCGGCCGAGCTAGCTGAAATACCCTTGGAAGTTTTCGGTCAAATTGAAGATGAAACTACGGTTGAAATCTTTGCCACCCAGGAGGCCAGTGAAATATTCTGGAACTTTCCAGCACTAGATATTCAACGAGATGCTGAGGGCAATGTGACTGGCAAAATTCAGGTTGGGAGCCTCAAGGCCCTGGGAAGACATGTCGCTCGCTACGCAGGTCAAGCTAGAGTGCTATCACCGCATAGTGCTGTCGAGGCCGTTCGGCAGTTCGCTCTTCAGGCCAGATCTGGCTCAATGACCCCGGAGGACCAAGACTAATGACTGGATTCGGCCTAATGCTTCTCCTCGTGGCAATAGCTTCTATTTACGCACTCGGACTAGTTGGATATCGATTACTACTCTCGGCAAGAAGGCTCAATACTGAGCTAACAAAATCCAAAGAGTTGATCGAGGACCTTAATAGCTTCGAGAAGACAATGCCGATTGGGGCTGAGGCAAGTAACGGAGCTGACCTGTTGTCGCTCTTGGGTCAAAGACGTAGAATCAGACAAGCCAAGGAGCAACGCGTCAAAGCCAGAAGGCGTAGACTGCTTCAAAGAATTAACAACATCGAGATAGATAAGAGGTAGGCATGAGACTTCAAGGCTGGGAATGGATCATCATCCTTGCAATCGTACTTCTGCTATGGGGAGCACCGAAGCTTCCGGCTTTGGCGAAGAGCGCAGCGCAATCGATGAGGATTTTCCGAAAAGAAATAGGCAAAAACGGCGAGGCTACCGAAGCGAAGGCTGAAGAAGTTCCGGCTGAAGCGCCTAGTGAAGGCGACAAGAAGAAGGACTAATGCTCTGGCGCAAAAACAAAGAGCGCCGAATGAGCCTGTCCTCTCACCTAAGAGAATTTAGAGTTCGTCTCTCATGGTCGGCTGGTTTCGTAATCGCGGGAACAGTGGTGGGTTGGTTTCTATTCGATCCGGTCTTCAAGGTCTTACAAGGCCCACTACTAGATGTCACTCGTGAGCGCGGCATCGATGCAATCGTCAACTTTGGAACAGTAGTTTCGGCCTTCGACCTTCGCATTCAAATATCGATTTTCTTGGGCGTTCTGATGACCGCTCCAGTATGGCTCTGGAACCTCTGGGCATTTGTGTCTCCGGGTCTAAAAATCAGGGAACGGCGTTACGCGGTCGGCTTCGTGTTTTCGGCTCTGCCACTATTTCTGCTCGGCACCTACCTGGCATGGACATCGCTTCCTGGTTTCGTTGTCGTTCTAATTGGCTTTACGCCTGAGGGAAGCTCCAACGTCATAAACGCGGCTGAGTACGTATTGTTCGCGATCAGGATTCTTCTAATCTTCGGTCTGGCCTTTGTAATGCCAGTTGTTTTAGTGTTGATGAACTTCGCTGGTCTGGTTACTGGCAAGGGCATCCTAAAGTCTTGGAGAATTGCTCTTCTGATAATTGCGACCGTATCAGCCCTGGCAACGCCTACAGCCGAACCAATGTCGATGTTCCTGCTTATGGCGCCACTCACCGCTCTGTTCTTTACCGCGGTAGGAATTGCGGTCACAAACGACAAGCGACGAGCAAGAAAACTATCGAAGTTTGTAGATGACGACATCGAAGTCGAATGAACTTAGCCTTGCCGATCGCTATCGACGAGCTAAATCAAAATCAAAATTTCCAGAATTCGAGCTTTTTTCCCATGAGCTGCGTTTCCCGTTGGATGACTTTCAGGAGCAAGCCTGCCTGGCGCTGGAGTCGGGAGCTGGTGTATTGGTAGCTGCCCCTACGGGTGCAGGTAAAACAATCGTCGGTGAGTTCGCCATCCACTTAGCGCTTGCCAAGGGACAGAAGGTTTTCTACACCACCCCGATTAAGGCGCTAAGCAATCAAAAATTCGCTGAGTTAGCAGCCCGTTATGGCAAAGATCGAGTCGGACTTCTAACCGGTGACAGCAATAACAACTCAGAGGCTGAGATTGTTGTGATGACAACCGAAGTTCTAAGAAATATGATCTACGCCACCAGCACCACGCTGATGGACTTGGGCTATGTCGTCATGGACGAGGTGCACTACCTGGCCGATAGGTTCAGGGGAGCGGTCTGGGAAGAAGTGATTCTTCATCTTCCCAAAGACGTCAAGGTAGTCTCTCTAAGCGCCACCGTCTCAAACGCTGAGGAATTTGGGGCCTGGCTGGCCGAGGTTCGGGGTAATACTGAAATTATCGTCTCGGAAATTCGACCGGTGCCACTTCATCAGCATGTCATGTTCGGCGATGAGCTACTTGAGCTATTTGAAACCGGTAGCAACAAAACTCGCGTGAATCCGGAGCTGCTTCAAAAGCATCAGGCTCGTCAGCGTGCTCCGCATCGAGGGCCAAAGAACAACTCTCGATCAAATTATCGTGGTCAGCCCGATCGGCGCTTCCCGAGACTGGAAAAATCCGATGTCGTCGATCTTCTTGATCGAGCAGAGCTTCTTCCAGCGATCTTCTTCATATTCTCTCGGGTTGGATGCGAGGCGTCTGTCAGCGCCTGCCGGAGAGCTGGAGTGCGATTAACCACCAGCGAAGAAGCCAAGGAAATTCGAAAAATCGCCGAAGCAAGATGTGGTTCGATTGCTGACGAGGATCTTGACACCTTGGGCTACTTCGATTGGCTTAGTTCCCTGGAGCGCGGTTACGCGGCTCATCACGCTGGAATGCTGCCCGCATTCAAAGAGGTAGTAGAGGAGCTGTTTCTTAGAAAGCTAGTCCGGGTTGTTTTCGCCACGGAGACTCTTGCGCTGGGCATCAACATGCCGGCGAGAACTGTGGTTCTTGAGCGACTTGATAAGTTCAACGGTGAAGCTAGGGTCTCTATAACTGCGGGGGAGTACACCCAATTAACCGGGCGGGCCGGTCGCCGTGGAATTGATACCGAGGGTCACGCCGTGATTTTGTGGGGTCAACAACTTGATCCCAATATGGTTGCCGGCCTTGCCTCGAAGCGGACTTACCCCCTAAATAGCTCGTTCCGGCCCACTTACAACATGGCAGTCAACCTCATTTCAGCCTTTGGTGCCCAAAGAGCCAGCAAAATGCTGGAGCGATCTTTTGCCCAGTTCCAGGCAGACAGATCAGTCGTCGGCCTTGCCCAGGTGATCGCTGAAAAGCAGGCATCGCTTGAAAGCTACGAGGATGCGCTCCAATGCCACTTGGGGAACTTCATCGAATACTCAGGAATAAGGCGTGAGATCACCGACCTCGAGCGAAAAGGTGCCTCTTGGCGATCCAGGGGCGGCAAAGATATTCGTGAGACTAAATCCATGCGGCAACATGAATCACACATTGCAGAACTAAAACGAGCCCTTAGAGCTCACGCCTGCCACGGTTGTAACGAACGCGAATCACACGCGCGTTGGGGTGAAAGGTATCAAAAGCTCCGCTCCGAGATAAATACTGCCGTTAATCAGATTGAATCAAGAACAAACCAAGTTTCTAAGGTGTTTTCTAGGATCTGCGACCTACTGCAAGATCTTGGTTACCTGCAGCCAGAAGATGACGATTTGGAGATAACCGAGCCTGGTCAACGACTGGCCAAGATTTACGGGGAACGAGATCTGCTAATTGCCCAGTGCGTAAACCAGGGGACCTGGAAAGATCTTGATGCCGCATCGCTCGCGGCAATGGCGGCCGCACTTGTCTATGAAAACCGCCGCGATGACGGAGACTACGAGCCAAAGTTACCTAAGGGTCCGTTCCGCGAAGTCCTTGAACGGACCGAGCTGATTCAGGAAGAGTTGGTGGAGCTTCAGACCAAGTACAACCTGGCACCCGAAACTGAGTTAGACCTTGGCCTGTCCTGGCCCATTTACCGGTGGGCCACCGGAGCTCGACTCGATGATGTGCTGAAGGTGTCGGGGCTACTTGCCGGAGACTTCATAAGGTGGTCGAAGCAGATTATTGACCTTTTGGACCAGCTTGCTCAGGGTGCAGATGCGGAGCTAGCCGAGACTGCTTATAACGCCATGGATTTGGTCAAAAGAGGCATTGTTGCCTACAGCTACTACATCTAGTACTTAGGCTATGGGTGTGAAGATTCCTGAATTGGTATGGCGTATACCGCTTGGTGCTTTGGGTGGGCTGCTCGCTCTTTACGCATTCCCCACCGAGAACATCTGGATTCTCGCACCATTGATTCCGGCACTGATATTGCTTGCGACCCTTGGGCTTGGTTTCTGGAAAGCTGTGCTGATTGGATTTATCGCAAGCCAAGTTTTTTACATTTCCCACATTGAATGGATTTCTCTCTATCTGGGGCCGGTTCCGTTGATCGCACTGAGCACCCTAATGTCCTTCTTTTTTGCCTTGGGTGTTGGAGCGACCGCGTGGTTGTATAAAAAGTGGAAGCCCAAAAAGTCTGGGCTCTTGTTCTTTGCACTGGCCAGCGCGTCGATATGGACTTTTCGAGAATTTCTTGCCAACAATTTTCCCTACGGAGGTTTTCCTTGGTCCAGGCTTTCCATGACCCAGCCTTCAAGCTTCATGAATCAATGGGTTTATTTTGGCGGCATGTCAATGCTGAGTTTCGCGCTGGCTCTAATGGGTGGAATTCTGGCAGTTTGGTTACTTCACCGACGCGGTAGAAACGCAATGCGAAAGACATCGGCTCTGATTACCCTCTCGGTTCTCGTGATCACGCCCCTCATAACAGGACTTGCAAACAATCCTCAACCGATTACAACAAAAACAATTGCGGCTGTTCAGGGGAACGCCAATGCTGGCTTATTCTCAAACCTGCAGCGAGGCTCAATTCTCGAAAATCATTTGAGTGCGTCTGAGCTAATTTTTGACTCCGAGCTGGCAGGAGATATCGATCTACTGGTCTGGCCTGAGAACGCTTCGGACTTGGATCCGCTTCGAGACGAAGAGGCGGCTAGAAAGATTGATGAACTCGCGAAAAGAGTTGGGGCCCCCTTCAGCTTCGGGACAATAACCACGCGAGGTGGCGAAAACTTCAATTCGACTTTACTTTGGGAACCCGGAGTTGGGGCGGTTGATTTCTACGATAAGCAGCAGCCGGTCCCATTTGCAGAGTTTGTTCCGGACAGAGAATTCTGGAGGCTATTCGCCCCGACACTCATCGACATGGTCCCAGAGGGCTTCAGCTTTGGCACAAGGGATGGGATCTACGAAGTTTCGGACGACTTCACTGCCGGCACGCTTATTTGCTTTGAAATCGCCGAGGACTCGATCCTTCGAGAACTAGTGGCTGGCGGCGCCGAGGTAATACTCTCGCAAACCAATAATGCAGACTTTGGTTACTCCGATGAGACCTACCAGCAGGCTGGAATAGCTCAACTCAGGGCAATTGAAACCGGTAGGGCAGTGGTGAACATCTCTACGGTTGGGCTCTCTGCAATTTACCTACCAACCGGAAAGGTCCTAAGCGAACTGACTTGGTATCAGGAGGGAGCGATGGTCGAGAAGGTGCCGCTCTTTAACGGCACAACTCCAGCAATGCTTCTTGGCCAAACGTTCGAATTTGCAAACATGATCGCCGCAATTGGTTTCCTTTTTGTTTTCGGAATTAGAAGAAAAAGGCGATGAGAACTCTTGTCCTGATGCCGACCTACAACGAAGTAAGCGTTTTGGAGTCAAGCATCGAACAGGTTTTGGCCCAACGGTTGGATCTCGAGGTGTTGATAATCGATGACAACAGCCCGGACGGAACCGGGGGACTGGCGGAAGAACTGTCCCTCAAGCACCCCCAAGTTTCCGTTCTACATCGAGACCAGAAACAAGGACTGGGAAAGGCCTACATTGCCGGGTTTAGTTGGGCCATCGAGCAGGGATTTGACTTTGTAGTTCAGATGGACGCAGATGGAAGTCATCGCCCAAGTGACCTTGAAAAACTAAAGAGTCAAGCACACTCGAATCGATTAGTAATTGGCTCTCGCTGGACACCCGGGGGACGGGTCGAAAATTGGCCCTGGTTCAGACAGGTAATTTCAAAAGCGGGCAATTTCTACGCAAGAAAAATGCTTGGCAGCCCAGTCAAGGACATGACTGCCGGCTTTCGATGCTATCCGACCGAGGTGCTCAAATCATTCCCGCTAGATAAAGTTCAGGCCCAGGGTTATGGCTTCCAGGTAGAGATGACGCTACTTTGCCAAGACTTTGGGGTAGAGGTCCTGGAGGTCCCGATCATTTTCGTGGAGCGCAAAAAAGGCAAAAGCAAAATGACCTACGGAATCGTTTTCGAAGCATTTTGGCTCTGCACCAAGTGGGGTTTTAGGCGCTGACTTGTCCTTGAGACCTTCGCTTGCGCATACTGATAAGCATTTCATCAAGCAGTTGCTGAAGTTCTTGTTCAGATCGACGCTCTTTGACCATGTCGTAGTGGGTTCGAGGAGCAGCATCGGCTTCGGACTCATCAATGACAGCTGCCCCATCGAGAAGCCTTGTCGCTGAAGATTCGCAAGACTGGCACTGCCAGGTAATCGGCAACTCGACACCTTCGGCAAAAACTAAATCAAATCTGTGGTTTTTTGGGCACAAAAAACTCACCGACTGCCTCGCCGATAGCTGGACTCCAACATCTGACTCTAGGGATTGCCCACCAAGCCTCATGCCGCGCATTGTTTCTGCCATTTTTTGCCTCCGAAAAGGTGTAAGCCGAGAGAGGGGTGACTAATTCCCTAGTGCGCCATTCTCACAGGCCAATCACAGCTTTGCGGCCAGGTCGCACCTGTCGGTTACGATGCCGGATGCCCCCATCGACAAGAGCTCACGCATTTGCTCGAGTTCGTTAATTGTCCAAAAATGGACCTCAATGTCAATTGCCGCCATAGCGGCAATGAATCTCGGCTGTGCGAACAAGATAGGCCCGTAATTACATGGTAGCTGTAGAGCGTTCAGGCCTCGGGTTAGAGCTTTTAGTCCAAAACCACCCAAAAACTTGTGGGCTACCCAAATTCGAAGAACATCTGCCATAGACCCTGAAGTTGCTACGGGTCTACTAAGTAATGCCAAGGCCCGCTTTCTTCGAGTGTTGGAAAAGCTAGACACCAGCACTCGGTCGTGAGCGCTATTTTCTTCAATCGCCCTAACAGTTGGGGAAACAGCCCCGGCAGATTTGATGTCAATGTTAAGCATGACCCCCGGAAGTTCACGCAGTACCTGGTCAAGGGAAGGCACCTTGCCCTTATTCGGAAGCGAATAGCTTGAAAGCTCGGCGAAAGTAAGCTCAGAAACCCTTGCATCCACGGACATTAGCCTGAGTAATGTGGCGTCATGGAAAAGCACGGCAACTCCATCTAATGTCGCCTGAGTATCAGTCTCGATGTGGGTAGCACCTTGATCCAGGGCGGCCCGAAATGATTCGATTGTATTCTCGTCAACCCCGGGGACCAGGTAGCTAAAACCTCGGTGAGCGAAAACTCTTGGCATAGGGGCTTTGAAATAATCAGTTTTTGTCATTTTCTTTAGACCAACGCCCTATTCTTTGGGAGTGCCCCAGTCTAATTTCATCTATCGCTTCGCGAAACTAATTTTTGGTTTGGCCATCTACGGCGCCGGCCTAGGAATGATGGTTCACGCCGGAATCGGGATCCCACCCTGGGACGTTCTGGCCCAGGGAATTTCTCTTCAGACTTCGATAACCTTCGGACAAGCGACAATTGCGGTAAGCCTGCTGGTGATGCTCTTCTGGATTCCGCTCAAAGTAAAACCTGGCATTGGCTCGGTGCTGAATGCGATTCTGGTGGGACTGTTCGCGGACCTGACGATGCCCTTTCTTCCAGATTTCGAAGCCTACTGGCAAAATTTCATCTTATTTGTCCTGGGAATGTTGATCATTTCCTTTGCGACCGGGCTTTATATCTCTTGTGGCTTTGGCAAGGGCCCCAGAGACGGTCTAATGATGGGCCTGGCGAAAAGGTTCAATAAGCCCTTCTGGATCACCAGAACATCGGTGGAGATCATTGTTGTAATAATCGGCTTCTCACTTGGCGGCCAAGTTAGAGAAGGTACTTTGCTGTTTGCAATAGCAATCGGATACCTCAACCAACTGGCAATGAGACTGTTTGGCCTCGCTGATAAGAGCGGCAGAGTGTAAATAACAGGCCACTTCCGAACTGGTTTGGTGTGGCAATAGATAGCCGATAATAAACATTATGTCAACTAACGTTTATCGAGTGCTCCCCGCTTCTTCTTCGGTTTCTTTGTCTCGGTGTTACGCCTGCTGGGTGCTGGCAGCCCAGTTCGCTGCTACGAGCGAAGCGCTGCCGTTTGCTATCGAGCTCACTGCCACATCGAAGGCGCTTTTGATTCGATCGTTGAAATTCTCTTTCGCTTGGAATGGGTTTTTTGCCAATTCGTAAGCGACGATTCCAACGGCTGCGTTCAAGCAAACAATGTCGGTAATGGGTCCTGAGTTAGGGAACTCTTCGCCAGCGAATACCCCGGCTGCTACTTGAGCGTTGTGTGTGGCATCCCCGCCGAGCAGTTGTGACTGACTCACTCGTTCCAGGCCGATATCAATAGGGTCAAAGTCAAATTCTGATATTTCTCCGCCACTAACCTGCCATACCCGGTTGGCAGCCGTCGTGCTGAGCTCATCGAGGCCGTCATCTGACCTAAATACAATTGCCGTTCTGCCTCTGCTGGAGAGCTCCTGAGCCATGAGAGGGGCAATCTTGGCATCCGCCACACCAAGGGCGGTAGCGATTGGCTGAACGGGGTTTGCCAGAGGACCGAGGAAGTTAAAAGTGGTAGGGACGCCTATTTCTTTCCTGGCCGCCGCCACATGGCGCATTGCGGGGTGAAATACCGGAGCGAAGAAAAAAGTGATCCCCTGGCTTTCGAAGACCTCGGCGACCTGTTCCGCTGATAAGTCCAGCCTGATGCCTAGCATTTCAAGCATTTCGGAGGATCCAGTCTTTCCAGACGCACTCCTGGAGCCGTGCTTAAGAACCGGCACCCCTGCTGCTCGAGCAACTACGGCTGCCATGGAACTGATGTTCACGGTGCCGACTAGGTCTCCCCCGGTTCCGACTATGTCAAGGGCATCACTGGAAACTTTGGGTTTTTGCGCATTTTGGAGCATGACATCTACAAGCCCACCTAGTTCAGCTGCTGTCTCCCCCTTGGCCCTAAGAGCAGCCATAAAGCCACCTAGCTGGCTGGCTGTGGCGGTGCCGGACATAATTTGCGTCATGGCCCAACTGGCACTTTCGCGGGTCAGATCTTGTCCCGCAACCAAGGAGGTCAGCACCTCTGGCCATGTTTGAATCGTCATTACAGCAGTCTAACTATCCCAAAGTGAGGAAATTCTTCAAAAATTCTGAAAACCTCGTTGTTTACGGGCCACAGAAAGGCTTCCTCGGGTATCCTTAAAGCATGACCACCACCTCCGAATCTATTGCCCCTCCGGTAATCAATAGGCCGAATTCAACCTCGGTTGGCACGATTGTCTGGCTTGGTAGCGAAGTCATGTTCTTTGCCGGCCTCTTTGCCATGTATTTCAGCCTGAGGGCTGGTGCACCGGACCTGTGGGCGAACGATGCTCAGATCTTGAATGTCCCTTTCGCACTGATAAATACTCTGATTCTTGTCTCCAGCTCTTTTACTGCACAATTCGGCGTTTTTGCCGCCGAAAGACTGCAGCCAAGGCGTACTGGAGCATCTCCAGCCAAGTGGGGAATGATCGAGTGGTTCTTCCTGACATACGTGCTCGGTGGAATCTTTGTTTCCGGACAAATTTGGGAGTATGCAATGCTGGTTTCTGAGGGCATTAGCCTCAGCTCTAATTCCTTCGGGTCAGCCTTTTACATAACTACTGGTTTCCACGCGATGCACGTAACCGGCGGACTAGTTGCATTCTTGCTCATTATTGGTCGTGCCTATGCTGCAAAGAATTTTGGCCACAAGGAAGCAACTAGCGCAATAGTTGTTTCATATTATTGGCACTTTGTCGATGTAGTTTGGATTGGTCTTTTCGTAGTTGTTTACATTCTCAAATAACAAAATGGAGAAAAAGTTGAGCTCAGCAAAACCGATGCGCAGACGCCCGTGGGCAGCAGGGCTCGTTGTATTCCTTGGCCTAGTGCTTTCAGGTGGAGGCTACGCCGCAGCAACCAACGTCGTTCAAGCGGAGACGGGCTCTCCTGCCCAAGTTGAAGAAGGTCGCAAGCTGTTCCTGGCCAACTGCGCATCTTGTCACGGCACCAACGGTGAAGGTGCTATTGGAGGACCAAGCCTCATCGGAGTTGGCGCTGCTTCAGTTGATTTCCAGGTTGGGACTGGCCGCATGCCGGGTCAAGGCTCTGGGCCGCAGCTGCGGGCGAAGCCGGTGCAGTTCACGCAAGAACAGATTTCGGCAATGGCGGCATATGTTGCGTCTCTGGCCCCAGGCCCAGCAATTCCAGATGAGGAATACCTTCGTGGCGATGGAGACGCTACTCACGGTGGAGAGCTTTTCCGAATCAACTGTGCAATGTGCCACAACGCCGTTGGAGCTGGTGGTGCCCTGACAGAGGGAAAGTTTGCTCCCGCACTTGGTGGAGTATCGCCTAAGCACACTTACGAAGCAATGGTCACAGGTCCTCAAAACATGCCGGTATTCAACGACGCGAACCTGACGCCAGAGGACAAAAAAGACATCATCACCTACCTGAAGTACATCGAGGACAATGACTCCGTTGCCGGTTTTGAATTAGGTTCAATTGGACCAGTCGCCGAGGGATTATTTACCTGGATCTTTGGGTTGGGTTTCATTATCGCCATCACTGTATGGCTCGGGGCAAAGTCGAATTAGGAGATAGCGCATGAGCGATATTGAAAAGAGCTACTCCCCTGGCCTAGCCACGGACATAGAAAAGCCGATTGCCAACCCTGGAATCGAGCCTCACCGCATTCGCATGACCGATAAGAGCGAAAAGCATGCTCGAACTGCCGAAAAGCAGATCGCCGTCATGTTTGGGGTCAGCGTTGTGGGAGCAATCATTGCAATTTGGGGCTTTTTCGCGTTCCCCATCGTGGATGGCGACCTTTCGGCGACGAGAAACAACTCCCTGTGGATGGGCCTTGGTATGGCCCTATCTATGTTCGGTATCGGCTTTGGTGCCGTGCACTGGGCAAAGACATTGATGCCAGACAATGAAGTTTCCGAAATGCGACACCAGGCGCGAAGCTCGGACGAAACCCGCGCTCAGGCTCTTGAAATAGTGAAGCTAGCCGATGGAGAATCCGGTTTTTCAAGAAGGAAGCTAATACGTAGGAGCATGTACGGCGCTCTTGCCTTCTTCCCGATCCCAGCAATCATTATTTTTGGCGACCTAGGTCCGGTTGTCGGCGACACCCTGAAGCACACCATGTGGAAGCCAGGAACAAGGCTCACAAAAGACCCGACCGGCATTCCAATCAAAGCCTCTGACGTGACAATTGGGTCTGTCTTCCATGTAATCCCTGAGGGTCTTAGCGAAATGGAAGAGCACAAGCTTGAAGAAAAGGCCAAGGCAGCAGTATTGCTGGTTCGAGTGAATCCAAGTGATTTGAACGAGGACCCTGCCAAAGCTGACTGGAGCTACCAGGGAATTGTTGCATACTCAAAGATCTGCACCCACGTTGGCTGCCCGGTAGCTCTTTATGAGCAGCACACCCATCACCTTCTTTGCCCATGTCACCAGTCGACTTTCGATTTGGCTAACCACTGCGAAGTTGTATTTGGTCCTGCTTCTCGCCCTCTCCCCCAGCTACCCATTGCGGTTGATGCTGAGGGTTATTTGATTGCTCAAAGTGACTTTTTAGAACCTGTCGGACCTTCATTCTGGGACATAAGGAAATAACAAATGACTAGTACAGCAGAGACAAGCACAACAGAAACTAAGCCCGGATTTGTTGGAGGGGCTGCGAACTACCTTGACGAGCGCCTTAGCGTATCTGCAGTCCTAAAGGGTTTTGGTCGCAAAGTCTTCCCTGACCACTGGAGTTTCATGCTCGGTGAGGTTGCTCTCTACAGTTTCGTGATCTTGGTTCTATCCGGAACGTTCCTAACTTTCTTCTACCAGCCATCAATGGCCGAAGTCCACTACGACGGAAGCTATGCACCTCTCAAGGGTGCCCAGATGTCTATCGCCTACGCTTCGAGCTTGGACATCAGCTTTGACATTCGTGGTGGCCTAATAATGAGACAGGTTCACCACTGGGCAGCACTGCTCTTCGTCGCCGCAGCCGGACTACACATGCTCCGTGTGTTCTTCACCGGTGCATTCCGCAAGCCTCGTGAACTTAACTGGGTTGTTGGATTCTTGCTTTTCCTAATGGGAATGGGAGCTGGGTTTACAGGTTACTCACTACCCGACGACCTGCTTTCCGGAAACGGACTCCGCATTATTGACGGAATGATCAAGGGCATCCCAGTAATTGGCACCGCATTTAGCTCCGGTTTTTTTGGAGGAGAATTCCCCGGGACAGAGGTTGTTGCAAGGCTCTACAGCTTGCACATTATGATTCTGCCTGCCCTAATTATTGTGCTGATCGGTGTCCACCTAATGATGGTTATCATTCACAAGCACACCCACTACTCCGGCCCGGGACGCACTGATGACAACGTCGTTGGTTACCCACTAATGCCTGTATACGTTGCCAAAGCCGGAGGCTTCTTCTTCTTGGTGTTTGGAGTGGTGGCAGCCATCGCGGCAACTTTCACAATCAACCCAATTTGGAACTACGGGCCATACGATCCCTCTCCTGTTTCGGCGGGTACTCAGCCCGACTGGTACATCGGATGGCTCGACGGCGCCCTGCGCCTGGCTCCATCGGGCTGGGACATTTCAGTCTTCGACTACGTCATTCCGATGGGAGTGATGGTTCCCCTAATTGTGTCGTTGTTGTTCCTGGCGCTAGTTGCCGTCTATCCATTCATCGAGAACTGGGTGACAAAGGACAAGCGTGAGCACCACGTGCTGGACCGACCAAGAAATGCACCGACTCGCACCGCGATTGGTGCTGCCGGAGTTACCTTCTACGCGGTCCTGTGGGCAGGTGCGTCCACTGACTTGATCGCCACGAACTTCCAGATGTCGCTGAATCAGGTCCTGGTAGCAATGCAGATCATGCTCCTTATTGGACCAGGAATTGCATACTTTGTAACCAAGCGAGCTTGTATCGCACTCCAGAACAAGGACCGTGAGGTTGTTCTACACGGGCGAGAGACGGGCCGCGTTGTAAGGTTGCCACACGGCGAATACATCGAGGTTCACGAGACAGTAGACAAGTACGAGCTATGGAAGCTAATCGACTACAAGGACTATCAGCCAGTACTTGCCCGTCCAGATGCAAATGGGAAGATAAGCCTCGGAAACCGTCTTCGCTCCGCAGTCTCTAAGATCTACTTCGAAGACCGTATTGCTCCTGTGTCAAAGGCAGAGTACGAGCTTGCGCATGCAGACCACGCTCCAGAGGCCGTTACAGAAAAGCCAAAGCGTAAGCAGAAATCAATCAACGCGTAAACTCATCGTTCGCTGACAAACCCCGGATCTTGTAAAGGTTCGGGGTTTGTCATTTAACGCGTATCCCTTAGGCAGGCAGTATCGAGACAGGAAGCTATGAAGGAAAGCCGGATGCAGAAGGGAAGTCCGTTGCCACTTGATCAATGTCAAGAAACAGGGTTGCCCGTTCACGCAAGC
>CALGUV010000063.1 GCA_937920245.1 uncultured Microbacteriaceae bacterium
CAGCCCAGAACCTTAGGCGGCATCGAACGACTAGCGTCAGTATGTTTATGGCGTGTTGGTGGATCGGTTGGCACTTTAGGGTTGGTGCAACTATTCGGTAGAAACTCTAAACACCTTGGCTAGTCCAAGCCTTAGCCCCAGCACGATAAAGCCCAAAACAATAAAGGCACTAGCAATAACCGCAATGTAGCTGAGCATGCCAACCACGCCACCCTCACTACCTGGGTTTATAAACCAGTAGGGCCACCAGCCATCACTTAGCCCACGAATAATTGACAGACCCAGCCAGGCAAGTGGGTAAATAACCACCCAAAGCGCTTTGCGCAGCTTTGGTCTTGGGCCTTTGAGTGAGAACAAGTAATCGACCACAATCAGAACCGGCGCATAGGTGTGGATTATCGCGTTTGGAACCCTTGGCCAGTCATAGCCATAATCTCTTGGATCAAGGGCTGAATCACCAAGCAGAGCATGGTAGACAACCCCGACAATGATCATTGAGACAACCGCAATCAGGCGAATTATGTTTAGCCGCTCAGATTCACTCTTGCCGCGCAGTAACACCAGGCCGCTAACTAACAGCACAACACCGGCGAAGATAGCTGAGGTAATAGAGAAGTATGCAAAGTACTCGGTAGGCCGAAATAAATCGGCTCGAATCCTGTCAGCAACCTGCCAGATCACGCTGCCAACCAGCGCAAGACCAAGCAATGTTCTTAGAGCCCCAAACACACCTTTAGTTAGCATTCCAAGAACCTATCGCTACTTAGCCAAGAAGCCGATTACCAACTCAACAAACTTGGCTGGCTGTTCTTCATTGGGCAAGTGGCCGGAGTCAGTCACAATCTCAAGGGTTGATCCTAAAAGCTCTCTAGAAAGCTTCACCGAGTCAGCGGTTGCAACGATTTCATCGTTGTCCCCGGTGATGATCAGGGTTTCAACATTTAGCTCGCTAAGCCGGTCAACTAGATCAAGAGAGCGCGGTGCCTTATTGAACTCCCAGAAGGCTCGCTCCCAACCAATTACAGCTAATGGAGCGGTGTAGTTGTCCCTGACCTGATCAGTAATCAAGTCTTTGTTGTAGTAAC
>CALGUV010000064.1 GCA_937920245.1 uncultured Microbacteriaceae bacterium
CAGCCGGAGCTAGCTACGAGTTCACAAGCGATGAAACTCTCTATGCGCAATGGACTGTCAGCACTTATACGGTCACCTTTGATGCCAACGGCGGTGCGGGAGCGATGACTGGCCAGGTGGCGGCATCTAGCACAGCCCTAACAACGAATACCTTCACTCGCGATGGCTTCAATTTTGCCGGATGGAACACCTCGGCCGACGGTTCTGGAACAGGTTACGCAGCCGGAGCTAGCTACGAGTTCACAAGCGATGAAACTCTCTATGCGCAATGGACGGCGATTCCTGCCCCTGCCCCTGCTCCTGCTCCTGCTCCACTGGAAACTGCCGCTCCAACGCCAACGGCACCTATCGAGACAGTGCAAGCAACTGCCGGTTCGGTGGAGGGGAGTAATGAGACCCTAGAGGTTGCCTCCAATGAGGAGGGTGGCTCCGTGGTGGTGAAGGGTGAGGGTTGGCAACTAGGAGTGGCTTCGAAGCAGAAAACCGGCGAAGCTCTGCCAGCGAACAAAGATCGGCGTCTCATTGTTCAGCCAGAAACTCGAGTGGAACTTGCTGCTGAGGGGCTGATGCCTGAATCCGCAGTTGCCTTCTGGGTATTTTCGGAACCAACCTTTGCTGGAGAGGTTCAAACTGACAGCACTGGAAAGTTTGAAGCGAACATGGAGATGCCAGATGGCCTTGCTCCGGGTGATCACACTTTGCAGGTGCTGTCAAGGGATTCCAAGGGCCGAGTAATTACCCTGAATTTCCCTATTGTCGTTGCTGAAAAAGTGGTTCAAAAGGTCAACGCTCTATCTTTCAAGGGCTTCGTTGCCCTCTTCGCCAAAGGCTATGAGGGGCAAAGACTTAGCGCCAAGGTCGGTAAGGACTGGGTGGTTGTTCCAAGCATCGCGGCTGCCGGCGGCAGCAATCTCTTCCGTCGCCTTGAGTCCGTAGGGTCCGGTGTGGACTGCTCGGTGCGTATATACATAGATTACGCACTAATTGACACCATCAACCTGACAACTAAGTAGTCCAGCAGAAACCATATGGCGAACCGTGGGTGGGTCGGCCTGGGATTAGTCACCTGTGGCCTGATCACAAGAATCGAGACTTTGCTCTGGCAAACTATCAAGCATCCGCCCCTAATTAGGTCGATAGCTTTGGGGCATGAGGATGCCGGCAGTCGCGGCTGCGCTCAGGAGTACACCATCTCTCAGAGGTCTAAGTCTGACTCGTGACGAGAAGGTCAGGAGTCTGCTTCTCATGTATGGGGTCAAAAGGGGTTCCGGGCAGAGTCAGAAACGCGTTTTAAATGTGGTAGACCCCACTAATCTCTGCGCGCAAAATACATGTCTGTAAGCTAACTAATGATCAGCATTTCCGGAGCTCTTGATTTTCCATAGAAGACTCTAGGCCAACGGGGCCGGGGAAAAAGCTAGCCTTGAGAGGCCCAAACCCATGACAACCTTCAAGCGAAGAGTTCTCATTGTTGAAGATGATAATTTCATGGGTTCACTGATTGCCAGCGCTTTGGCAAATGCCGGGTTCGACACCATGATCGCAACCTCCGCAGTTCATGCGAAGCGCTCAATCCCGGCCTTTGACCCTGATGTAGTCACAGTTGACATAGACCTTGGCGAAGGTCCAAACGGAATTGATTTTGTTCGCATGATGGCGCTGACTCATCCTGGAATAAAGCTTGTGATTCTAAGCACCCTGGCTGACGCTAAAAGTGCTGGACTCGGGGTCTTGGACGTCCCAGCAGGCGTGACTTACTTGAGAAAGTCACTTCTTCATGATGTATCGGAATTCACCTCAGCGATCGAGTCGGTTATTGGAGACAAGAACCCGGAGATTCGCCAAGACACCCAGGCAGCCGAATCCTTAGAGGCTCTTAGTAAGGTCCAGCGCGAAATACTTCACATGCTGTCCATGGGTCTATCAAATCGCGAAATTGCCAACCGTCGGGAGGTCAGCCTCTCAAACATCGAACAGCGTTTGACTGAGATCTACAAGGCTTTGGGAATAACAAAACGCCAATCAGCTGTGCCAAGGGTGGAAGCCACCCTCAAGTATCTGTCCATTACTGGTTTGGCTAAGCGCTGATGGGCACTGCGTGAACAGCACCCTAAAGAGAATTGGCAGCGCCGATGCGATTAATTGGTTTTCCATTTTGTCTCTCTTTTTTGCGAGTTTGCCAGGAGTGCTAGTTGCAGCCAATAACCCCAACTCGGATCGCCTAGAGGATATATTTTTGGCAAGATGCATTTCATTTATTCCCATG
This sequence comes from uncultured Microbacteriaceae bacterium, assembly GCA_937920245.1. GTDB lineage: Bacteria > Actinomycetota > Actinomycetes > Actinomycetales > Microbacteriaceae > Aquiluna. Next base: position 2,267 of record CALGUV010000064.1, read on the forward strand.
ATCGCGCTGCTCGGGATGGTAAAAAAGCTTTTGCAATCACTTGGCGGCGGCAGGCCTAAGCCGACATTGGTGATCTTGGCATTTATTGTTAGCCCCCTTGTTGGCAATGGTGTGTTTGAGTCTCTCCTTTTGATTCAGAACCTATCCGAGCCAGCATTTTCTTGGCTTCGACTATCGCTGCGCGTTGCGAGTTCCTTTGCAATCCTGTTTCTCGCTGGGTTGCTAGTCGCTACTGCCAGAGATCTCACCCGCCAGAACTATCAAATGAACGAGGCCGCGGGAAGCTTGCTAGCAATTCGAACCCAGGCTGCCGAAAGAATTGCATTTCGCAAATCGCAATTACTCGAGGAGGTATTTGCTGAGGTTAAGCTTCGGCTGACATCGCAGAACTCTCCCCGGGCGACGACAGAATCACTTAAGCAACTGCTTAGCGAAGTTATCCGACCCTTGAGTTATCGACTCGCCCGGGAATCCCCTGGGAACAATGTCAGCACCAATTTGCTCGCAGGCCGCCGCGATCAATGGTCGGAGCTCTTTAGAGCGACCTTGGGTGGCAACCCTATCCACCCACTCAAGGTAGCCTTTCTCGCACTCGTTATCATGGGCTCATATTCGCTAGTTTCTGGAGACTCTCGCGTGGCTTCGAATTTCTTCGCGGCATATGCAGGCTGGGTAATTGCCTCTTATGTCTTTAGGCTGTTATGGGCAAAACTTCCGGCCCAAGTAGCGACGGGTGGAAGGGCAGTTTTATTTGTTTTGGGCATCGCTGCAGTCACATTAGTTTCGATAGCGCCCGTGCTCTATCCGAGTGGGTCGGTGCCTGCAGCGCTGTTCGCTGCATGGCTAATTCTGAATATTTTCATTTTTCTCGCTGTGGGCTTGGTTCATTGTGCCATTGCGACTCTCAGGGAAACATCGTCCTCTCTGGCTGAAACACTTGACGAACTAAAGCGTGAGGTGATCTCTCTAAACAATGGCTTGCGAGTAATGCAAAAATCGATGGCAAGGGTTCTTCACGGCACTGTGCAGCAGGAAATAACCTTGGCAATCAAACGGCTGCAAGAATCGAGTAATCTCGAAGAGGGGCGTCAGATCGCGCGAGTTAGCCAAGAGCGAATCAATAAGTCCCTCACGCAACTTACGCAGCCGGGTATCGACACCGTCAATCTCTCAAATTCACTCAGGGCTTTCGCGGAACTCTGGGAGGGGTCGGTCGCCATAGTGCTAAATCTAGGTAAGAGCGATTTAAAAATCATTGGAAATCGACCCAGTCTTTCGCTTGTTCTTGACGAGCTCGCTAAGGAGGGTTGTCGGAATGCAATCGTGCATGGGTCGCCGGCGAAAATTGTCATAACTGTCTCGGTTGATTTAGACAATCGCCTAGTCGAAATAGTGATCGAGAATGACGGTAAAGCCCTTGAGCCTGGCGTTGAGAACGGCCTTGGATCTCAGATTTTCGATGATTTGACAATGCGCTGGTCGAGAACTCAAGTAGGTCCGCTCGTGCGACTAGAGGCTAAGGTCCCGCTCTAAAGCATCTTCTGCTTAGAGCGCCTGTCACAAGCAGCCACAGTCCATTACAAGTTGCGCAGCTCACACCTAGAAACCCCAAGAAATGGGCTGACAACGCATTGTTTTCAGGGGCCTGAATCTACCTCTTAGGCAGAAGGCCTACGAACTACATGTTCCCCCAGATGTTCCCCCACTAAAGCACTATCCGCTGATGTTCGCCTGT
>CALGUV010000065.1 GCA_937920245.1 uncultured Microbacteriaceae bacterium
GGCTGGAAAGTTGTCCTCACCCCAGCACCATCGTCAGAGTTTGATTCCAAGCTGCTGGAATTTATCGACATTATTACTCTCAATGAAACCGAAGTGACTCAAATCGCAGGTGGGGCAGACTTTAAAAGCGCCGGTGCAGAGCTTTCCAAAAGTGTGGGACTAGTGTTTGTCACTCAGGGTGCTCAGGGGGTATCGGTATTTGCTGATGGAGAGCTCCTTGGCCACGTTGAAGCAATGAAAGTCGACGCAATCGACGCAACCGGTGCCGGCGACACTTTTTGCGGCTACGTTGTGGCGGGACTTGCTCAAGGCCTAACACCTCTGGAGGCCGCAGAACTTGGCACCGTTGCCGCAGGTATCTCTGTTCAATCCAGGGGAGCGTCAAATTCGATTCCATTGAGGCAAGAGGTGGACTCGCTAATGCTCGAAAGACGAAAAGGCTAGCTTGTTACAGGAGCGCGTCCAGCAGCATGTAGAGGCCTAGGAGTGTCAGAGCTAGGCCACCGATGCCGCGGAAGTTAGCCAGTCGTTTTTCTGAACCGCCAAGCCAGTGCCTTGCTTTACCGGCCGCAATCGCATACACCGAATCGCTTGTTACTCCGATGATTAGGAATAGCGCACCGAGTACAAGCATTTGTGAGCTGGGGTTACCACTCAAGGGATCCACGAAGCTTGGCAGCGCTGCTATGAAGAACACCAAGGTTTTAGCATTCGTGATGCCAACAACAATTGATTCACTTAGGACTTTTTTGCCCGAAGGAGAAACCGAGGTATTACCTGCATCAAGTTTTTTGCGCTGCCAGATAGCTTTCAGCCCCAAGTAGCCGATCATTAGTGCGCCAACTACCTTGATGAAAAAAAATAAATCGGGAGATTGTTGGATAAGAACACCGAGGCCCAGGGAGACAACAAGAATCTGTAATCCAACACCCAGTGCGTTTCCAAAAACGCTAATAAGTGCGGCCCTTGTTCCAAGCACCAATGCTCGACCGATTGCAAACAACACGCTTGGCCCCGGTACCAGAATTATGACCATCGACAGCAGCAAGAAGCCGATTATATTTTGGGTTGTTGGCACTCCAAGATGTTACTGCAGTGAACCTATGTTTTCTTGCGCCTAAGTAGGCGATAGGCGTTGGTGGAGATGAGTGCCCAAACAACCAACACCGGTTGAAAGAACAACCTCGTGAATCGAGCTTGGTCGGTGTCTAGGCCGAATGCGCTAATGCCGTTTATCCACTGCGAAAGATTACCCGCGAAAATAGCGATGAAAAACAAGGCGGCTGCCAACCCGATCAACTTACGTGGCAGCTGGGTCCAGAGCACCAAGAGACCAAGGCCCAGTGAAATTTCAACAATTCCCGATGCGATTACTACGAAGTCAGCATCAAGCGGAAGCCAAGTTGGAACTTGAGCCTGGAATTCAGCTCGTGCGGTTGTCAGGTGGGAAATGCCAGCGGATAACAAACCGAACCCGAGGCCAATTTGAAGCAAAACTTTTATGTACTTCACTCGGAGGCTGCAAGCGCGATTTCGACCATATGTGCAAATCCAGATTCTCGTTCTTCTGAAGAGGTGTGGTCAGAGCCATCCATCATGTCCGACACCGTGACAATGCTCAGTGCTTTTCGGCCAAACCTCGCTGCAAGAGTGTAGAGCTGGTTTGTTTCCATCTCTAGGGCCAAGATCCCAAGCTTTTTCCACTGCTCTAGTGAGTCCGTAGTGTCATAGAAAAGGTCGCCCGAGGCTATGCCGCCTACATGAAAGCTGATTTCGAGCTCTCTGGCCTTTGCAACTGCCTTTTCAAGAAGTTCGTAGTCTGCACTTGGCGCAAAATCTAGGCCGTTGGTGGCGCGACGATTTATTTGAGAGTCGGTAGACGAGGTCATGGCGATTACTACATCGCGCAATTTAGTTGGAGCCAATCCACCCGAGGTGCCAACCCGGATTGCTTTTTGAACACCGAAATCTTCGAAAAGCTCGTGAGCGTAGATTCCGATTGACGGGGCTCCCATACCAGTGCCCTGAACAGAGACTCGCTGACCGTTGTAGGTTCCAGTGAATCCAAACATGTTTCTTACCGAGTTGTATTGAACCGGGTTTTCGAAGAAGGTTTCCGCGATCCACTTTGCACGAAGCGGGTCTCCAGGCAACAAAACCGTTTCCGCAATTTCTCCAGGTTCGGCCCCAATGTGAATGCTCACTAGGTCAGGTCACTCGCGTTGTCAGAAAGCTGGCCTTGGGCCTTATAAAGATCAAGCTTCGCTCTGGTGTCTTCGATATCCAGGTTTCGCATTGTCAGCTGTCCGATTCGATCGGTCGGGCCGAAGGCCTCTTCGGCATTGCGTTCCATCGAGAGTTTTTCCGGGTGGTAGCTAAAACCAGTACCTTCGGTGTTCATAATTGTGTAGTCATCGCCTCTGCGAAGCTTTAGCGTCACGGACCCGGTTACCGCACTGGCAACCCAGTTCAGGAGGGATTCTTTCAACATTAGAGTCTGCGGGTCTAACCAGCGGCCCTCGTAGAGCAGACGTCCCATTCTGCGACCTTCTTGATGGTAGCTAGCGACGGTGTCCTCGTTGTGTATTGCACTCAGAAGTCTTTCGTAGCAAATGTGTATCAGCGCCATTCCAGGAGCCTCATAGATGCCGCGAGATTTAGCTTCGATTATTCGGTTTTCAATCTGATCGCTCATGCCAAGTCCATGTCGGCCACCAATTTCGTTGGCCTTGAAAATAATATCGGCGGCGCTAGATAGCACTTCACCGTTTATCTTCACGGGGCGACCCTGCACGAATTCAACGGTAACTTCTTCGGTCTCGATCTTCACTGAGTCATCCCAGTGCTTCACGCCCATTATCGGCTCCACTATTTCTAGTGGTGTGTTCAAAAATTCCAGGCTTTTGGCCTCGTGAGTAGCACCAAGCATGTTGGCGTCAGTTGAGTAGGCTTTTTCCACCGAGGAGCGGTAGGGAAGCTCCCGCTCGAGGAGCCACTGACTCATTTCTTCACGGCCCCCAAGTTCTGCAACAAAGTCGGCGTCTAGCCAAGGCTTATAAATTCTCAAGTTTGGATTGGCTAGTAGGCCGTAGCGATAAAACCGTTCTATGTCATTGCCTTTATAGGTTGAGCCATCGCCCCAGATATCAACGCCGTCTTCTTTCATGGCACGAACCAAAAGAGTTCCCGTGACAACGCGGCCTAACGGAGTGGTGTTGAAATAAACCTTGCCTCCGGTTCGAATGTGGAAGGCACCGCAAGCAAGTGCGATGAGACCTTCTTCCGCCAGTGCCTCTCGGGCATCGACAATGATGCCTGCCTCGGCACCATACTCTTTGGCTCGACCGGGTATTCCATCAATGTCGTCCTCGTCATACTGACCAAGATTTGCTGTGTAGGCATAGGGGATGGCGCCTTTTTCGCGCATCCAGGCAACAGCGACCGAAGTATCGAGCCCTCCGGAGAAAGCGATACCGACTTTTTTCCCCACGGGGAGTGATGCTAGAACTTTAGACACGTTGCCAAGCTTAACCAAAAAGCTGGTGCTATGCCTGCGCCATCGCTTTTTGAAGAGTCGAAAGCCCAAGGCCGCCAAGGTTCAGGGCAGTTTTATGAAATAGCTTGATGTCAAAGTCATCACCCTTTTTGGCTGCATAGTCATCGCGAACTTGCTCCCAGATGCGCTGCCCGATTTTGTAGCTTGGTGCTTGTCCTGGCCACCCAAAATATCTAGTGACTTCGAACTTTACAAATTCTTTACTCATGTTCACGTTCTTGCCCATGAAATCAAGTGCGTAGTCAAAATCCCAGGTTCCACTGCCGTCAAGTCGCGGTTTGCCCAGGTGAACCCCGATATCCAAAACAACGCGAGCAGCACGCATTCGCTGACCGTCAAGCATTCCGAGGCGATCAGCTGGGTTATCTAGGTAACCAAGCTCGTCCATTAGGCGCTCGGCATACAGCGCCCAGCCTTCTCCGTGACCCGAGGTCCAAGACGCTAGACGACGCCAAGCATTGAGGGTCTCTTTCACATAGGTCGCCTGGGCCACCTGAAGGTGGTGACCAGGAACTCCCTCGTGATAAACGGTGGTGGTTTCACGCCAGGTATCGAATTCAGTAACACCGACTGGAACCGACCACCACATCCGACCAGGCCTTGAAAAGTCATCCGATGGCCCGGTGTAGTAAATCCCGCCGTGCTTAGTCGGTGCGATCATGCACTCGAGCTTTTTTATCGGCTCAGCAATCTCAAAGTGTGATCCGGAAAGGGCATTCACGGCAGCGTCCGAGAGTTGCTGCATCCATTCTTGAAGGGCCTTTGTGCCATGAAGCTTGGTGCTGGGGTCCTTTTCTAAGTAGGCGATTGCCTCTTCAACGCTGGCCCCGGGGAGAATCTGCTCAGCCACGAGTGCCTGCTCAGCCACTACTCTGGCAAGCTCCTCCTTGCCCCACTCGTAAGCTTCGTCTAGGTCCACTTTGGTTCCTAGGAACCTAGTGGACAATAGCTCGTAGCGCTCCCTGCCAATAGCGTCCTCGACAGTGGCTCCTGGCAAGAGTTCTTTTTCTAAAAACAAACCAAATTTTTCATATCCATCGGTTGCAGCTTCGGCAGCTTCGGCTAGATCCTCCAAAAGTTGTCCTGGGAGCTCAACATTTTCTGCTTTGGCCTCTTTTGCAAACTCACGAAAGAAGCCATCGGTAGCTGTGATTTGTCGAACTTGATCAATTACTGCTTCGACTTGGCGTTTTGCCGGAGCGTCATGCGCGTTTAGTCCGATTCTCAGAGTTTCGATGTATCCGGCCAAGGACGACTCCACTTTTCGCATTCTTGAAGCTAAGTTTTCCCAGTCTTTTATGGTTGCCGTCGGCGAGTTGTCAAAAATGTCTCTTACCCCTTGAGCCGGAGACGCAATGTTGTTGAGGTTTCTGAAGTGAAGCCCGGAATCATAGCTTTGGATTTCTTGACTTAGGGAGGCAGTCATCGCATCTTTAGTCACTTCGTCTATCTGATCCTGTGGCTCAAGCGCTGCCAGCTTGGCAAGGACCTCTTTGATGGCCACCTGCTCTTTAGCCAGAGCTTCGGGGGAGTGGTCATCCATATCACCCTCGCCACCGGGGTAACCAATGTCTGTCGCGAAGGAGGGGTAGAAGGCGGCTAATTGCTCAACCCAATTGTTTGCCAGAAAATCAATCTCACTTGGGGTTCTTTTTTCGGTCATTTATAACTCCTGCGCTTAGGGGATATCTCTGTTTAGGAAATGGTTGCTTCCGGTTGCTGCTGAGTAATGCAGTGAATTCCGCCGCCGCGAGCAAATAGCTCACGCGCGTCAATCAAAACTATCTCTCTATCCGGGTAACAATCTCGCAAAATAGCTTGAGCCTCTTTGTCGTTTTGATCTTCAAAGCTGCCAAGCAATACAGCGTCATTCATTACGTAGTGATTGACGTAGCTGTAATCCACGAAACCCTCGTTGTCCCTTAGGGTCGTGGGGGCGGGAAGCGCTACTGGCGCTAGCTCAGCGTGGACAAGTTGTTTTTTGACCGCTTCGCTCACCGGAAAGTCTGGGTGATTCTGATTCTTTTGGTCATGAAACAGCACTCTTTGGTCGGGTAGGTAGCAAGCCACAATGTCAACGTGACCCCTAGTCCCGAATTCGTCATAGTCTCTGGTGAGTCCTTGTTTGAGCCAGACAAAGTCACTCACGCCAATGGTTCTGGAAAGTTCTTCCTCAACCTGTTCCTTGGTCCAGTTTGGATTTCGACCCGGGTCTAGTTGCACCGTTTCGGTAAGTAGCACTTGGCCTTGGCCGTTGACGTGAATGCCGCCTCCCTCGTTGACCATGTCACTGTCTACTCGCGGAGCCCCCAAAAAACTCGCCACTTCTCGCGCAATCTTGCTGTCATTTTCATAGCTCGCCCAGCTTTGAGCACCCCAGCCGTTAAAGACCCAGTTAACGCAGGCCAGGCCCCCGTCTTCGTCCCTGACAAAAGTAGGGCCGCTGTCCCTTACCCACGCATCATCAATAACTAAGTCAAAGATTTCGACCTGTCTGGAAAGAAACTTTTTTGCGACTGCAAGGTCTTTGGGGTGAACGATGGCGGTCACTTTTTCAAAGTTGCTTGCCGTGTTAGCGACATTGGACCAAGTTTTTCGGGCTGCGTGTTGTTCATCGGGAGTCTCGCCAAGCGTGTAGCCATCGTGGGGAAATGCGATCCAGGTCCGCTCGTGTCTGTCCCATTCCGGGGGCATCATGTATGTCATGGAGTCAGCCCCGGAATGCCACCGTGCGCACCTTTGCCCCCGGGAGCTCTTTTATTGATGACTGCATCTGATAGCGAGCCATAAGTGTCTGGCCTTCGGGTCGCGAAGAAGGGAAACAGTTCCAACCAGTCTCTTCGTTGGTCAAGGTCGAGCTCGACCACCAAAACCTCGTTGCCGGAACGGCCGGCCTGAGCCAGGATTCGACCGTAGGGGTCGACGATGAATGACGAACCGTAAAAATCCAGTAGACCTTCGTTGCCCCAGCGGTTTGGAACAACAATAAATAGACCGTTGGCGATCGCGTGACCGATAATGACCTGACGCCAAAGCGGCTCGGTGTCAAAATCCGGGTGGTCAGGCTCTGAGCCAATCGCGGTTGGATAGCAAAGAATATCCGCTCCCGCCAGGGCATAAGCCCTAGCAACTTCAGGGAACCACTCATCCCAACAGGTGGGTAGACCAAGCTTTGGTCTTCCGTTCAAATCCATTTCGAAAACGGGGTACGGATTATTGTCTGGGCCCGGAGCGAAATACTTGTCTTCGAAGTAACCCTCGGTGACTGGAATATGCAGCTTCGGTGTTGAGCCCAACAGCTCTCCATTTGTCCCAACAACGATGGCTGTGTTCAGTCCTCTGCCATCGGTGAGACCTGCCTCTTGATAAAGCGATGCGTGAATAACGACGCTGTATTTCTTGGCCTGCTGTGAAATTAGGCTAAATGTTGGTCCGGACTCAAGCTGCTCGGCATTTTGGTTCGGTACCCCCGAGGGTAATGTGTCTGCCGGATATCTTGAAAGCGTGAGCTCGGGAAGAAAAATTATTTGGGCGCCTGCATCAACAGCCGTCTCGATCGCCTCAATAACCGTGGCTATGTGCGCCGCTGAATCGACATTGTGGCCGATTTGAACTGCAGCCACTTTTATGACTGCGCGCTCAGGCTCTCGAACACGGCTTAGAGATTTCGGTGACACAACTTGGGTTACTTTCACGGCTACTCCATCGTGTCCAGGATTGCGACCAGATCCTCATACTTTGTAGTCGGGTTCACTATCGCAAACCTAGTGTTTGGCTTGCCTAGGTGACTTGAGGGAACAACGAATGCAAACTGGGATTCCAGTAGTTTTTTCGACCACTCTTCATAGTCGTTGACATCCCAGCCAACCCTTTCGAAGACCACGACCGAAAGCTGAGGCTCTCGAACCAGCTTGAGGTGAGACCGGGTAGCAATTTCGTTACTTATTTTCTTCGCGAGATCAACATTTGATTTGATTGCCGAGCGGTAAGCAGCAACCCCGTAGGTTGCTAGTGAGAACCACAGGGGCAATCCTCTAACCCGTCTAGTGAGGTTGAAAGCAAAATCCGATGGGTTCCAGTCGTGATTCTTATTTAGGGTCTCTAAATATTCGCCGTGTTGGGTGTGGGTTTGGCGCGCAAGATCAGGATCACGATAGACAAGAGCGCAAGCGTCAAAGGGTGCAAATAACCACTTATGCGGATCGACGATGAATGAATCAGCTTTTTCAAGTCCCAAGTAAAGATGTTTCAGTTCTTGAACTAAGACCCCCGCCAATCCGTACGCTCCGTCAACGTGGAACCAAAGATCATTGGCGGCGGCAACATCCGCTAGTTCCTCCAGCTTGTCAATGATTCCAAAGTTTGTGGTGCCGCTTGTACCAACCAGCGCAAATGGAATTAGCCCCTGGTTCTTGGCTTCTTGAATTGCAGATTCGGCGGCGGCGCCGGTCAACGAGCCGGTCTTACTTGCGTCAGCAGAAAGGACCGTCACGCCCATTACTTTTCCAACAGACTTGACCGACGAGTGCGCTTCAGAGCTGCAGATTATTGCCCAATTCTGGCGCCCGTGCTTGGCCTCTGCGACATCGCGTGCAACCACGAGCGCGGATAGGTTGCCCAGTGTGCCACCCTGAACAAATACTCCACCGGCACCCTTTGGAAGACCTGCTTCGCTGGCCAGAAATTCAAGGACTTGATTCTCAGCAAAAACGGCTCCAGCACCTTCGGTCCATGAGCCACCGTAGATAGAGCTTGCGGAAACTACCAGATCAAAAAGAGTGGCGGCCTCGGTTGGCGCAGCTGGGATGAACGAGAGGAAATTCGGGTGATCGGTGGATATGGTTGCGGGGGCTAGGACCTCTTCGAAGATTGATAGAGCTTTCTGTCCACCAATGCCAGTCTCGCTTATTGTGATCCCGGCTTGAGCCTCTAGCTCGGTTCTTGAGCGCGGTCCATCCAGTGGAACCGGGTCCATGGCCATGCGCTCAGCTGCGTACTTGTAGATGGCCTCACGGAGTTTGCTGTCTGCTCCTGCTTGGTGCATTGCCTCAGTCATTTTGACCCTCCCGATAGGCCCAACTCTAGCTAATTGGGCCCTTGTGAAAGTGGTCGAAGACGATGTTGGTTCTGGTTGTTGCCACAGATGCATTGTTGCTTAGTTGATCGAGCACAAACTCTCTGGCGGCGTCCGAGTCTGCGACTGCGATATGCACAATGAAATCCTCCGCACCGCCGAGGAAAAACACTTGTATCACTTGTGGGTGCTCTCGCATTGCAGTCATAAAGCTGGCCAGGTTAGCTCTCGCTCCTGCTCGAAGTGAAACCGAGATAAGAGCCTGGAGCTCCAATCCAAGAGCCTCAGGAGCGATGTCGGCAGCAAATGATCGAATCACCTTGCGTTGAACCAGACTGCGAACTCTGCCCAGACAGGTCGAGGCTGCTATTCCAACTTGACTGGCTAAATCAGCGTTAGAAATGCGACCATTTTTACCGAGTATCGAAAGAATCGAGCGGTCGATTTCGTCAACCTCGGAGTCGATTCGAATATTCTGCGACTTGAGCATGTCAAAAACCTCATTTTTCATTGAATACCATGAATATTAGCGTAAGTAGTGAAGATTCTTCGTATTTTAGCTAACTGAGCGAATAATTTGCGAGAATTCAAGTCACTTGCTCTAGGAGAATAAATGTTAGTTGGCGTCCCAAAGGAAATTAAGAACAACGAATTTCGAGTCGCACTCACACCTGCCGGTGTTCACGAGCTGGTCACGCGCGGTCACGAGGTTCTAGTCCAGTCAAGCGCTGGGGAAGGCTCGGGCTTTCGGGACGACGATTACCAAAAGGCAGGTGCAACCATTGCAGCCACTGCCGAAGAGATTTGGTCCAAGGCTGAATTGCTCTGCAAGGTTAAAGAGCCGATAGCTATGGAGTATCCGCTGATGCGCAAGGGGCAAGTGCTCTTCACTTATCTTCACCTAGCAGCTTCCAGGGAATGCACCGATGCTCTTATCGAGTCCGGGACCACTGCAATCGCTTATGAGACGGTCCAGCTTGCCAACCGGTCGCTACCTTTATTGCAACCAATGAGCGAGGTTGCAGGCAGGCTCTCGGCGCAAATCGGCGCCTACCAGTTGATGAAGACTAACGGCGGTGCCGGAATGCTTATGGGTGGAGTTCCTGGAACACCGCGTGCCAAGGTTGTAGTAATCGGTGGAGGCGTTGCCGGAACCGAGGCCGCCTTGGTTGCCAATGGAATGGGTGCAGACGTCACTGTTATTGATCTATCGCTTCCAAGGCTCAGGGAGATTGATGAGCGTTTCAATTCCGAGGTGCAAACCAGGGCTTCCACCTCCTACGAGATTGCCGAACAGCTAAAGGATGCAGATCTAGTGATCGGTTCAGTTCTGATTCCTGGTGAGCGGGCTCCAAAGCTAGTTACGGACAAAATGGTGAGTGAGATGAAGCCCGGAGCAGTTCTGGTTGACATCGCTATCGATCAGGGCGGCTGCTTTGAGCACTCCAGGCCAACTACCCACGATGAGCCGACCTTCAAGGTTCACGAAACTGTTTATTATTGCGTTGCAAACATGCCGGGCGCGGTCCCTTCTACTTCGACGAGGGCGCTAACAAACGCAACATTGCCCTATGTACTTCAGCTGGCGTCAAAGGGCTGGAAGGCCGCACTCAAAAATGATGCTGCTTTGGCACTGGGTCTAAACGTTCACGAGGGGATTATTACGCACCCTGCCGTCGCGCAAGCTTTTCCAGAATTGAAGTTCGTTGACACGCAGGAATTGATTTAGACAACTCACATCAAATCAAAGGCTAGTTGGGTTAGTAACTACTTCTTTTTTCGCTTCAGAACGGTGGTTATCAGCACGCCTGCGACAGTCACGCCAATCAGCGCATAAAGCGCGATAGTTCTTTGGTTGGCAATTTCCTCGCAAGATGACCACCCCGCGACCTGAACATCGGGAGTGCAGGTCGTCGGGTCAAAAAATCCAATCAGCCAAGCCAAAATACCGATGCCGGCAATCGTGGCCAACATGGCGATTGAATTGTTTTTCAAGTTCGGTTGCTAGCTTGCTTCGGGTTCAGATTGCTGTTTCGCGATTTCCGCGTGAACGTCAGCCATGTTGAGCTCCTTGACTTTGCCAATCAACTCGTTCAGCGCCGGAGCTGGCAGAGCGCCTGCTTGGCTGAAGAGCAAAATGCCATCTCGGAATATCATCAGGGTTGGTATTGAGGAGATGCCGGCCATGCCGGAAAGTTCTTGCTCTGCCTCAGTGTCAACCTTGGCGAAGGTAATTTCTGGGTGACCGTTGGAGGCCTCCTCGAATATTGGCCCGAAGGTTTTACACGGGCCACACCATTCGGCCCAAAAATCCACAAGGGTGATGCCTTCTTTATTTACTGTTGCTTCGAAGTCCGCTTGGACCAGGTTTATTGTTGCCAATCTAATCAACCACCTTTACTAACCTTTGCCGCTTAGACGTTTGTGCCAAAACGATGCCTACGATTACCACCATACCCCCGAGGGCTTGGGTGAGGCTAATCAGCTCCCCGAGCCACAGTAGGGCAAACATTGCGGCCAGAATCGTCTCCGATGTGGCCACCACACCCACCAAAGTGGCTCCGAGGTGACGTAGCGCCAGAAAAGTAAAGGCCATGGGTAGGAAACTTCCAGCTACCCCAAGCAGGAGAAGCATCACCCAAAGCGGAACCGTTATTCCAGTCAGATTTCCACTCAGGTCTAAGCCGTCGGTCAGGCTTCCGTAGTCAAACTCGTTCAGCTTTGTAAAAGGAAGGAAGAGTAGCGATGCGATACCCATCCCATATGCCATGGTGACGTTTGTAGGCAAGTGCCGCTGTATTCGCTCACCGACTATGAAGTGGGTGGTTAGCGAGGCGGCCGCGCCAAGCGCATAAATAATTCCAAGACCACTGAGTTGACTGTCCCAAATTTGAGCAACTACGGCCAGGCCACCAAGGACTAGGGCGGCGCCAAACCAGATCTGCTTTTTTACTTTTTCCTTGAAAAAAAGCAAAGCAATTATCGGCACCCAAAGCACCGCGGTGTACTCAATCAGCAAGGCGATTCCGACCGGCAGCAGAACAACGGCCTGCGAGTAGGCCCACTGAAGCGTTCCCACACCAAAGATTCCTAAAAGCAGAAGTCGCGGGATGAGCCTTTTCTCCACCCGAAGATCTGATCGGTTTGCCATTAACGCCCAGGCAAGGGCAATTAATCCGGCGGTTATCGACCTAATGAAAACGGCTTGTTCAGGCGTAACGCCAGATTGGATTATCACTTTGGTCGTGGAGGCATTGAGGCCAAATAATATTGCGGCGCTGGCTGCATAGAGCACGCCTAGCGCAGGGTGTTTTTGAGTCAATTAGGCTTGTGCCGTACCTTTCAAAATGCCAATTGGGAATCAATTGGGTAACCGTCTAAGTTTAGGAACATTATGGAAACTTTTGTACTTGCCGGCGGGTGTTTTTGGTGCCTCGATTCAGCCTATGTCCAATTCCGAGGTGTCGGAGAGGTGACCTGCGGCTACACGGGTGGGCACAAACCTAACCCGAGCTACGAAGACATCTGCAACGGAAACACGGGCCACGCTGAAGTCGTGAACGTCACCTTTGACCCCGATGAGATTTCATCAGAGCAAATACTGGATATTTTCTTCACTTTGCACGACCCGACTCAGCTAAATCGCCAGGGTGCTGACGTTGGTGATCAGTATCGATCAGCGATGTTTTACTCCAGTGAATCTCAAAAACAAGTTTTTACCGATGCTGTTGAGCGCGCCAAGGAAATCTGGGGCCCAAACGTAGTCACGGAAGTTACCCCGTTGGCCGAAAACTTTGAGGCCGAAGATTACCACCAAGATTATTTCGAGAAAAACCCCAACCAGGGCTATTGTCTAGCGGTTGTGGCTCCTAAGGTTTCCAAGGTCAGAGCAAAGTTCACGAGCCTTCTTAGATAAAAAGTTTTCCACAGATTCGTTTCTGCGTCACAAACCTTTTAGAGCATTTGTCACACTTTCCGGAATCACAAGGAAAGGCTCATAAATGGCAGAAATATATACGGCGGTCGGTCTGGTTGCCACTACCCCTAGAAACATAGTCAC
>CALGUV010000066.1 GCA_937920245.1 uncultured Microbacteriaceae bacterium
TCGCTACCTTAGGACCGTTATAGTTACGGCCGCCGTTCACCGGGGCTTCGGTCGCGAGCTTCGTCAAAGACTAACAAGCTTCCTTAACCTTCCGGCACTGGGCAGGTGTCAGCCCCCATATATCGTCTTACGACTTTGCGGAGACCTGTGTTTTTGATAAACAGTCGCCAGCGTCTGGTTCTTGCAACCCATTAAGGGTACCTCTTCTCCCGAAGTTACGAGGCCATTTTGCCGAGTTCCTTAGAGAGAGTTATCTCGCGCCCCTTAGTATACTCTACTTACCCACCTGTGTCGGTTTAGGGTACAGGTATTTATTGCTTATGGTAGTTAGGGCTTTTCTTGGAAGTATGACATCAACTGGTTGAGTACCTTAGTACTTTCCTATTCATATCTCAGCTCAAACTGTTTTCGCCAGTCCTCAACACCTTGAATACTTAAACCGATAACCAAAATTCGGCCAGCCTAGCCTTCTCCGTCCCCCATTACCAACAATAAACAGTACAGGAATATTAACCTGTTATCCATCGACTACGCTTTTCAGCCTCACCTTAGGACCTGACTCACCCTCCGCGGACGAGCCTTCCGGAGGAACCCTTAGGTTTTCGGGGCATTGGATTCTCACCAATGTTTTCGCTACTCAAGCTGACATTCTCACTTCTACTTTGTCCACGCCCACTTCCGTTAACGCTTCACACTAATGTAGAACGCTCCCCTACCGATGTTTTGACATCTTACAGCTTCGGCAAATTACTTAGTCCCAGTCATTTTCGGCGCAGGATCACTCGAACAGTGAGCTATTACGCACTCTTTAAAGGATTGCTGCTTCTGGGCAAACCTCCTGATTGTCTCTGCAATCCCACCTCCTTTGCCACTTAGTAATTATTTAGGGGCCTTAACTAGTAATCTGGGCTGTTTCCCTCTTGACATTGAAGCTTATCCCCCAATGTCTCACTGGTTAACTAAACGTCTTAGTATTCAGAGTTTGCCTTGATTTGGTACCGCTCTCGCAGCCCGCACCAAAACAGTAGCTTTACCCCTAAGAAGAAACATTAACCGCTGCGCCTCAACGCATTTCGGGGAGATCCAGCTAGCTCCGGATTCGATTGGAATTTCACCCCTAACCACAACTCATCCGCTGTTTTTTCAACAACAGTCGGTTGGTACCTCCACTTAGTGTTACCTAAGCTTCACACTGGCCATGGTTAGATCATCCGGGTTCGGGTCTGTAAATTATGACTTAAAGCCCTTATCAGGCTCGCTTTCACTATGGCTCCGATATTCTCTTATCTTAACCTCGCCACAACCTACAAGTCGCCAGCTCATTCTTCAACAGGCACGAAGTCGAGCGTTAAGTCGCTCTTCTACTGCTTGTAAACTTACGATTTCATGTTCTATTTCACTCCCCTCCCGGGGTTCTTTTCACCTTTCCCTCACGGTACTGGTTCACTATCGGTT
>CALGUV010000067.1 GCA_937920245.1 uncultured Microbacteriaceae bacterium
ATTTGTGACTCCAGCGGGATTCGAACCCGCGCTACTGCCGTGAGAGGGCAGCGTCCTAGGCCGCTAAACGATGGAGCCGTTTGCAACTCGAGAAGTCTGCCATAAATACCCCCTGTTGGCAATCTATCTGCTGAGTAGCCGAAGCGCTCCAGGGTGGACCTCTGTGGAGAACGGAGCATTGCCCACAAGCTCTCCATCGCAGGTCACCGGGTAGTTTTCATTGCTAATTTTTATTGACTTCGCCTTGAAGATTTCGACCTCGGGAAACCTTAGGTGTTTACCCTTGTAGACCGTAGGAAATATGCGCAATAGGCGTGCTCTTGAAACCTTGTGCAGAATAAAAACTTCCAGCTCACCATCGGTGATGTCCGAGTTTGGCGAGATCATCATGCCTCCGCCAAAGTTTTTCACATTCGCAACCCCACACAGCATTGCCTCAATCACGCGCTTTTCACCATCGACATCAAGGTGGTACTCAATGGCATTAAAAGAAGGAAGCTCGAGCAGGAGTGCCGCGATGTAGCTATTGGGGCCCTTGGGCCAACGAAGCGAATTGGCCCGCGTCGCGCACAGCGCATCAAAGCCACCTGAAATTGATCCCATCGACCAAATTTCCTTGCCGGAAACACTCACCTTCATCGCGTCGACCCTTTTTGGTGATTCGAGCGAATCGAGAATGTTCTTGACCGCTGCAGGAATGTTGGTCAGGTTAATCTTTAGTTCACGAGCTTGGTCGTTCCCAGACCCTGCTGGGATTATGCCCAGCGGTATTTGATTTGGAATCGCTATTCCAGCGCAGAGTTGGGTGGTTCCGTCCCCGCCGACTGCAACTAATGCGGATATCTCTTGAGACCGAATTAACTCCTCGGCCTTTTTCTTCGCTTCCAGAGCTGTGCCGGCAGAAAGATTGATTACAGCAATACCGGCTTTCGCAAATGCTTCAAATACTTGCTCGCCAATAACCGCTGCTCCTCCACGATTGGCTTTGGGGTTCACAATTATTCCGAGTGGCTTCATCGACACTTCCTAACATTCAATGAGATAAACATAGACTGAAGTCAAGGAGCCCAAATGAAAATAACCAAGTTCGACCATGCACTTTTGTCTATAGAAGACGACACAAAAATGGTGGTTATTGACCCGGGCAGCTATTCAAACACGCTTCCAGGCTTCAAGAATGTAGTGGCAATTTGCCTCACCCACATTCACGAAGACCACAGCTACAGGCCACACGTTGAAAAAATCGTGCTTGAAAATCCCGACGCTCAAATTTTTGGTCCCGCTGAGGTCGCCCAAAAACTAAGCGGACTGCCTGTCCAGGTCGTTTACCACGGTGATCACTTCGAGGTTTCGGGCTTTGAACTTGATTTTTCCGGGGACTTACACGAACAAATTCACCGGAGCATCCCGTTGATTCAAAACACCGGTGTCACGGTGAACAGAACTCTCTACTACCCCGGTGACAGCTATACGATCCCGGAAAATAAAGTTAAAGTTTTAGCCTGTCCGACAAGTGCTCCTTGGATCAAAATTGCCGACGTCATGGATTTTATTGCGGCGGTGAAGCCAGAAACGCTTTTCCCAACCCACAACGCACTGCTTAGCGACAATGGCCACGAGCTTTACAACCACAGGATCAGCGAGGTCACCAAAGAAAACGGTGGGAACTTTGTTTTTCTCAAGCCGGGTCAAAGCCTGGAAGTAGAGGTCTAGGAACCTAGCTAGAAGGCCACGATCACTGCCGCGAGCAGCATTGCGACCGTCGGACCGGCCCACAGCCTCTTCTGCTTTATGTTCTTAGAAGTATTTGCAATAAGCGCTTGAGCAGTGGCGATGGCAACCAGGACCCAATTCACCACGGCGTTACCGGCGGCATCCAGGATTGGCGTGAACAAGCCCAACTGCGCCAAGTAGTGGCCGACAATTGCCATAAAAACAAAGAAGAGCCCAAGGCTCAGTGCTCGGCGTGAAAAAGATAGTCTGCCGGTTGTGCTGTTGACCTGGAAATAGTCAGCCAATGTTGCCCCAAGCCCGATTGCCAGATGAAATAAAGCCGCCGCTAGATAGGCAAGAACCAAAAAACTGGAGGAAAACGCATCAAGCATCTTTTCCTCCAGTAGTTACTGGCTGGGGTACCTGGACTCGAACCAAGAACAAATGAACCAGAATCATCCGTGTTGCCAATTACACCATACCCCAAGGGTCGGACCCAAGGCCCGCTACCCTATCTTAGCGGGATTGGACGAACGCCTCTAGTCGAGCGAGGCTTTGCTCCTTGCCGAGAATCTCCATGCACTCAAAAAGAGGCGGGGTTACCCGCCTGCCGCTGATTGCTGTTCTAACGGGCCCAAAAGCATTTCTGGGCTTCTCCCCCAAACCATCAACCAGAGAGTCACTCAATGCCTGATGGATAGCGTCGGTGGTGAAATCCTCGATGCTTTCAAGTGAGGCCTTTGCCACCGACACTATTTCAACTGCATTTTCAGGCAACTGCTTCAAAGCATCTTCGTCAATTTTCAAGTCGGCCGCGTCAACAAAAAGGAACTCAATCATCGCCGGCACATCGCCCAGAACAATTACTCGCTCCTTGGTTAGTGGAGCAACAGCGCTCAATATCTCAAGCTGCCTGGCAGTTGGTTGCCCTTGAATGACTCCGGCTGACTGCAAGTACGGCAAAATTCGTGCCACAAAATCTTCATCGGTCAGAAGTCTGATGTGGGCGGCATTAATTGCATCGGCTTTTTTTTGATCAAACCTTGCAGGGTTCGGGTTTACATTTTCAATTTCGAAATTTTCGCAAAGCTCGTCAAGGCTGAAGATGTCGCGATCTGCAGAAATCGACCAGCCGAGCAGGGCCAGATAGTTCAACAGCCCCTCTGGAATGAAGCCTCGATCGCGATGCAAAAACAAGTTGCTCTCTGGGTTTCTCTTTGAAAGCTTTTTATTGCCCTCGCCCATAACAAACGGCAAATGACCAAAGCGCGGGATGAAAGTTGCGACGCCAGCTTCGACAAGCGCGTTGTAGAGCGCTATCTGCCTGGGCGTTGAGGACAGGAGGTCTTCCCCACGAAGAACATGGGTAACGCCCATCAGGGCGTCGTCAACCGGGTTCACCAAGGTGTAAAGCGGAGCACCACCTGGTCGCACCAAGACAAAGTCAGGGAAAGACCCCGCTGGAAAAGTAATCTCGCCACGAACAAGGTCTACGAAAGTTATGTCCTGGTCTGGCACCCGCAAGCGCAGCGCTGGCTTCCGTCCTTCACTCAGATAAGCCTGGCGGTCTTCCTCTGATAAGTCTCGCTCCGAGTTGTCATAGCCAAGCTGAACCGCTCTGGAATTGGCGATGTTTCGTTGCTCGATTTCCTCACCGGTCAAGAAGCTCTCGTAAAGGTGGCCGGAAGACTTCAGTTTCTCGATTACATCTTGATAGATGTGCCCGCGTTCGGACTGTCGATAAGGCTCGTTTGGTCCTCCGGTATCAATTCCTTCGTCCCAATCGATACCAAGCCACCGCAAACCCTCAACCAGCTGGCCGTAACTTTCCTCGGAATCCCGAGAAGCATCAGTGTCCTCGATGCGAAAAATGAATTTTCCACCGGTTCTTCTGGCGTAAGCCCAGTTGAATAAGGCCGTTCGAATTAGTCCAACGTGCGGCGTGCCAGTGGGGCTAGGACAAAACCGGACTCGAACGTCTGAACCGGTGGCCGTGGTGGTTGGAGCAGTTATAAGCGTCATGTTTTTCGAACTACCTCTAGGAGACTGGGTTATGCAGGACGCCGATGCCGGTGATTTCGCACTCGACCTGGTCGCCAGCTTCAATGCGAGCAAGACCGGCAGGTGAACCGGTGAGAATTACGTCTCCCGGAAATAAAGTCAGGTTTCTGCTGACATAGGAAACGATTTCGTAAACATCGGTGATCATGTCCGAGCTCTTCGAGCGCTGCCTCGAGTGCCCGTTGATTCTGGATTCCAGTTTCAACGAATTGGTATCCAGCTCGGTCTCGATCCAAGGTCCTAGAGGACAAAAGGTATCGAAACCCTTGCTCCTGGCCCACTGAGTATCGGAAAATTGCAAGTCTCTTGCAGTGACATCGTTCCCGATAGTGAATCCAAAGATGTGATTTTTTGCTTCGTCGTAAGTGACTTCTTTTGCCTGTTTGCCGATAATAATTGCCAGCTCTACCTCAAGCTCGACTTGATCGGACTGCCTTGGCAAGACAATCGCATCCTCGGGCCCAATGATTGCGCTTGTTGGCTTAAAAAAGATAAGTGGCTCATCCGGCACATCGATTGAAATCTCTGCGGCGTGTGCTCGATAATTCATGCCAATGCAAACAACCTTGCCGGGAGTCACGGGGGCAAGCAGTTTCACCGATGAAAGCGGCGCTGACTCCTCCCCTAGCTCTGCTCCCAAAATTGGGTCGCCAAGATAAAAAACGACCTGGCCCTCGGATATCTGTCCGTGGCGGGTCTCTCCGTTGTGTAACGCTCTAACAATTTGCACGTGCTTAGTCTGCCAGCTTATGCATCCAGTTGTAACGATCTTCTACGGTTCCGTACTGAATGCCTGTCAGCTCGTCTCGCATGGCCACAGTCAAAGCGCCGGGTTCGTTGTTGCCGATAAGAATTTCTTCCTCGCGTGATTTGAATAACCCAACCGGCGTAACAACCGCCGCAGTGCCACAGGCAAAGACCTCTGTAATTTCCCCGGACAGCAGGGCTTCGCGGACTTCATCAAGGGTAATCTTGCGCTCTTGAACCTCGTGTCCAGAGTCTTTCAAAAGAGTGACGATTGAGTCTCTGGTAATCCCGTGGAGAATGGTTCCGTCCAAGGGTGGCGTGACTACTGAGCCGTCCTTGTAAACAAAAAACAGGTTCATGCCACCGAGTTCTTCGACGTAGGTAGAGGTTTCTGCATCTAGATACATAACCTGGGAGCAGCCCTGGTCGTGGCCCTCTTGCTGAGCCAAGAGACTGGCTGCATAGTTTCCGCCGGTCTTTGCCTCACCGGTTCCATGCTTTCCGGCCCTTGCACTATCCAGCGCAATCCAGATCGAAACCGGCTTTAGGCCGCCGGTAAAGTACGGACCGACTGGACTGGCAATCACACGATATTCCACTCGCTCGGCGGCTCTAACTCCGAGAAAATTTTCGGCCGCAATTTCAAACGGACGCATGTAAAGAGTTTTTTCACCGGTTGGTTGCGGCACCCAAGCCCCATCAACCGCAATCAGCTGCTTTAGCGACTCCACAAAAAGCTCGGCAGGAAGTTCCGGCAGCGCCATGCGCTTTGCCGAACGCTGCAAGCGAAGTGCATTTTTATCGGGGCGGAAAGTCCAGATGGACCCATCCTGATGCCGATATGCTTTGATGCCCTCAAAGACTTCTTGCCCGTAGTGCAGAACCGCAGAAGACGGATCCATCAAAATTGGCCCGTATGGCAAAACCTCTGGTGAGTGCCATCCCTTGCTCTTTTCCCAGACAATAACTATCTGATGATCCGAGAAGTGCGTTCCAAATGTCGGATTAGCGATGATTGCTTCGCGTTCGGAATCAGGCTTTGGGCTTTGGCTTTTGGTTACCTTGAAATCCATGATTTACCTTTTCTAAATTCTTGTAATTATTGCCTTGGCTACCTGATCAGTGGAGCGCGGTTTGTCACCGCGTTCTAGCAAATCAGCGCCAACAGCTTCTTCTATTTTTTCGGCTGCCTCGATGTAACCGAGAGTATGAGCCAGTAGCGCCGCGGAAAGGATGGCCGCAGTTGGGTCCGCCAGATTTTTTCCGGCTATGTCTGGTGCCGAACCATGAACCGGTTCGAACATGGATGGAAATAAGCCCGTCGGATTTAGATTTGCTGACGCAGCCAGTCCGATACCACCGCAAATTGCCGCCGCAAGATCAGTGATGATGTCTCCAAAAAGGTTGTCAGTGACAATCACGTCAAAACGCTTTGGGTCGGTAACCATGAAAATAGTCGCAGCGTCAATATGCATGTAGTCATGAGCAACTGTCGGATACTGAGCCGACACTTCTTCGACCATCCGCAGCCAAATCTTTCCCGAGTGAACCAGCACATTTGTTTTGTGAACCAGAGTCAATTTCTTGGCTTCGCGATTAGATGCAAGCTCAAAGGCATACTCAACGGCTCTTCTAATGCCAAAGGCGGTATTTACCGAAACCTCATTGGCGACTTCGTGCTCGGTGCCCTCGCGGACAGTCCCGCCGTTTCCAACGTATGGGCCTTCGGTTCCCTCCCGCACAACAACGAAATCCAAATCCTTGGCCTTCGTCAATGGAGATATCACCCCGGGGAACAGCTTCGAGGGGCGCAAATTTATGTGGTGGTCAAAGCTGAATCGAAGTTTCAGTAGTAGCCCTCGCTCCAAAACTCCAGATGGCACGCGTGGGTCTCCGATTGCTCCGAGCAAAATAGCGTCATGACCAGCAAGGGCTTCAAGATCTTCGTTGGTTAGTGCCTCGCCAGAGGAAAGATAGCGGTCCGACCCAAGCGTGTAAGTGGTGGTCTCAAGTTTGGTTTCCCCAAGAGCTTTTGTCAGGCACTCCAGGGCAACGGAAGTTACCTCCGGGCCAATGCCATCTCCGGGTATTACGGCAAGGTTTATCTGGTTCAAAAAGCCTCACAAGGTTGGTTTCTACAACCTTATCCGTTGCGAGCAGCTTTTGCGCAGGACTTAGTCGGTAACTACTTCTAACCCCAAGATTGAAGAAGCGTTGGCAACCGAACCACCGTTTACAAGTTCACCGGTAAATCCAGCATCGATCATCCGGTCGATAGCCTGTCCTGCCCTGTTTCCAGATCGGCAGTAAATGAAGTAGTCGGCTGCCTTATCAAGCTCTTCTAGCTGAGCATCGAAGCTTGAACTGGCTATTGGGATCAGAAGCGCACCCTCAAGGTGACCCGAGTTCCACTCATCAGTGGTTCGAACGTCAATTACGGCAGCAAAATCAGTGACGACCCTGGACTCCGCTGCACAGCCGGCAAGAGAGCCAACCGCGAATACAGCAATCATCGCCGCGACTAAAAACTTGATGAACTTCATAATTCTTCCTTTGTTCTAACTAAATTCTGCATACCCCTGGGGGTATCTGCTACAGTACAAGAACTAGAGCATTACAACAAGGAGTGAGCATGGAGATTCCGGAAACTGACAGTAATTCTGTCAAGAAGCGTCTGTCCAGGGCACAGGGGCAACTAGGCGGCATCATCAAGATGCTTGACGAAGGCAGACAGTGCACGGACGTGCTGACTCAGCTGGCGGCGGCTCAGGCGGCCATCTCAAGGGCGGCCTTCGCGCTGATTGCTTCGGGTTTCGCAAACTGCGCACAAGACGACTCCGGCAAAATCGATCGCGCAAAATTAGAAAAAGCATTTCTGTCGCTGAGCTAGTGACAGAAGTTTTAGGAAAGGGAGAAATAATGGCAAACGAAGTATCCATCGACGAACTCGAGCAAGCTATCAAAGACGGGGCATTCGTCCTGGATGTGAGAGAGGGTTGGGAGTTTGAGAATGGCCACGTGCCCACTGCCCACCACATACCTCTCGGTGACGTGCCGGATCAATTGGCTGAATTACCCAAGGAAGTCCAAGTCTGGGTCATTTGCCAGGCCGGAGGTCGATCAATGACCGCCGCCAATTACCTCGAGTCCCAAAAATTTAGTGCAGTTTCAGTAGCCGGAGGCACCGGTAGCTGGGTTGAAGCCGGGAAGCTGGTCTCCACGGAGCCAAGCAACTGATAGCACTCTTCGATTTTTCGATAAGAACTTCCAGAAGGTTCAGCAGTCAGAGCTAAAGGGGCCGGCGTGTCGCCTAGGTTCCTGGGAGCCACGTTCAAGGACCTTTGAATGTATCAGCCGTAACGATTGGCTGGCAAAAACGCAAGGGTAGCTGGCGCCTGGCGCCAATTGAATCTGACTTGCAGGACCTAGTAGGCCTCCGTGATGGCGATTGACTGCATCAAGTCGGCATCGATTTCGACTCGGAGCTTTTCTAGAATTTCTGCGTCGACCGGAGAATCAACGGTTACAACCGACAGCGCCTTGCCGCCCTCCTGCTGGCGAGCAATAGTCATGGCTGCAATATTTATGCCGGCTTCAGCAAACGCTTTTCCATAGACGGCAACTATTCCGGGGCGGTCTTGGTAGACCATAACCACGAAGTTATCCGCCATCGCGAGTTCAACGTCGTAGCCATTTATTGAAACGAGCTTTTGCTGGTGTTTTGGCCCAATCACAGTTCCACCGGCCGAAACCGTAGTTCCATCGGAAAGAACTGCCTTCATGGTTGTTACGTTTCGGTATTCATCCGAAACTGAATCCTGAGTGAGACGAACCTCGACTCCGCGTTGTTCAGCCATCAATGGTGCGTTGACGTAAGAGACCTGCTCGGTGACCATGGTCTGGAACAGGCCCTTTAGGGCTGCCAGCTTCAAAACAGTCACATCGTGCGCTGCTATTTCGCCCCTAGCTTCGAACTCTACGGAAACTATTGAAGTGTGTGCGAGACCCGCAATAATCATGCCAAGTTTTTCGGCAAGCCCAATGCCGGGCTTCACAGAATCATCGATCTCTCCACCCGCCACATTTACTGCGTCTGGCACTAGGTCACCAGCGAGAGCAAGCCGGACCGAGCGCGCAACGGAGACGCCTGCTTTCTCCTGAGCTTCGTCGGTGGATGCCCCAAGGTGCGGGGTTAGTTGAATGTTTTCTAGACCAATTAGTGCAGAGCCAATCGGAGGCTCAGACACATACACATCGAGCCCCGCGCCCGCAATCTTGCCTGACACTAGAGCCTCGTACAGGGCCTCCTCATCGATAATGCCGCCGCGCGAGCAGTTCACAATGCGTAGGTTAGGTTTGGCGATTGCAAACTGTTCGGTGGAGATCATTCCAGTGGTTTCAGGAAGCTTTGGGATGTGAATTGTGATGAAATCACTTCGCTTCATCAGATCATCCATGTCGACCAATTCGACACCCAGCTGCTCTGCTCTAGCTTGAGTGACATACGGGTCATAGCCAATCAAAGTTGAACCAAAGCCTGCAAGACGCTGTGCAACAAGAGTTCCAATACGGCCAAGACCAATGATTCCAATCGTCTTTTCATAAAGTTCAACGCCTGAAAAAGCGCTTCGTTGCCATTTGCCTGCCTGCATCGAAGAGTTGGCAGCAGGGATGTTTCTGGCAAGAGACATGATGTGACCGATGGCCAATTCGGCAGCCGAAATAACATTGGAGGTTGGGGCGTTGACAACCATGACGCCCTGGTTCGTGGCCGCTTTTATGTCCACATTGTCAAGTCCGACACCAGCTCTGGCGATTACCTTCAAAGCCGGCGCAGCCTTCAGCGCTTCCTCATCCATTTTGGTGGCGGAGCGAATCAAAACTGCGTTTGCGTCTTTCAGCGCAGGCAACAAAGCCTGCCGATCTGCACCATCGACGTGGCGAATCTCAAAATCTGGGCCAAGGGCCTCAACTGTGGCAGGTGAGAGCTCTTCAGCAATTAGAACTATTGGCTTAGACAATGGCTAACCTAACGAAAAATCGACAGCGATGGGATAGCCCCATTGTAGCCTTGAAAATAGCTGGATCTATCGTGCACACTGGCAGCGGTCTGCCTCGGCAACATTAGCTAGAGCTTCCTCGACGTGCTCACCGCAACCTTCCCAGGTTGGCTTTGAGCATGAACTACAAGTGACTTTTGAGCACATTTTTTATCCTTCGATTCCCTTGAGACAAAAGTCTACAGCTCACTGTTTTCGATCGAATCAGCGCCGCGATAAAAAGCGAAAACCCCCTCTAATTACTCAGAGGGGGTTTTGCAATAGAACTATCGTGCGACGTTACCGTCCTGGTAGTCGTCATCGTTCTTGATCCAGCTAAATAGCTTGCGCAATTCTCGACCGGTTGCCTCAATCGGGTGAGCTTCGCCCTTGGCACGAAGTGCCTTGAACTCTGGTCCACCAGCATCTTGGTCGTCAATGTAGCGCTTAGCAAAGGCTCCGTTTTGAATATCGGTTAGCACTGCCTTCATGTTGTCCTTAACCGATGGGTCGATAACCCTTGGGCCGGACACGTAGTCGCCGTACTCGGCAGTGTCAGAAACACTCCAACGTTGCTTGGCAATGCCACCTTCATACATCAGGTCAACAATTAGCTTCAGCTCGTGAAGAACTTCGAAGTAAGCAATCTCAGGCTGGTAGCCGGCCTCAACCAAAGTCTCAAAGCCATACATCACAAGCTGCGATGCGCCACCACAAAGAACTGCCTGCTCGCCGAATAGATCTGTCTCAGTCTCTTCGGTGAAGGTCGTCTTGATGGTTCCGGCGCGAGTGCCGCCGATTGCAGAAGAGTAAGAAAGACCAAGTGCCATTGCGTTTCCAGTTGCATCCTGCTCAACCGCAATCAGGTTAGGAACACCCTTTCCGGCGACATACTCGCGACGCACCAAGTGGCCTGGGCCCTTAGGTGCGACAAGGAACACGTCGATGTCTGCTGGCGGCTGGATCTGACCGTAGCGAATTGCGAAGCCGTGGCCAAACACCAAAGCATCTCCTGCTTCTAGGTTCGGCTCAATGTCAGTCTTGAATAGATCGCGCTGCTTTGGGTCCGGAGCAAGCACAACGATAACGTTTGCCCACTTCACCGCTTCGCCTGGAGTAAGCACCGTTAGACCCTGGTCGGTCGCCTTGGAGATTGACTTTGAGCCCTCCAAAAGTCCAACTACGACGTCAACGCCGGAGTCCTTCAGGTTCAGCGCGTGAGCGTGCCCCTGTGAGCCGAAGCCCAGAACAGCTACCTTGCGACCCTGAATGATGCTGATGTCTGCGTCTTTGTCGTAGAAAATCTCTGCCAATTTATTTGCTCTCCTTGATTGTTATTTAGTAAACCCTAGCGAAGGACTTTTTCGCTCATTGACTTAGATCCTCGCGAAATAGCAATCGCGCCGGACTGAACCAATTCTTTTATGCCAAATGGCTCCAAGACCTTCAGGAAAGCCTGGCACTTAGCAGTATCTCCGGTGACCTCTATTACTACCGCATCACTCACAACGTCAATAACTCGAGCCCTAAACAAAGTGACGGCCTCTAAAACCTGTGACCTGGTTGACGAGTCGGTGCGAACCTTGACCAACATGTGGTCTCTGGCAACCGATGTTTCTTCTTCCAGTTCTACAATTTTTAGAACGTTGATTAGCTTGTTGAGCTGCTTTGTTACCTGCTCGAGTGGCAGGCCATCCAGGCTGACAACAACGGTTATTCTCGAGACACCGTCGATTTCAGTTGTTCCAACGGCGAGTGACTCGATGTTGTAGCCGCGCCTAGCAAACAGAGCAGCTACTCGGGTAAGAATTCCTGGCTTGTTTTCAACCAGCAGCGAAAGCACATGCTGAGTCGTCATTACTCATCACCATCCCAAATCGGTGCTGCATCTCGTGCATATTGAACCGCGTCGTTCGAGATTCCTGATGGCACCATTGGCCAAACCATAGCGTCTCGGCCGACTATGAAGTCAATCACTACGGGTCGATCGTTAGTTTCCATCGCCAGCTTTATAGCCGCATCCACATCTTCGATCTTCTCGACCCTGATTGCTAGGCATCCATAGGCTTCCCCAAGCTTCACGAAGTCAGGAACCATGATTGTGTCGGTTCCTGTATTCAAGTCCGTGTTGGAGTAGCGAGAGTTATAGAACAAGGTCTGCCACTGCCTAACCATTCCAAGCGAAGAGTTGTTGATGATGGCGACCTTGATTGGAATGTTGTTGATGGTGCAGGTCGCAAGCTCCTGATTTGTCATCTGGAAGCAGCCATCACCATCAATCGCCCACACTAAACGGTCCGGCTGAGCGACTTTGGCGCCCATGGCAGCTGGAACCGCGTAGCCCATGGTTCCCAGTCCGCCGGAATTAAGCCAAGAATTAGGTCGCTCATACTTGATGAACTGTGCAGACCACATCTGGTGTTGTCCTACTCCAGCAGCGAATATTGCCTCTGGGCCGGAGAGCTCACCAATGCGCTGGATGACGTACTGAGGCGAAAGCTTTCCGTCGTCAGTTTCGCTATAGCCAAGGGGGTAGCGCTCCTTTAGGCCGTTCAGAAAAACCCACCAGTCTTCGTAATCTGGCTTTGCGCTCTTCATCTGCGCCTTCAACTCGGCAATCAGCATCAAGATCACGACCTTGGCGTCACCAACTATCGGCACATCCGCGTGACGAATCTTTCCGATTTCGGCCGGATCAACGTCGACGTGGATGACTTTCGCACCTTTAGCGAAGCTCTTGATGTCACCGGTTACCCGGTCATCAAAACGGGCACCGAGGGTAATCAAGAGGTCTGATTTTTGTAGGGCAGTTACCGCTGGTACCGTTCCGTGCATTCCCGGCATACCCAAATGCTGAGGGTGCGAGTCTGGGAAAGCACCTCTGGCCATCAAAGTCGTGGTGACCGGAGCGTGAAGTAATTCAGCCAAAGCAAGAAGTTCGTTACTTGCTTCCGCCCGAATAACCCCGCCACCAACATAAAGAATTGGCTTGTGGGACTTAAGAATTAGTTCAGCCGCTGCCTGCACTTGCTTGCCGTGAGGATCAGTTATGGGCTTAAAACCAGGAAGATCAATCTTCGGCGGCCAAGAGAACTCGAACTTTCCGTTCTGGGCGTCCTTAGCAAAGTCAATCAAAACCGGGCCTGGTCGTCCGGTAGTAGCGATTTCATAGGCGGCCGCAACGACGCCAGGTATGTCCTCGGCGCGAGTAACCAAGAAACTGTGCTTGGTAATCGGCATTGTTATTCCAACAATGTCCGCCTCTTGAAATGCATCGGTTCCAATTGCAAATGAGTTCACCTGACCGGTGATTGCGAGCATTGGAACCGAGTCCATGTGAGCATCTGCGATTGCAGTTACCAGGTTTGTAGCACCCGGACCGCTTGTCGCGATGCAAACTCCAACTCTTCCACTTGCCGCGGCATAGCCCTCAGCAGCGTGACCGGCACCCTGCTCATGCCTAACCAGGATGTGGCGAAGCTTTTTTGAGTCCATTAGCGGGTCATAAGTGGGCAAAATTGCTCCACCGGGCAAGCCAAAGACCGTGTCGACGCCGAGCAGCTCGAGCGAACGGATTAGTGCTTGCGCCCCGGTTAGGGTCTCGGTTGCCATGATGTCCTTTTCAACTCACTAATTAGCCGCAGTACGCGCCCTCGGAAGCCGAGTGCACAAGCTTAGAATATTTCGCTAACACACCGCGGTTGTATCGCGGTGGCAATGGCTGCCAGTCCTTACGACGATCAGCCAGCTCCTCTTCGCTGACGAGTAAATCAAGCGAGCGAGCTGCGATGTCGACTCGAATCAAGTCTCCATCGCGAACCAGAGAAATTGGCCCACCGTCGGTGGTCTCTGGCGATACGTGGCCGATACACAGTCCGGTTGTGCCGCCTGAGAATCTGCCGTCCGTCAATAGTAGGACATCTTTACCCAATCCCGCACCCTTGATAGCTGCAGTGAAGGCAAGCATCTCACGCATACCTGGTCCACCCTTGGGTCCTTCGTAGCGAATCACCACTGCATCGCCAGACTTGATCTCGCCATTATTTAGAGCATCTATAGCCGCTCCTTCGCGATCAAAGACGCGTGCCGGCCCCTCAAAAGTAGCCAGCTCAAAACCTGCGGTCTTAACTACCGCACCCTCCGGCGCCATCGAACCGTGCAGCACATTGATCCCGCCGCGCTTGCTCATTGGGTTATTCATAGCCCGAATGATTTTTCCATCTGGGTCCGGTGGTGAAATATCCGCCAAGTTTTCGGCCATGGTCTTGCCAGTCACGGTCATGACATCACCGTGCATTAGCCCAGCATCTAGAAGTGCCTTCATAAGCACCGGAACGCCACCGACACGATCAACATCGTTCATCACATATTGTCCAAAAGGCTTCAGGTCGCCCAAGTGGGGAACCTTGTCAGCAATGCGGTTGAAGTCCGCAAGCTGAAGATCGACTTCGGCCTCGCGGGCAATCGCCAGCAGGTGGAGAACGGCATTTGTCGAGCCACCGAAGGCCATCAAAACCGCAATCGCATTCTCAAAAGCTGGCTTGGTCATAATCTGACGAGCAGTGATGCCCTTGTCTATCAAGTTGACTACAGCCTCGCCGGAACGGTGAGCCCAAATGTCTCGTCTGCGGTCAGCCGATGGCGGTGCAGCCGATCCAGGAAGGCTCATGCCGAGTGCCTCACCGATGGAAGCCATGGTGTTGGCGGTATACATGCCGCCACAAGCACCTTCTCCCGGGCATATTGCGCGTTCAATTCGACCGAGGTCCTCTTCACTCATCTTGCCGGCCTTGCAGGCACCAACAGCTTCGAAGGCATCGATGATTGTCACCTGCTTCTCGGTGCCATCAGTTAGCTTTACCCAACCCGGAGCGATCGTGCCGGCGTACAAAAACACCGATGCAAGATCCAGTCTTGCGGCTGCCATTAGCATTCCAGGCAGTGACTTATCGCAGCCTGCAAGCAGAACTGAGCCGTCCATTCGTTCAGCCTGCATCACGGTCTCGACAGAGTCCGCAATTACTTCTCGAGACACGAGTGAAAAGTGCATGCCCTCGTGCCCCATTGAGATTCCGTCCGAGACTGAAATCGTTCCAAACTCCATTGGCCAGCCGTTTGCCTGGCGGACGCCAACTTTTACGGCATCTGCAAGACGATCTAGTGACAAGTTGCAGGGAGTCACTTCATTCCAAGAAGAGGCAACGCCAATTTGTGGCTTTACCCAGTCGTCGTCACCCATACCCACGGCTCGGAGCATTCCGCGGGCTGGTGCGCGCTCAATTCCATCGGTTACATCATGGCTTCTTGGCTTCATGTGATTGGTCATGGGTTAATCTTACGATTTATATCGCGATACTCTGGTCGTGTGGAAAATCAAGACACAACAAAGGTCCCGACCGGTCTGGCGCTCTATAACCGAGCGGCCCACCGCGCCAGCAAAGAAGTTATCTACTCCTACTCGACCTCTTTTGGCATGGCAACTAGGGTCCTAAACAAAGGCTTACGTCACCACGTCGAGAACATCTACGCGCTGGTTCGGGTAGCCGATGAAATTGTTGATGGCTGCGCTGCTCAGGCTTCCGCGGAATCAGATGGTTTTGACCCGGGAGTGCTGCTAACTGAATTTGAAAACGAAACTTACTTGGCACTGGTACGAGGTTTCAGCACAAACCTAGTCATTCATGCGTTTGCTCTCACCGCCAGAGAAGTTGGAATCAAGAAAGACATCATTGAGCCTTTCTTTTTCTCGATGAGGCAAGATTTGACCGAAACGATTCACGATCAAAAGTCCTTCCAGGTTTATGTATTTGGCAGCGCCGAGGTTGTTGGGTTGATGTGCCTGGCTGCATTTGTCCATGGCAGAAACTACTCAGAAGAGCAAAAACTTCTCTTGGTCAAAGGCGCTCGTGCTCTTGGAGCAGCCTTTCAAAAGGTGAACTTTCTTAGAGATCTTGCTGCCGACTTTGACAAGCTTGGGCGCAGCTATTTTCCGGATGTCGCCATAGAGACCTTCGACGAGGAGACCAAAAACAGGCTGGTCCGAGATATCGAAAATGACTTGCAAATTTCAGCCCTGTCGCTGCCGCTATTGGAGTCATCCGCAAGAAAAGCAGTCACGGCAGCTCAATTCTTGTTTCAGGAACTCAACGACAAAATATCTAAAACCCCCGCCGAGGAACTAATTCGGACCCGTATCTCTGTTAACAACTTACGGAAGCTGTTCGTGCTTGCCAAAGCCCTATTAGGAGTTAAGCCTTGAGTAATAAAACTGCCGTAGTCGTTGGTGGAGGAATCGCCGGTCTTGCCAGCGCAGCGCTTCTGGCCAAGGCAGGAATGAAAGTTCAGCTTTTCGAGGCAAACGCGACCCTTGGCGGTCGAGCCGATGTCTGGGAGAAAGACGGCTTCCGCTTTGACATGGGTCCAAGCTGGTACCTGATGCCGGACGCCTTTGAGCAGTTCTTCAAGCTCATGGGCACCTCGGCAAAGGAGCAGCTAGACCTAGTGAGGCTAAACCCGGCTTACCAGACCCGCAACGAGGGCCTGGGTGATGCACTTTCAATGCCGGATAACGTCGAGGGTATTAAAGAGCTGTTTGAATCGATTGAAGCTGGGGCAGGCGAAGGCCTGCAGAGATATTTAGACAGCGCTGAGGATGCCTACGACCTCTCGATCAAGCACTTTTTGTATACAAACTTCCAAGATGCCAGAAGCTTCGTGCAGCCAGAGGTAATTGCGAAACTTGGCCGATTCATGAAGCTACTACTAAAGCCGCTCTATTCATTTTCCGGGGAATACGTCAAAGACGATCGCCTCAAGAAAATGCTGAACTTTCCAGCTGTCTTTTTGGGCGCTTCCCCCTATGACACTCCAAGCATGTATCACCTGATGACCCACGTCGACATGAACCAGGGGGTGTTCTACCCGCAGGGTGGCCTCCACAGCGTCATTGAGGCGATCGCCAGGCTTGCAAGGCAATACGGCGTCGAGATTCACACCAGTTCGCCGGTCACAAAGATTCTGACCGACGGCAGCAAGGCCGTTGGCCTTCAGGTCGGTTCTTCTGAGTATTTAGCTGATGTCGTTGTCGCGAGCGCCGACCTGCATCACGTCGAGACGAAATTGCTTGAAAAGAAGCACCAGACTTACCCGCAAAAATTCTGGGACAAGAAAACCCCGGGACCTTCGGCGATGCTCATCTACTTAGGGGTCAAAGGCAAGATAGACCAGCTTGATCACCACACGCTTTTGTATACCAAGGACTGGAGCACTAATTTCTCCGAGGTGTTTAGAAAGGCTGATGGAAAGAGTCACGTACCGTCACCGGCCTCTCTGTATATCTGTAACCCTTCTAAGTCAGATGCATCAGTTGCCCCAGATGGGCACGAGAACCTTTTCGTACTAGTACCGATTGCCCCAGACCCGGTTATTGGCCGAGGTGGCATTGAGCGAAGTGGTGATGAGGACTTTGAGGCCGCCGCCGACAAGATAATTGATCAGATTGCTCAGTGGTGCGACATTCCAGACCTTCAAGAGCGCATCGTGGTTAGGCGCACCATGGGGCCAGGTAACTTCGAGTCTGAACTAAATGCCTGGAGCGGGACCGCACTTGGCATGGCCCACACTTTGACCCAGAGCGCATTCTTTAGGCCGAAGAACTACTCCAAGAAACTGAAGAACCTTTTCTACACCGGCCACAACACCATTCCAGGCATCGGCCTGCCGATGTGCCTGATTGGTGCTGAGTTGGTTTATAAGCACCTCACGAACGACCGCAGCTCTGGGCCAATTCAAAAAGAGCTAACCGAGGTTCAAAGGTGGAAAGGCATTAGTTGATTGATGCGCTAACCCCTTTTGCTTACCTGGCAGCACTTGTTTTATCGATAACCGGGCTTTACCTTCTTGACCGACGTCACAAGTTAGCTTTCGCTTCATCCCCTAGGGCTGCAGCACTCTCAATTGGAATTACAGTTGCTCTGTTCTTGGTTTGGGACCTAGTTGGAATAGCCCTTGGAATATTTTTTCGCGGTGATGCCCCTCACCTTTCTGGATTACTACTTGCACCAGAATTGCCGCTCGAGGAGTTGTTTTTCCTCATTTTGTTGAGCTATAACGCACTGCTTGTCTACTTAGGTTTTTCAAGGTGGTTGAAAAAATGACCTACCTTTTGCTGACTGTAACGGTGATGGCCTTTGTTGCGATCTACGCATTCTTGATGCGCCACTGGATGGTTGCAAAGCCTCTAGTGGGAACTGCTGCCGTAATGCTGATACTCACTGCTATTTTTGACAACGTGATAATCGCAACGGGCATCGTCGCATACGACCAGGAGAAAATTTCCGGCATTATGGTAGGCGTGGCTCCCATCGAAGACTTTGCCTATACGGTGCTTGCGATTGTTCTGGTGCCATCGCTGTTCAATTTTTTCAGGACTAAATTGTGAAACTAGTTTCCAGGCTGGTGATTTCTTCAAGGCCAATTTCCTGGGTAAATACTGCCTTCCCGTTCGCAGTTGCCTATTATCTGGGGACCGGAAACATCGATGTCACCCTGATTGTTGGCGCTTTTTTCTTTTTAATCCCTTACAACCTGCTGATGTATGGGGTGAACGATGTTTTCGACTACGAGTCTGATCTCACGAACCCTAGAAAGGGTGGGCTAGAAGGCGCTCTTCTGGAGCCTAAATATCACGCAGCTACACTCTGGATCTCAACCAGCCTTGCGGCACCGTTTGTAATTTATCTTCTCGCAGTCGGCAGCGTTTTTTCCGGGGCGCTCTTGCTCTTGGTTATTTTCTCAGTAGTTGCCTACTCGGCCAAGCACTTACGCTTCAAAGAGATTCCGGTTCTGGACTCCTTCACATCCGCCCTGCACTTTATCGGTCCAATGCTCTTTGGGCTTGCGCTTGCCGAGACAAGTCTCATGGGCGAAGTTGTGATTATGGCAACAATTGCATTCTTCCTATGGGGCATGGCCTCTCACGCCTTTGGAGCGGTTCAAGACATCAGGGCCGATAAGGACGCGAACATCGCATCAATCGCCACTTTTTTCGGAGCCAGCTTGACGGTGAAGCTAGCTTTTGGCTCGTATTTACTCGCAGCTCTGATGCTGCTGGGGCTTCCGGGTAGATTTCAGTTTGCGGCCATAGCCGCACTGCCTTACTTGTTCGTCACTGCAAGAGAGTTCGGAATCACTGATGAGACCTGTGAAACTGCCAACAGGGGCTGGAAGAGATTTATATGGCTGAACTTTTTCGCGGGCGCGATTATCTCGTCACTCTTGATTGGCCCCAGCTAATTAGCCCTCCAGTTAATTAGATGTGATCTTGAGAAACTCGGCGCACATAGCTTGCAACTAAGAACAGAATTGGGCCTGCGCATTCGGTAGTGCTTGTGGCCCGCAGCACACTCCCCCAGATACTTAGCGCTGGATTCGGCGATCACGGCGCCATCGAGTTTTTCGTGACGATAGCCAAGTAAAGATGCTTGCTGTTTCCAAAGCTTTCCGTGGCCAACAGATCTTCCAACCAGGGCGTGAGCAACCTCGTGAAGCAGCACCTGATGAATTTGATCTAGATCTGCAGTCGCAACAAAGTGCTTGCTCAAAGTGATTCGCTTCTTGGAGTAGTCACACTGACCGGCTCTTCTGATCGCTCGATCGAAACCGAAAGAGTAGTTGATTACCCCGTGAGCTTGGAATAGCTCAAATGCCATTTGTTCAATTTGGGCATTAGTTACTGAGGAATCGCTTTTTTCTAGAGAGGTCATGCTTTAAGGGTTAGCCCTCACACAGTTCGCTGATGCGCCTGACAGCCTCGGTAATTCTTGATTTGGAGCTTGCAAAATTGAACCGGATAAAGCCCTCAAAGTCATCTTGGAGGCTGTGATCGGGACCTGCATTCACGGATACCTTCGCCTCGCTCAAAATAGTTTTGGCCAAGTCAGGAATTCGATAGGCCTCAAGGTCAATCCACGCCAAATATGTAGCTTCCATCTGGAACATCTTTGCCTTTGGCAACCTGGTGGCAACCTCGTGGCGCAAGTGCTCGAGGTTCTCCTGCAAAGTGTTTACTGTTTCATCGAGCCAGGGGGTCCCAGATTCGTAGGCGGCAACCATCGCGTTAGCACCGAGAATCGAAGATCGCCACTGCATTGCATCTGGCAACCTTGAAAGCCTGTTTCTAACCTGATCGGACTGTGTTATCAGGAAACCCGCCTTTAGTCCCGCAGTGTTCCAAGCCTTCGAACTTGAGGTTATGGTCACACCAGTTTCTATAGCGTGCTGGCCAAGAGACAAATAGGGAGTGAATGGCCCCCAGCTAAGCGGGGCGTGAATTTCATCAGAAATCACCAGCACGTCAAACTCCTGAGCCATCAGGGCAATCTCGGTTAGCTCCTGGGCCGAATGAATGCGGCCCACGGGGTTTTGTGGTGAGCAGAGTAAATAGACCTTCACACCGTTTTCAAACTGCTCTCGAATAGCGGCTAAGTCCAATTTCCAAGTGTCGCCGTCTAGCTGCAGAGGCGCATCTACCGGTTCACACTGCGCTTCCTTGAGCCACCCGAAGAATGACGCATACACGGGAGAATTTATAAGCACCTTTTCACCCGGGGTGGTGACAACCTTTAGGATCTCAACCGCAGCGGCGGCAACATCACTGGCCAGTTTTATGCCGCCTGGCTCTATCTTCCAGCCCCAACGATTTAGGGCGAACCCCTCAAAGGCTGGACCAATCTCAGGAAATGGGCCCTGATAGCCAAGGTCGGAATTAGCAACCATTTGACTGAGTCGATCTCGAATCGGCTTTGCGACATCGAAGTCCATTTCCGCCACGTGCATCGGCAGAACTTCTTCTGGAAACCTTCGCCACTTAGAGCTTGATCGACTGGCAAAATTAGTAAAACTATTTGGGTCTTGCATGCTTCGATTATGCCCTAGAAGCCAAACAGCAAGTAACCCGCAATGAAAAACATCACGAGCGCAATTAGCGAATCAAGAATGCGCCAGAACTTCATCGATGCTGTAAGCGGCGCCAAGAGTCTCGCGAAGTAACCCAGGCCAAAGAACCACACAAAGCTTCCAATGCTCGCCCCGAACCAAAACCACCATCTGTCATTTACAAACTGATTGCCAATTGATCCAAGCAAAATAACGGTGTCTATGTAGACGTGAGGATTCAAAAACGTAAGCGCTGCCGCAGTTCCTATTGCCTTTGCCAAGTTCGATTTTGCTTGCCCGCTTGATTCCAGGGTGCTGGGACTAATTGCCCTTCGAATTGAGCTAATCCCAAACCACACCAGATAGGCAGCTCCACCAAAGCGCAGAACTACCAATAACCAAGGAACAGATTCGATAACCGCCCCGAGGCCCAAGATGCCAGCCCCTATCAAAACCGCATCAGCCACCGCGCAAAAAAGGACCACGGCGAAAATATTTTGCCGCTTTAGGCCTTGCCTTAGAACAAAAGCGTTCTGCGCTCCGATGGCAATAATCAAAGCCAAGCCGCTGGCAAAACCGGTGGTGACTGCTAGCACGGGACCCTAACTGAGAATTAGCCTTGACAGAAAATTGGAAATAAATTCTGGTCAAAGCCTATTGAAAAATCACATGACTCTTGAAACCGGAACCACAGCGCCAGAATTTACGCTTATGAATCAAGATGGAGATAGCGTCTCTCTTGCTGATCACCTAGGTAAAAACGTGATCGTCTATTTCTATCCGGCAGCCTCAACAACTGGTTGCACGGTTCAAGCCTGCGATTTTAGGGACAACATCGACTCACTCAAGGCCCTGGGTTACGTGGTCCTTGGAGTCTCTCCTGACAAGCAGAGCAAACTAAAAACATTTCAAGAAAAACAAAGCCTGAACTTCGATCTTCTTTCCGATGAGGACAGCCAGGTTCAAAAGGCCTATGGCGCCTATGGCGCGAAGCAAATGTATGGCAAGGAATATATGGGCACGATTCGCTCAACTTTTGTGGTTGACCCGGCCGGCAAGATCAGCCACGCTTTCTACAAGGTCAAAACAGCCGGTCACGTTGCATTCCTGAAAGAGCAGCTCGGCCTCTAGCCACGGAGTGGAAGCAAAACTCCGATGGCAATAAAAATGCCGCCGAAGACGCGATTGAAATTTTTGCCAGCTCGAACTAAAAGCGGCTTGATTCGGTCTGCCAACGAAGCCACTGTGAACTCGTAGACAAATTCGATCACGATAAACGTCATTGCCATCAGCAAAAACTGCGTGAAAAGTGATTCTCGCGGGTTCACAAACTGCGGCAGAAATGCAACGAAAAACAGGATGCCTTTTGGGTTGCTAATTGCTGAAATCAAACCCTGACTGAACAACGTTCTGAGCCTTCCATTGCCAGCGTTTTTGGAACGTGAAATATTGATTGGCTCGGATCTGATTAGCTGAATACCCAGCCACACCAAATACGCTCCCCCGAGCCACTTCATGATCACCAACAGGCCCACCCATGTGGTAAGTAGGGCTCCGATGCCAAACATTGAAAGCCCGATAATCAACCCGAAACCGAGAGACCCTCCAACGATTGTCGCAAGAGTCTTTTTGGTTCCGTGCAGCGCTCCGTGAGTAAGGGCCAAGAGCCCATTTGGACCAGGCGTAAGGGATAGTCCAATTGCCGCAAGAGCATAAAGAGACCAGGTTTGCCACGTCATGTCTAAATAGTGCCAGTAAAGCTAGCTAATTAACGCTTCATTCTTCTTAGAAACGGACGCCGCGAGCTTGTCAGGTTTCTTGGTGGACATACCCGCCACAATCACAAGAGCTGAGCCAATAATCACCAGGTTCTTCACAATGTACTGACCTTCGAGAGTCAGTCCGAAAGGAACGACCGTGAAGCAGACCTCGGGAAGTAGCACAAGAGGCAAGAAGGTTCCAGGCATCTGAAATGCCAGAAGAACTATGCCGGCTCGTGTTAGCGCTGGAACCAAGAAAGCAACTCCGATTGCGACCTCCCA
>CALGUV010000069.1 GCA_937920245.1 uncultured Microbacteriaceae bacterium
GGGATGAATATTCCAAGGCGCTTGAGAGAACTCAGGAGAAGGAACTCGGCAAATTAATACCGTAACTTCGGGAGAAGGTATGCCCCGGTAGTGTGAAGAGCCTGCGCTCGGAGCACGATGGGGCCGCAGAGAATCGGTGGCTGCGACTGTTTATTAAAAACACAGCACTCTGCAAACACGAAAGTGGACGTATAGGGTGTGACGCCTGCCCGGTGCCGGAAGGTTAATTGATGGGGTTAGCTTAGGCGAAGCTCTTGATCGAAGCCCCGGTAAACGGCGGCCGTAACTATAACGGTCCTAAGGTAGCGAAATTCCTTGTCGGGTAAGTTCCGACCTGCACGAATGGCGTAACGATGGCCACACTGTCTCCTCCTGAGACTCAGCGAAGTTGAAGTGTTTGTGATGATGCAATCTACCCGCGGCTAGACGGAAAGACCCCATGAACCTTTACTGTAGCTTTGCATTGGATTGTGAACCGGCTTGTGTAGGATAGGTGGGAGGCGTTGAAGCGTGGTCGCTAGACTGCGTGGAGCCAACCTTGAAATACCACCCTGGTTTGTTTGCGATTCTAACCTTGGCCCGTTATCCGGGTTGGGGACAGTGCATGGTGGGCAGTTTGACTGGGGCGGTCTCCTCCTAAAGCGTAACGGAGGAGTTCGAAGGTACGCTAGGTACGGTCGGAAATCGTGCTGATAGTGCAATGGCATAAGCGTGCTTGACTGTGAGACTGACAAGTCGAACAGGTGCGAAAGCAGGACATAGTGATCCGGTGGTTCTGAATGGAAGGGCCATCGCTCAACGGATAAAAGGTACTCTGGGGATAACAGGCTGATACCGCCCAAGAGTTCATATCGACGGCGGTGTTTGGCACCTCGATGTCGGCTCATCTCATCCTGGGGCTGTAGCCGGTCCCAAGGGTATGGCTGTTCGCCATTTAAAGAGGTACGTGAGCTGGGTTTAAAACGTCGTGAGACAGTTTGGTCCCTATCTGCCGTGGGCGTTGGATACTTGACGGAGCCTGCTCCTAGTACGAGAGGACCGGAGTGGACGTACCGCTGGTGTATCGGTTGTCATGCCAATGGCATTGCCGAGTAGCTATGTACGGAAGAGATAACCGCTGAAGGCATCTAAGCGGGAAACTCGTCTGAAGATAAGGTATCCCGGGGCCTAGAGCCCCCTGAAGGGTCGTTCGAGACCAGGACGTTGATAGGTCGGGTGTGTAAGCGCAGTAATGCGTTAAGCTAACCGATACTAATTGCCCGTGCGGCTTGATCCTATAACCTTGCAGGTTGTAGCGTGAAGCGTGTGCCGCTAAAACAAAAAATACCCGCATGTAACGTGTAAATAACAGTAACGTGCAAATAACAGTAACGTGCAAATAACATCCAACCTAATATGACGAATGGTTGTGCTTCTGACCCCCAATTGGCGAGCGAGCCCCCAAAAAGGGCTTGCCCGCAACCAGCTACGCTTGACGACCATAGCGAGGCGGCCCCACCCCTTCCCATCCCGAACAGGACCGTGAAACGCCTTAGCGCCGATGATAGTGGATGTACATCTGTGAAAGTAGGTCATCGTCAAGCTCTTATACCCCCAAACCCCCGCCCCTCCATAAGCGGGGGTTTGGCTTTTACAGCGTCTGAAATACACTCTAAAACTTATGCGGC
>CALGUV010000070.1 GCA_937920245.1 uncultured Microbacteriaceae bacterium
AGCTTTGGTAGGGAAGCCTTTGGTCGATTTCTCCGTGCAGGATGAGCATTGGCCTGGTTCCTGCCGAATCGATGCCCTCTTTCACTGAGGTTTCTGTAAGGTCAGTGCCGTGTAATACCCTTGCGGCAATCAGTGCAAATTGCCATAGGAATCCGGGGAAACCCTGGAACTCGACCTCTTGAGTGGCTGCGGCGTTGAAATCAAAGATCGTGCCCTCCATTGCGAAGGCTGAAACATTGGTTGATTTTGCTGGAAGCAGCGAGGCTGCAACAGCTCCCCCAGAGACACCAAACATCCCGATGTTCGCGGCTGACAGGCCCTTATTCGCGATCAGCCAGTCGGCGACTACTGCAAAGTCGCTGGATTCTTCTTGACCTGCGGAGTGACGACCATCTACGCAGGTGGATTCGCCGGCGTCTCTTTGGTCAACCAACAGCACGTTGAAGCCGTTTTTCACAAGCATCGCAGTTGGTAACAGGGTGTTGAAGTCTTGTTTTGAAGTGCCGAAGCCGTGGGTGACCAGCACGGTCTTGTTTGAATCGGGGTTCTTGGCGTCTATCCACCAGGCAGCTAGCTCGACCTCGTCGGCAACCTGGATTCTTACTGAGTCATAAGGGTAATCCTGTAGCCACCAACTACTTAGGTCATAGCCAACCCACTTTTCCCAACCGGGTCCCGGGTAAGGGCCTTCTCCAGAAGGCGCAGTGAAGAACTGCTCTGGAAAGTTGTTCAAATCGTCCGCGTTGACGGCGCAGGCAACTTCAGTGCCTGACGTGTAAACATAGTCGCCAACTGCCAGGGCGCCGGCGCCTGTTACAACGAGCAAAGTTACTGCGGTGACGGCAAGAATACGTTTTAGTCGCATTGGTTGAGATTATCAGAGGAGTCAACCCCGACACATTTACTAGCCCTTTGGTTTTTACCAATGAGATAAGTGCTTTCGGTCTGCAGTTCGGTCAAAGACTTGGTCCTGGCTTGCTTGAACGCTCGTTATCT
The DNA here is from genome assembly GCA_937920245.1 of uncultured Microbacteriaceae bacterium. Lineage (GTDB taxonomy): Bacteria > Actinomycetota > Actinomycetes > Actinomycetales > Microbacteriaceae > Aquiluna. The sequence continues at coordinate 997 of CALGUV010000070.1, forward strand.
TGCGCCTAAACAGCTTGAGCCAACCGGCTGAAAAGCTGTTGATCACTAACCCTTACTAGCTAGAGCGATTCACTTCTAGCGCCGATCCGGCATAGCTAGTGGTATTGAAGAAAAAAAACAGTCTGGTTGGACTACGCCTTCCAGACTGTTTTTAGGTTGCAGAACTCTTTGATTCCAGCATCGGATAACTCGCGACCAAAGCCTGAGTCCTTGATGCCGCCAAATGCTAGCTCTGGGTAAGAAATTGTCATTCCGTTTACGAAGACAGCACCGGCTTGCAGGTGCTGAACGAAGTAGTCCTGCTCGGCAGTGTCCCTAGTCCAAACAGCAGAGGAAAGACCAAAGGTTGTTTGGTTGGCGATTCGAACCGCCTCTTCCTTGTTGGCAACCTTGTAGATGCTGGCAACCGGCCCAAAAGCCTCCTCCATGACAAGTCTCATGTCATCGGTTAGACCGTCAATAACGGTTGCTGGGTAGAAGAAGCCTGGTCCCTCTGGAGTCTCACCACCGCAAAGAATGTTTGCGCCCTTTGCTTTGGCGTCCTCAACTAGCTCGACAATATCGCGCTTGCCGTTGGCTGTTGCCAGCGGTCCAAGCTGAACCGTCTCGTCCATTGGGTCGCCCATCTTTAGTGCGCCCATCTTTGAAACAAAGCTTTCCACGAACTGGTCGTAAACGTCTGCAAAGACCAAGAAGCGCTTTCCTGCGATACAGGATTGCCCGTTGTTGTTGATTCTGGCGGTAACGGCGGTTGTGGCGGCGGCTTCGATGTCAGCATGTGTCGTTACAACAAAAGCATCAGAGCCACCAAGCTCCATAACCGAAGGCTTGATCTGTCGTCCTGCTCGCTCGGCAACCGCGCGACCGGCAGCCTCGGAACCGGTGAGGGTAACGGCCTTTATGCGCCAGTCGTCAATCACGCTTGAAACACTGGATGCCGAGATCATGAGGGTTATAAAGGCGCCCTCAGGGAAGCCTGCGCGGGTAAAGATGTCATTCAGGTAAAGGGCAGTCTGAGGAACGTTTGAAGCGTGCTTCAACACTCCAGAGTTGCCGGCCATTAGAGCTGGACCTGCAAACCTAATTACCTGCCATAGCGGGTAGTTCCACGGCATCACTGCCAGTACAACACCCAGTGGCTGCCAAATACCCATCGCCTGGCTGGCGTTCACGTTTGATGGGTCGGCTAGCACCTGCGGTGCTAGAAATTCTTCGGCCTTTTCAGCGTAGAAGCGCATGACCTTGGCACACTTGAGAACTTCTCCCCGGGACTGTGCAATTGGCTTACCCATTTCACGGGTGAGCATGACTGCTGTCTGCTCCACTTCGCTTTCAATTAGGTCAGCGGCTTTGATCATCAAGGCAGCGCGCTCGGCGTAGCTCATTGCTCGAAGAGTCTCGTGGGCGGTCTGCGCCAGGGCAATTCGGGTCTCTACCTCGGCCGGTGTGTGAAGTTCTGCTTCAAATTCAGTTTCGCCGGTAGCCGGGTTGACGGTTGCCATTGCCATTGGGGCCTCATTCTAGGTAGAGATGGTTTTTCACTTAAATTTGTCTGTTGCTAGTACTCAACCTACTAGCTAGTTGATGCAAGTTGAAATCGTGCAATTGGATACATTTTATTCAATAAAAGCCGATAAAAAGCCCAAAAAGCATGGGCTTATCAGGCCCGAAGTCTGCTCTCTAGGTTTTGCAGTTCGACCTTCAGCTCCTCCGGCATTTTGTCGCCAAAGCTCTCAAAGAACCCCGCAATTTCACCGGCCTCGTGGCTCCAGGTATCTTTATCAACCGCAAGCAGTTGAGCGAGTTTCTCCTCTGAGAGCTTCAGGCCCTCGGTATTTAGAGCATCAGCTTTTGGAACCAAGCCAATTGGGGTTGCGACCGAGGAGTCCTTGCCCTCAATTTGCCCCACGATCCACTGCAGCACCCTCATGTTCTCGCCAAAGCCAGGCCAGATGAACTTGCCGTTCTCATCTTTTCTAAACCAGTTCACCTGGAAGATGGTTGGCAAGTTAGCCGGATCTAGCTTTTCGGCGAAGGACAACCAGTGACCAAAGTAATCACCCATGTTGTAGCCGCAGAATGGCAGCATCGCAAATGGATCGCGTCGAAGGATGCCAATCGGGCCCTCGGCAGCGGCAGTTTGCTCACTGGCAATCGTTGCTCCCAAGAAAACGCCATGCTGCCAGTTCAGGGATCGAACGGCCAGCGGCACGTTTGTAGCTCGTCGGCCACCAAAAAGTATCGCATCCAGCTCAACACCCTCGGGCTCTGCCCAGTTGTCGCTGAGGCTCGTGACCTGATCGATTGGCAAACAGAACCTGGCGTTTTGGTGAGCGGCGGTTTTCCCACTGCCCTTGTCCCAGGGGTCACCCTTCCAATCAGTTAGGTGGTCTGGAACATCATCGGTAAGACCCTCCCACCAAACGTCTCCGTCCTTTGTGGTCGCGACGTTAGTGAAAATGGCGCCCTCGCGCATTGAATCAACCGCAACTTTGTTGGTTGAGAGCCCCGTACCGGGTGCGACTCCAAATAAACCATTTTCTGGGTTGATCGCCCGGATCTTGCCTTTGTCATTTGGAGCCATCCAGACAATGTCATCGCCCAGGGTTTCAACTTTCCAACCTGGCATTTGAGACTGCAACATCGCAAGGTTTGTCTTGCCGCAGGCTGAAGGGAACGCAGCCGCCACGTGGTATTTCTTTTTTTCCGGGGTTGTAATTCTGATTAGCAGCATGTGCTCGGCTAGCCAGCCTTCGTCGCGCGCAAGGACCGAACCAATGCGAAGCGCCATGGCCTTCTTGCCAAGCAGTGAATTGCCGCCGTAGCCAGATCCAAAGGACCAAATCTCTCGTGTCTCCGGGAACTGAACTACGTAAACATTTTCCGGGTTGCAAGGCCATGGGGTATCGGCAACGGTGTTGCCTTGGTCATCAATCAGCGGCTGGCCAACCGAGTGGATCGCTGGGACCCAGTCTGCGCCAGCGGCAATCTTGTCCACGATCTTGTCGCTGACCCTAGTCATGATTCGCATTGAAGCAACGACATAGGGAGAGTCTGTTATTTCAACTCCGTAGCGAGCGAGCGGTGAGTTGAGCGGTCCCATCGAAAACGGAATCACATACATCTTGCGACCACGCATGGAGCCAGCAAATTTCTCATTGAGCTCAGTACGCATTTTTGCAGGGTCAACCCAATTGTTTGTAGGCCCTGCGTCCTTTTCTTGCTCAGAACAAATAAATGTCCTGGACTCGACCCTTGCAACATCGGCAGGATCAGTGCGAGAAATAAAACTGTTTGGCCTGATCTTCGGGTTTAGCTTTTCGAAGGTGCCATTTTCAACCAGCAGTGCGTTGATTTTTTGGCTTTCGGCATAGGAGCCGTCACACCAGACTATTTCGGTTGGATCGGCTAGATCGGCAACCTCGGTTACCCAACGCTTTAGTGTCGACAGTGACATAAACAACTTTCTTGTGATCCTAAGTTTAGGCTAACGCCCGCGATACATGTGTTGGCCCAGGTGAGGGCAGTTA
>CALGUV010000071.1 GCA_937920245.1 uncultured Microbacteriaceae bacterium
CGGCGAGACCCACGTAAGTATGTGGCTTTAGCTTTAGCAGTCGGGCTTTTGTTACTTCAGAAACCTCTAGTTTGTTAATAAATGCCAAAAGCTCGTCTTCGCCAACACTCTTGCCTCTCGTCAGCTCTTTCAAAAGCGCGTAAGGGTCTGAAATCTTGGACGCTCCGCGAGCGACATCAGCCCTTATCGCGGTTTGAATTGCTTCTCCAAGAACTTCCCAGTTTTCAAGCAGATCAGCCATGAGCACACCTTCACTGATGGCTATTTCGTCAAGACCGCGGTTCACGTTGTCGATTGCAAGCACTGAGTGGCCAAAGCCAACGCCGATGTTTCGCTGGGCACTGGAATCGGTCAGATCACGCTGCATTCTTGAGGTGACAAGGGTTTGAGCCAGTGAATCAAGTACTGCGCAGGAAAGTTCTAGGTTCGCTTCGGCATTTTCGAAGCGAATCGGGTTTATTTTGTGGGGCATTGTCGATGATCCAGTTGCTCCAGCAACCGGTATCTGCTTGAAGTAACCAATTGAGATGTATGCCCAAACATCGGTAGCAAGGTTGTGAAGGATTCTGTTGAAGTGGCTGATGGTTGCGTAAAGCTCAGCCTGCCAATCGTGGGATTCGATTTGGGTTGTGAGTGGATTCCAGTCAAAACCTAGGTGTTCAACAAATTCTTTTGACTCTTTGGCCCAGTCGACGTTTGGCGCCGCTGCTAAATGGGCGGCGAAAGTTCCGGTTGCTCCGGAAAACTTACCCAGAATCTGCTGACTAGCGGCTTTTGCGGTCTGTCGCTTCAGTCGGTGAGCGAATACCGCCAGCTCTTTACCCATCGTTGTTGGAGTCGCGGGCTGGCCGTGGGTTCTTGAGAGCATAGGAATGGCCGCCATTTCCTTGGCCATTCTCGAGATCTTTACGATCGTGTCCGTGGCTCGCGGCAACCAAACGCGCTCCAGAGCATCGTGAACAGTTATTGCGTAGCTCAGGTTATTTATGTCCTCCGAGGTGCAGGCAAAGTGAACCAGTTCGGCCAGATCTGCACGCTTCATGGCTGACAGAGCGTTCCTTACGAAATACTCCACCGCCTTGACGTCGTGGCGAGTGGTTGCCTCTATTTCGGCGAGTTCTGCCACTGAAGAATCCGAAAAATCCTTTACCAAATCACGCAGTTTGGTTTTTTCTTCGAGGGACAACTCTTTACCGGTTCCAAGAAGGTCTCTTTCAACCAGCCAAATTAGCCACTCAACTTCGACTAATACCCTGGCTCTGTTGAGTCCGGCCTCACTTAGGTGCTCGCCGAGCTCCCTAACCTGGGGTAGGTAGCGGCCATCTAGAGGACTTAGGGGTTGCGAAGAAAGAGTCACGACTCTATTTTGCCGTACTTGGCGCCCGAGCACACTGCGAGTATCCAAGTGTTCGTGATTTACAAGCTCAATTGGCTATCGAATTTTCAATACCTTTAGGACTGCTCTGGTGAAGAAGCTCGCAATGCTCATGACTATGGCGGCCAAAATTGCCCAACCAAGAGATTCAATTTCGAGGCCCTCAGAGGTGAAGCCATCGATGCTGAAGACATCCACTCCAATTACCGTGCTCAGCCAAGCCACAAACAACAGCAGCGCACCGTTGATAACAAATGCGATAAGGCCAAAGGTGATTATGTAGAGCGGGAAGGCGAGAATTTTTATTACTGGGGCAATGATTGCGTTCACCAGCCCAAAGACTGCACCAACCACCAGGAACGAACCTGCTATGTTCCAGAAACCACTGCCTCCATAAGGGGTCAGTTGAACCTGAGGGACCACCGAGGTGGCAACCCATAGACCGACGGCATTAACAATTGTGCTAACCAGAAATCGCAACATCGGGCAATTCTTTCAGTAAAAGAGCTAAATTAGGGGGCGTGACCCCCGAAAACCAGCCACCAATGTTGCAGCTTTTAGCGCCCGACGGAACCTACGGCGTGCCCAAGGGCTATGAGGCATACGGAAAGATAATCGAGGAACTCGATCAGGACTTCCTGAAACTTCTTTATACCGACATGGCTCGCATTCGCAGGTTTGACATTGAGGCGACCGCTTTGCAGCGTCAAGGTCAGCTGGGCCTATGGGTTCCAGCCATTGGCCAAGAGGGTGCTCAAATTGGCTCAGGCCATGCCGTCGGTAAAAACGATCACATCTTCCCAAGCTATCGAGAGCACGGAGTTGCTCTGACTCATGGAGTCGAACTGATCTCTATTCTGAAAATGATGCGCGGGGTTAACCACGGAGGTTGGGACCCAGAAGAAACTCGTTTTCACCATTACGCGATTGTTCTTGCGACCCAAGTTCTGCATGCGGTCGGTTATGCCATGGGAGTCAAGCTGGATGGCAAAGTTGGCACCGGAGACCGGGAAAAAGATCTGGCCGTCATCTCTTATTTTGGAGACGGTGCAACCGCAGAGGGCGATGTTTCCGAGGGCTTGTTGTTTGCAGCCGTAAACGAGTCACCCATTGTCTTTTTTATCCAAAACAATCAGTGGGCCATTTCTTCTCACATTGATAGTCAAACCAAGGCGCCTCTTTACACCCGAGGCGAAGGCTTTGGTGTTCCAGGTATGCGCATAGACGGCAATGATGTTTTGGCTTGCTATGCAGCCACCAGGCTTCACATGGATAACGCTAGATCTGGAGAAGGTCCGTTTTTGCTGGAGGCGCTCACCTATCGAATTGGCGCCCACACAACATCCGATGACCCGAGCAAATATCGGGAAGATGCAGAAGTGGACGAGTGGAAAGCCAAGGACCCGATCAAGCGGTTCGAAATCTTCTTGCGCAGGCAAGGCATCGGCGATGACTTCTTCGAAGAGGTAAAGGTTGCCGGAGACGACCTAGCTAAGAAAATTCGCGCGGAAACCTTTGCGCTTGAGGATCCTCCACTGGGAAACATCTTCAACCACGTCTACACCGAGCAGCACCCCGAAATTGACAAGCAGCGAGCCTGGCTCGAAGCCTACGAAGCGCGCATGGGTGACCATGAGTAGCTACAAGGACATGGCAATCTCAAAGGCGCTAAACGCAGGCCTTCAGCAAGCGATGCTCAAGAACGAAAAAGTTCTAATGTTTGGCGAAGACGTTGCGGAATTAGGTGGAGTCTTCCGGGTTACCGAGGGACTCTACAAAGAGTTTGGCCAAAGCAGAATATTCAATACCCCAATTGCAGAGTCTGGAATCGTTGGAACCGCAATCGGACTGGCCATGCGTGGGTATCGCCCAGTGGTGGAGATTCAGTTCGACGGTTTTGTTTTTCCAGCCTTCAACCAGATCACCAGCCAGCTTGCAAAACTCACCTACCGGTCCGAGGGTGCAATGCAGATGCCGGTGGTTATCAGAATTCCTTACGGCGGCGGAATCGGCGCTGTTGAGCACCACTCTGAGAGCCCAGAAGCATATTTTGCTCACACGCCTGGCCTAAGGGTTGTCACACCCTCTAATCCAAACGACGCCTATTGGATGATGCAGCAGGCTATCGAATCTTCTGACCCGGTGATCATGCTCGAGCCCAAACGCCGCTACTGGCAAAAGGGCCCGGTAAATCTCGATACTGCGCCAATGCCACTTCACAATGCCAGGGTCATGCTCGAGGGAACCCAGGTCACGCTTTTGGCCTACGGACCCATGGTCACGGCCGCACTTCAGGCTGCGGAAATTGGAGCCGAAGAAGGTGTGAGCATCGAGGTGATTGATCTTCGGTCGCTATCTCCAATTGATTACCCAACAATCATGGCTTCGGTCAAGAAGACCTCGAGGGCAGTGATTGTGCACGAGGCTCCAACGAATGTCTCGCTCTCCAGCGAAATAGCGGCTCGTATTTCCAACGAAGCCTTCTATAACCTAGAAGCACCGGTGATACGTGTCGGTGGTTTTGACACCCCTTATCCGCCTGCAAAGCTAGAAGAAGCATTTTTGCCTGATGCAGACCGTATTCTTGAAGCAATCGACAGGTCTCTGGCCTACTAGGGAGTCTCAAAATGAGCATTGCGAAGTTCCCACTGCCCGATGTCGGCGAAGGGCTAACCGAGGCCGAAATGGTCAGCTGGCTTGTCGCCCCGGGCGATCACGTCACGGTCAATCAAATAATTTGTGAAATCGAAACTGCGAAATCAGTTGTGGAACTGCCATGCCCGTTCGAGGGTGAAGTGGACGAGCTTTTAGTTCAGGCCGGCGAAACCGTCGAAGTTGGCACCCCGATTATTTCGGTGCGAGTCTCAGGCGAATCGCCAATGTTAGTGGCGGATAAGCCAGACGCCCAACCAGCGGTTGCTCAAGAGGCTGACACCGGAGCGGAGTACAAAATTCCAACTTTGGTCGGCTACGGAGATGCCGGTGAAGCTAAATCTCGTAGAGGCCGGCCGGTAAAGCCAGCCGCCACCGCAACAGCGGTGCCGGTGGCAATGGTGAGTGCCGCGGCTTTGGCATCTGACTCAATTATCGCCAAGCCACCAATCAGAAAAATGGCCAAAGAACTAGGCGTGAATCTAGCGACCGTTAGCGGCTCGGGAACCCGGGGTGAAATAACTAGAGAAGATGTTATTTCCAGTGCCAGCCAAGCTAGCGTCTTCAAAAACCTCACCACTCCAGCGGTTTCCTCCGAACGAGAAGAGCGGATCCCGGTCAAGGGCATGCGCAAGGTGATTGCGACCGCAATGGTAAAAAGCGCCTTCACCGCTCCTCACGTCAGCATCTTTGTTGATGTCGATGCGACTAGGACCATGGAGTATGTGAAGCGCTTGAAGGCGTCGGTTGATTTTGCCGGCGTGAAAGTAACACCACTTTTGATTATGGCCAAAGCCATAATCTGGGCCGCCAGAAGAAACCGAATGGTTAATTCAACCTGGTCGGACACCGAGATTATCGTTCACTACTTTGTAAACCTAGGCATTGCGGCGGCAACCCCGAGGGGTTTGATAGTTCCGAACATCAAAGATGCCGACGCCATGAACATGATCGAGCTGGCAACAGCAATCGAAAAGCTTGCTGCAACTGCCAGAGAGGGTAAGACCACGCCCGAGGACATGAAGGATGGAACCATCACAATCACCAACATCGGTGTTTTCGGTGTTGACACCGGAACTCCGATTTTGAACCCCGGTGAAGTCGGAATTGTGGCTCTCGGGTCAATTCGTAAAAAGCCCTGGGTCGTTGACGACGAGATTGTGGTCCGCCAGGTAACAACCATCGGTGCAACCTTTGATCACCGGGTGGTTGATGGCGATGTTGCCTCCAGGTTCGTGCAGGATGTGGCGAGCGTTATAGAGGAGCCAGCCCTACTGCTTGACTAAATGGTATTGACAATCGTTTTCATTAAGCGTTAGAATCAAACCATGAATCCGCTATTGAAGAAAATCATCTGGGCCGTTGTCGCTGCCGTCGCTGCCCTTGCCCTCGTCATTTCAGCTCTTACCTTCTTTTCCAATAGTGAGGAGCCTGAGGAATCAGCAACCCCCAATCAGGACTCAAGTCTTACTAGAGAAGGAATGACCGGGACCATCAAGGTCGTGGCGTCCACCAACGTGTGGGCAAGCATCATCGAAATTATTGGCGGCGACTGGGTAGAAGTAACTGCCATCATCGATAACGTCTCCCAAGACCCTCACTCCTACGAGGCAACCGCCAGAGACCAGCTAGCAATTCAGGATGCTGAGTTAGTAATTGCCAATGGTGGCGGTTACGACGAATTCATGGAGCAGTTGGTTTCTGCAACCGATGGCGACAGAATCTTTTTGGAACTTGTTGAAGGCGAGCATTCTCACACTGAAGAAGACCACGACGCCACAAACGCCGAGGCTGCCGCGGTCGATACACATGAGAACGAACACATTTGGTATGACCTTCATGCTGTCTCAGAGGCCGCTGACTTGATCGCCGAGGCGATCAATGAACTTAGGCCAGAAGCTTTTGATGATGTGAATCAGAACTATGATTTCTTCGCTTCCGAGCTTGAAAACCTTCAGCTTCGAGTCGATTCGCTAAGAGATCGCGCCTTGGGACTGGGTGTTATTGCCGTTGAGGGCGTTGGAAACCTAATGCTTACTGATGCCGGTTTTGAAAACCTAACCCCGCAGGCTCTTGCCGATGCAATCGAGGAAGAACGCGATGTTCCGCTAACAGCAGCCGAGGAAGCTAAGACTTTGATCGAGAACAAGCTTGTGGTGCTACTTGTCACCAACACCCAGATCGAAGATGCAGTTTCGGCGGACCTTGTGAAGATGGCGGAATCAGTTGGGACACCAGTTATTGCGCTCAGCGAGTTGATTCCGAGTGAAGACCTGGACTACTTGGATTGGATGGCGTCAGTAATTGATCAACTACAACAGGCGATTTACTAAATGACAGCGGTCCTAAGTGTCGAAAATGCAACTCTCCGGTTCGATGATCGAGTTATCTGGCAGGGTCTAGATTTCGCGATTCAACCCGGAGAGTTCATTGCGCTAATTGGGGCAAACGGATCCGGCAAGTCGATGCTTCTGAAATCAATCATTGGTCAACAGGAGCTGACATCGGGGTCGATTGAATTTCTTGGGAAGCGCTCCACTTCCGGAAGCACCGAGATTGGCTACATTCCTCAACATCGCTCCGCAGACGCCCAACTACCGCTTAGGGTCTTTGACTCTGTTCGTCTTGGCCTGGACGGACATCGTTTTGGTTTGCCGGTGTCAAGCAAAAAAACTAGAGCGCTTGTTATGGCAGCCCTCGAGCAAGTTGACGCGCTGGATCTCGCGGATAAGCCAATAGTTGAGCTTTCCGGTGGCGAGATGCAAAGGGTTCGAGTGGCACAGGCGATTATTTCTAAGCCAAAACTGATCCTGGCCGACGAGCCCCTCAGCGCACTGGATCTAAACCACCAGCAGATCGTTAGCGGTCTGATTGCTGACCAGGCTAAAAAGCAGGGAGCTGCGGTTCTGTTTGTGACTCACGATCTAAACCCAATCGCAGACTATGTCGATCGAGTTCTTTATTTAGCGCAGGGGCGATACGAAATCGGAACCACCGATGAAGTAATGCAGTCAGAGGTGCTTTCCAATCTCTACGGAACCGAGATAGACGTGGTTAGAAATCAGGGACGAATTGTGGTTCTTGGGACCCACGATCACAACCACCACGATGACGAAGAGTGGATGTGATGGAGCTCTCAGACGTTTTTGACTTTTCAGACTACGACCGCCTAATCCCGCTGGTGACTAACTCGCTTTGGGCGGGAGTGCTGCTGGCACTGGTTGGTGGCCTGGTTGGGGTTTTTGTAATGAACCGAGAACTATCCTTCGCCGTCCACGGAATCTCTGAGCTTTCGTTTGCCGGAGCAGCGATTTTCTTACTGTTCGGTTTTGACGTGGTATTTGGATCGGTTATCGGTTCGATGATTGCTGCGCTGATTCTTTCGCTGCTGGGAGATAAGTCAAAGGATCGAAATTCAATCGTGGCGGTGTTGATGCCCTTTGGGCTGGGTCTTGGAATCCTTGCGCTGGCCCTTTACCCGGGCCGGGCCGCTAATAAATTTGGTTTGCTCACGGGCCAGATAGTTGCCGTCGATGACCCAAAGCTTGCGTCCCTTGCTGTGATAAGTGCCGTGGTGCTGACCTTGTTGGTGATCATGTGGCGGCCGCTCTTGTTTGCAACGCTCGATGCTGAGGTTGCTGCCGCGAGGGGCGTGAACACCAAGGCGCTTGGGATTGTGTTTGTTCTAGTTCTGGGCTTGGCTGTTGCGGCTGCGGTCCAAGTTGTTGGGGCGTTGTTGGTTCTCGCGCTTCTTGTCACGCCGGCTGCGGCCGCGCTTCGCTTGAGCAAGAGTCAGCTTTGGGTTCCGGTCCTAAGTGTTTCATTCGCACTGGTGGCGATGTTGGGTGGAATTCTGCTTGCCCTAGGCGGCGGATTGCCAATTAGCCCGTATGTGACAACCATTTCCTTCCTGATTTACCTGATTGCCCGCCTGATAGCTTTCGTGAAGTCCAAAGGGGCAAAAGAAAAGATTGCGGTGCGCTCATGACCATACGAAGGACCACCTGGCAGAAGACAGCGGTCTTTGAGGCGTTGAGTCAAGACCAGGTGTTTGTTTCTGCCCAAGAGCTGCACCAAAAACTCCTCTTAGCCGGTCAAAAATTGGGACTCACCACTGTCTATCGAGCACTTACAGATCTAGTTGAAGCGGGCCAGGCTGATGTCTTAGCCGGCGAAGACAATGAAATGCGTTATCGAGTCTGCAGTAACGAGCACCATCACCACCTGATTTGCCGAAAGTGCGGGAATGCAGTGGAATTTGACCTTGATGGTTTTGAGGCCGAGGTGAGCGCTTTAGCTATCAAATACGGCTACAAAGATGTTGCCCACAGCATCGAACTTTTCGGCATTTGTGAAAAATGTGGCATGTCGGCTTGATTTTCTTGATTCAGGACTTGCTTTTGGGTGCCCGAGCCTCCTAAACTTGCATGGTTGCACGGGCTCCGGCCCGCTCAAACCCAAATCATTAGCTTCGGGAAAACACGCCCTTAGGAGGAAACATGGCAGCGTACTGCCAGGTGACGCAAACAGGACCGCAGTTCGGTCACAAAGTTTCGCACGCTCAGAACAAGACCAAGCGTCGTTTTGACCCGAACATCCAGAAGAAGACTTACTTCGTTCCTTCATTGGGACGTAAGGTGACCTTGACCCTTTCTGTAAAGGGCATCAAGACAATCGACGTTCGCGGTATCGACTCGGTAATCACCGAGCTTGTTGCTCGTGGCGAGAAGATCTAGGAAGCAATAGATGGCCAAGGATAAGGACGTACGTCCAATCATCAAGCTGAAGTCCACCGCGGGCACCGGCTTTACATATGTAACCAAGAAGAACCGTCGTAACGACCCAGACCGTATCAGTCTGAAGAAGTACGACCCAGTAGTGCGTAAGCACGTCGAATTCCGCGAGGAGCGCTAAACACATGGCAAAGAAGTCGAAGATTGCTCGTAACGAGCAGCGCAAGGTAATTGTTGAGCGCTACGCAGTAAAGCGCTTGGAACTAAAGAAGGCTTTGGTTGACCCAACCTCAACAGTTGAGCAGAAAGAAGCAGCCCGAGTGGGACTTCAGAAGCTTCCTCGCAACGCAAGCCCAGTTAGAGTGCGCAGCCGCGACCTGATCGATGGTCGTCCACGTGGAGTGCTCTCCAAGTTTGGTATCAGCCGTGTTCGCTTCCGCGACATGGCACACAAGGGTGAGCTTCCGGGTATCACCAAGTCAAGCTGGTAAATACTTTTTATAACTAATCCCGTCTGCCTAGGCCAAAGCCAAGGTGGACGGGATTTTTTGTTTTAGCCGGTGGGCCCGTTGGCAAAGGAACAACAGAAATTACATGGGAATTCGGATTGCTGAATTCTGAGCGAGGGTAATTTCTTGTTAAATAGCGAAAAAACTGGCTACATCCCCTAAAAATAGCGGAAATCTAAGCGTGCAACACGCCGAGGCGAGAGCATTGACACGGGCGTAGGGGCTATAAGTTGATTGAGACATAACTGTCCACAAATTGTCCAGGAGGACCATATGAACAAGAGCGAGCTAGTTGCCGCAGTTGCACAACACACCGGAGAATCTCAGGCAGCAGTAGGCCGAGTTATCGACGCAATGTTTGACACCATCGGCGCATCAATTGCAAAGGGCGACAAGGTCACCATTCCTGGTTACCTCAGCGTTTCAAAGGGCCACCGCGCAGCACGTGCGGGACGTAACCCACAGACAGGCGCAACCATTCAGATTGCAGCAGCTAACACCGTAAAGGTTTCAGCAGGCAGCAAGCTAAAGGCGTCAGTCAAGTAACTCAAAGTTTCAACTAAGAAGCGGCGTCTTTGATTAGACGCCGCTTTTTTGTTTCTCTGGAATAGGCTTGGGGGATGAATAACAAGTCGCGCTCCTACACCCTGGTCCTTATGCAGTTTCTGCTCATTGCGCTGCTGCTGTTATCCCCCAGACAGGAATCTCCTTACGGCGGTGCCAGTGAGATTGTTGGTGTGTTTGGAGTCGGCCTGATCGCTCTTGGATCAGGTGTGTTGTTGGTTAGTTTTATTGGGCTAGGCAATTCTTTGACCGCCCTTGCGATTCCGAAAGACAACGGGACCTTAGTTACTCACGGAATTTACTCACGGGTTAGGCACCCGATTTATTTTGGATTACTGGTCATGAGCTTTGGAGTGATGCTCGATGCTGGCTACTGGCCGCAGGTCATCGTCGTGATGCTGCTTTATGTGCTGCTTGGCAAAAAGGCGGATTTTGAAGAAACGATGTTGCGCGAACGCTACCCGCAATACAAACAATACGCCGAGAGGACCCCGCGGTTTTTCCCGAGGCTCGGTAGGTGAAGCTAAAAACCTCTAATCATGCTCTGCAGGCAATTGCCGTTGTTCTAGCCGCGGGCTTAATAAGCGTTGTTGTTGGACTAGTTATTGCAGGTGGCGCAGATCCTCTTCAGTTTTCTGACCCAGGTCCGGTAGTACGCTGGGGAGGCCCATTTGCCAAGCTGGTCATGAATTTTGCGATGGCAACCACAGTGGGGTCCTTAGTGCTTTCGGCATTTGCTGGAAACCTAGAAGAGCGGTCCAAATTCTCTCGAGTTTCAAGCGGGGCTGCGGCGCTCTGGGCTGGAGCTGCGGCAGTGAATTTTGTAATGACCTACCTAAGCGTCTCGGGCTCGGCTATTTCTTATGGCTCAGCATTTTCTGATGGCCTTTGGTTGTTTGCCACCCAGATTGAACTCGGGACACTTTTGGTTTGGAATTTAGGCTTTGCGTTTCTCTTGAGTCTTTCCACACTTGCCTTCAACGGTCGAAGAATGAATGCGGTGAATGCGGCGATAGCCATCGCGGGTCTTTACCCCTTGGCTGCATCCGGGCACGCTTCTGGCGATGCGGGTCACGCTCTTGCGGTGAACTCACTGTTGATGCACCTGGTTGGGATCAGCATCTGGGTTGGCGGGCTTATTGCTCTGTATGCGGTTTTCAAAGGAGATAACCAACGAACTGCAGTGCTGGTTTCTAGATACAGCACCTTGGCGTTTGTGGCGTTCATCATGGTCGCGGTTTCCGGAGTTACCTCCGGCATCATCAGGCTCTACGAGCCAGCAGACCTGTTTTCTAGCTACGGGCTGCTCCTGATGCTAAAAGCGGCGCTGTTGGTGGTGCTGGGGCTGTTTGGAGCTAGGCACCGACTAGGGCTAGTGAAGAAGCTTGCTGAACGCTCGGTTAGTTTTTGGCGACTGGCGATCTTCGAATTAGGAGTCATGGGGCTGGCAGTTGGAATGGGGACGGCACTGGCTAGAACGCAGACTCCGTTAGATGCTGCAGAATTTGTGCCGCTAACTCCAGCCGAGATTCTCACCGGCGACAAGTTACCTCCGGAGCTCACCGATCTGGCTTGGGTGATGGTCTGGGACATTGATGTTTTGTGGATGAGCGTTTGTCTTGGGGCAATTGCGCTTTATCTTTACGGCGTCAGTGTGCTTCGTAAGCGCGGGGATAAGTGGCCTGTGGTTAGAACCATTTCTTTTGTTTCCGGAATGCTGGTTTTGCTTTATGTAACTAATGGTGCGATGAACGCCTACCAGGAGTACCTGTTTAGTGTTCACATGGTTGGGCACATGGTGCTATCGATGATGGTTCCTGTCCTGCTGGTCCCGGGAGCACCCGTGACGCTGCTATCAAGAGCACAGGCTCCGCGCAAGGACGGCTCTTGGGGAATGCGTGAGTGGGTGCTTTGGGCCGTTCACACACCTTTTGCTTGGTTTGTTTCGCATCCGTTATTTGCTGGTCTGAACTTTGCACTGTCACTCGTGATGTTTTATTACACGCCACTATTTCGTTGGGCAACCGAAGAGCACCTAGGGCATCAGTGGATGTTGATTCACTTCTTGATTACCGGCTATCTGTTCGTGCAGTCTCTGATGGGTGTTGATCCCCAGCCACACCGAACCGGTTATCCGATAAAGCTCATGCTGTTGATCGGGACCATGGCTTTTCACGCCTTCTTTGGGCTTGGTCTCATGAACGAAAGAAGTCTGCTGCTGGCCGACTGGTTTGGGGCGATGGGAAGAACCTGGGGCGATGACCCATTGGCGGATCAGGCCATTGGCGGCGCTTTTGCATGGGGAGTCGGTGAAATACCCACTATCGTCATAGCCCTGATAGTTGTTACTCAGTGGTCAAGGTCTGATGATCGAGAGCGCAAGCGACTAGATCGAGCATCTGATCGCAGCGGTAACCGGGACCTTGAGGATTACAACCAAATGCTTGATAGTCTGAGTAAAACGAGAGACAAGCACTAGTGATTATTGATTTGAGCCAAGAGCAACAGTCTCTTTTTGAATACATCGAGCAATCAAGCAGCAACGTCTTTGTCACCGGCCGAGCCGGCACTGGCAAATCGACACTTCTTTCACACCTGACAGCCAATACCGAAAAGTCTTTTGCGGTTTGTGCTCCAACCGGCGTAGCGGCATTGAATGTTGGTGGAGTAACCATCCACTCGCTATTCACCTTTCCAATTGGCCTGCTCGGTGAAGTCGAGATTGCAAGGCACCTGAATAAGCGAACTCGTGAAATTCTTCGCGCGTTAGACATGCTGGTTATTGACGAGATTTCAATGGTCTCTGCTGACTTGATGGACGGGATTGACCGGGCTCTGAGGATCGCAAGGGGCAGAAAGAACGAGCCATTTGGCGGCGCCCAAATAGTGATGTTTGGGGATCCCTACCAGCTAGCCCCCGTCCCACCTCGTGACCCATCAGAAAAAAACTACATTGCTGAGAATTACCAGTCACTCTGGTTTTTTGATGCTCATGTTTGGCGAAACTCTGACCTAGAGCGTTTTGAGCTTTCTGAAATCTTCCGTCAGTCAGATGACGACTTCAAGGAAATCCTCAATGCAATCCGAGATGGCTCGGTGACCCAAGCCATGCTGGATGTTTTGAATAAAGCCGGCAACCGTTACCCGCCGCACCTAGATGTGATTCGTTTGGCAACAATCAACGAAACCGTGAATGCCGTGAACCACCAGCGCATTGAGCTTATTGAAACCGATCCGAAGATCTTTAAGGCCGTTTACTCAGACGGAGCTGCAAAGGCCTTTGGGCGAGCACTACCCGCTGAGACAGAATTGGCGCTCAAGGTCGGCGCACAAGTGATGTTTATAAAAAATGACGACGCCAGCAGCAATAAGACCTCAAACGGTTCAGCCATCAGACGCTGGGTGAATGGAACCATCGGCCGAGTTGTTGCCCTTCCAAAATCGGGCTTGGTGGTAGTCGATGTTGACGGTGAGCAACTAGAGGTTGGACCGGCGACCTGGGAAAAGATTCGCTATGAGGTGGAACAGGATTTTGATGAGTCGACAGGCAAGACAAAAGAGACGCTGGTGCCGGTGACGTTGGCCGAGTTCAAGCAGATTCCGCTGCGCCTAGCATGGGCAGTCACCATTCATAAATCTCAAGGTCAAACCTATGACGAGGTCCAGATCGACATGGGCCGGGGTGCATTTTCGCCAGGTCAAACTTATGTTGGGCTCAGCCGAGTCAGAACACTGGGCGGTCTTTACCTAACCCGTGCGATCTTGATCAGAGACGTGATGGTTGATTCCGATGTGGTCCGGTTTATGTCCGGGGCCCAGATCGAAGCCACCAGTTCAGAGCTTCTGCCACCCTTCTAGCCCAGTAGCTTTCGTGGTGACCGGTGTTTGGGTAGGTGGCACCAACAAGTGAATCGGGTGTCAGGTAACCCTTCGCTTTTATTTTCTCAAGGGCTGCTTCGTGAAACGGAGCATAGTTTTCATCAAGCTCAATGGTTCCGGTGTCAGTCCAGATTCGGTGGTTGCCATCTTGAGGCAGTAGATCCGTTAGCTCTTGGACCATGAAGTCTCCGCCAAACGGCCAGTGAGTAGAAAAGCAAATTGCGGTACCAAAAACCTCTGGGCGCTTGCTCATTGCGTATAGGGACATCAGCCCGCCCATTGATGAGCCCATGACTGCAGTGCGGTCCGGGTGGTGAGTGATCTGATGTCTGTCCAAAACAAACGGGATGATCGCATCTGCCATCAACGAAACATAAGCATCCCCCAGTGATTCTCCAGGTGAATCCTTATATTCTTCTGGCATGTGATCCCAGATCTCTTGGTGGTTATCTAAAATCTTCTGCGGAGCCAGCTCTCTAAGCCTCGATAAATCGCTCAGGCCCCAGAGTCCGATAACTATTGGCTGCGGCCCTCTGACCTCCTGTCTCATAGCTGTGAGGATCTCCCAGGTCTTGCCCGTGTAGGAGTCTTTCTCGTCAAACAGGTTTCTGCCGTCGTGCATGATCAAAATCGGTGTTGTGGCGGTGATGGTTTTCGGTGCCCAAACATCAACTCGGTGGTTGTCAAACTCGAATTTCTCCATTGAGCCGCCGGCAAGGCGGCGCTCTAGAAGCTTTCTTTCTCGAAATGCCATAAAGAGCGGGAAAGTAAATGCCATGGCGGTGATTCCGGAAAGCAGGAAGTAAAGCCAAACCCGTTTCATGCCCAATCGCCTTGCCTCAACCAACATCAAGGTGATGACCGCGATGCCAACCACCAACAAATCCAAAGACAGCACCCAATCCACATAGGACCCAAACCAGGCATTGAGGTAGTCTGCTTCTTGGGTTACCGCGAGTGCATTCAGCACCCACGCGGTCACTAGACCCAAAGCGGCAACGGCGAAGTAAATTCTTGATCGTACGATGTGTTTTTTAAACATGCTGGAATCATTCCACGAACCACAAGGCTTTATCTTCAAGTAATCAAAGTAAAGGATTCAATGCTCTCACTGGCTAACTTCATTGTGCGTCGCGCCAAGTTCGTGCTCTTTGGATTCATAGGGCTTATCGCGCTGAGCAGCGTCTGGGGATTTCAGGTTTTTGGCAATCTGCAGGGCGGCGGATACGACGACCCAAACTCCGATTCGGCAACCGTCAGCGAGCTGCTTGGCACCGAGTTTGCCCTTGATCCAGCCGAGGTTATAGTCCTAGTTGATTTGCCGGGTGATGCCAATGAGCTAGCTGCCAACGGAGCACCAAAGTATTTTGAACTGGTCACGGAACTAAGCGATCATCTAGCAAAAATTGATGGTGTTATCTCGGTTGATAATTACTACTCACTTGGCTCACCCGCCTCACTTGTGTCTACTGACGGCAAGTTGGTCTATGTCCTAGTGGATCTTCAAAATGGCATCAGCCAATCTGTTCCCACCGCACTGATCATTGACGAATTCACCGGTGACTACCTGGGAGCCGAAGTTCACATCGCCGGCTTCGGTGCTGTGACAAAAGCAATCACCGAAACCATTGAGCAGGACCTGATTCGGGCCGAAATTATTGCAATACCAATTGTGCTTTTGCTGCTGTTGTTTGTCTTTGGTTCCCTAGTTGCAGCCGGATTGCCCTTATTTGTTGGCGGGCTTGCCATCGTGGGCTCATTCTTCGTGGTCTGGGGCGTGAGCGAGTTCACCGACGTGTCGATCTTTGCGGTCAACTTGATCACTGGTCTGGGGCTCGGTCTTGGCATCGATTACAGCCTGCTGGTGGTGAACCGTTTCCGTGAGGAGCGAGCGGCCGGAAACAGCGTTGAAGAATCAACGGTTGCAACCATCACAACCGCTGGTAAAACGGTTATCTTCTCGGGCCTAACCGTCGCACTCGTCATGATTTCAATGGCGTTTTTCCCACAGTATTTCTTGCAGTCCTTTGCACTTGCCGGATTCACGGTTGTGACACTGGCGGTTATTGGAGCAGCGATCGTGATTCCGGCTCAGCTTGTTCTGCTGGGCGACAAGGTCGACTCGATAAGAATCTTCAAGCGCAAGCTAGTGCCAAGTGACAAGGGCATTTGGGAGAAGATTGCCCGCTTCACAATGCGCAGGCCATTGCCAATTTTGTTTGTGACGATTCTTGGCCTTTCAGGTATGTTTTCGCTGTCAACCGATGCGGTATTTGGTCAGGTGGATGACCGGGTCTTGCCAAAGGATAGCCCCGCCTCGGTTGCCTCTAATCTATTGAGAGAGCGCTTTGATGGCCGAGCATCTTCGCCGATAGAAATACTTGTGCAAGGTAGCGATGAGGCGATAAATGACTACATCGTTTTGGTCCAAGAGCAGCCAGATATTGCCAGGGTGGCTATCGTGCCAACTGCGGAGGACACCGCTTGGGTAAGGATTAATGCGATTACGTTAGTGGAGCCCAGAAGTCCAGCCGGTTATGACCAAACGGTTTCACTCAGGGGCCTTGATTCTGATCTAGATCAAGTCCTAATTGGTGGTGGCGGGGCTTATTACACCGACTCGCAGCAGGGCATTGAAGATGCGCTGCCGCTAGCGGCGCTCTGGATATTTATAACCGCATACGTACTGCTGTTTCTATTTACCGGCAGCGTGCTGTTGCCGCTGAAGGCAATAGCACTCAACGTGCTTTCGCTTGGCGCAGTGGTTGGAGTGCTGAGTTACATTTTCCAAAACGGTCACCTGCAATGGTTGATAGGCGAGTATTCGGTCACCGGAACCCTCGACACTTCTTCTTTGGTCATGGTCGCGGTCGTGGCATTTGGTTTATCCATGGACTACGAGATGTTCCTGCTATCAAGAATCAAAGAGCAGCACGACGCCGGTATGAATACCGAGAACTCGGTCGCAGTTGGTTTGCAGCGCTCAGGCAGGATTATCACTGCGGCAGCATTTATTTTGGCCGTTACCTTTGGGGCGTTCGCATCGTCGGGAGTCTCAATCATGAAGATGCTCGGCTTTGGAATTGCCTTCGCGATTCTGCTTGATGCCACCGTGGTCAGAGCCCTGTTGGTTCCAGCACTAATGCGGCTATTTGGAGCCGCAAACTGGTGGGCCCCGAAGTGGCTCAAGGCAGTTCACAAAAAAATCGGCCTGAGTCACTAACCTTAGAGCCATGCTGCTTTCAGATAGAGACATCAAAACCCAAATTGACGCCGGTCGTATTGCTCTAGACCCCTTGGATTTGGGGCTAATGCAGCCAAGCAGCATTGACGTGAGGCTGGATCGATTCTTCCGGTTATTCGATAACCACAAGTACCCATTTATTGACCCCCGTGAACAGCAGGATGATCTAACCCGTTTGGTTGAGGTCAAATCAGATGAGGCATTTATTTTGCACCCGGGTGAATTTGTGTTGGGGTCGACTTTTGAATACGTGACGCTGCCAGATGACATCGCGGCGAGGCTTGAGGGCAAGAGCTCGCTTGGACGTTTGGGTCTCTTGACTCATTCAACCGCGGGTTTTGTGGACCCTGGCTTCCAGGGTCACGTGACCCTGGAGCTTTCAAACGTTGCGAGTTTGCCCATCAAGCTTTGGCCGGGCATGAAGATTGGTCAGCTGTGCTTCTTCCAGCTTTCGAGTGCGAGTGAGAATCCTTACGGCACCTCTGCCTACGGATCCAGGTACCAGGGGCAGCGCGGCCCAACTGCCTCTAGGAGCCACCTGAACTTTCATGTCACCGACACCGGCAATAATCCCATCTGAGTAAGCGCTAGTTCCTTAGATGAACTTGGATCTCGCTTCGAACAGGTCTTTCGAATAAACCCTGTAGATGGCGTATTTGTCTGCGCTTAGTTCGCAAAGCCTGTCGATCTCATAAACCAATGCCCTAGAAGCCACCACCCAGGGAAATAGCTGGTAAATCAAATAGGCAAACTGCTTTAGATTTTGATGACGAAGCTTTATGTGACCATATTCGTGGCGCATGATCGCAGCGAGTTGTTTGGCTGGTAATTCAAACACTGCCTTGGAAAGATAAATCTGTTTGTCACGGGTTAGCGCAAAATAACCAGGGACATCTAGCTCCATGATTTGTGCCTTGCGGTAGGCCATGATCTGCCTGGCCATGAGATTTGTTAGTGGATCTAGTTTGTCCCTGATAGCAAACAGCGGAGCAAGTCGTTGGTTGGCTAATGCCAGCAGAATGCCCGCTGCGCCAAGCAGCACCCAGGGCGCAAAGCTCGCTAGGAGCGTTATCCCGAGGTTTTGACCAGCAGAAAGATTTTGCCAGGTCGTAAAGATTGAGACTGTGGCTATAACTGCGGATAAAGCTGTCGCCAAAACTGCCGAGATCAGGACCGTGAACCAGAGCCAGATGCCGATATTGGGCGTCTTGTCAAACCGACCAGCAAAAAACATCGGTGCGGCGACCGTTACGAGCATTACCCACTCGATTAGAAGAATCAGCAGGTAGAGAGGAATCTCCATCTTGGAAGACTACTTGTCTAGAACAGCTTTTAGTTTCTGCAGCTGGTCAGCTGAGAGCAAGCTTGCAAAATGAGAGAAAACAAGCGCTGGGTTTGTTGAATCCTGCATGGCATCAAGTAACAGTGAGGCAGTGTGGGCCTCCCTGGTCTTTGTGGCAATAAACAAAAGCTTCCTGCCAGCCTCCTGCCGCTTTATGAGGAGACCCTTGTTCCCGAGCCTGGAAAGAACAGTCAAGACGGTGGTGATAGCAAGCTCATCGTCACCCAGTAGCGCCAGGATCTGATTTGAACTAAGGCCCTCTGGTCGATCCCACAGGCAGCCCATGATTGCTGATTCCAGCTCGCCCTGCTTGCGCTTTGACATGAATCACATTCTACGGGCTGTAGAAGGTTTACAAAAGCTAGCTGACTGGTGCGGGTGCAGCTATGGCCCTAACGGAAATAAGCAGTAGCAAACCAACCACCAAAATCAACATCAAACCGAGGATTCCATAGATCGGGGAGAACAGTCCCACGAAGATTGCCCAGGCCGCAGGAGCCAAAAAGCTAACGGCTCTTCCAGTGGTCGCGTAAAGGCCAAAGGCTTCGCCCTGCTTGTCATCGGCGGAGAGCCTAGACATCATGGTTCTAGACGCTGCCTGAGCAGGACCCACGAAGGTGCAGAGGAACAAACCAAAACCGAAGAATGCAATTGTTCCAGCGCTCTCAAATACGAACACCCCGAAGCCACCGACTATCACTCCGACTAGCGATACAAAAATAATTTTTCTGGAGCCAACTCGATCTTCAAAGAACGACCCGACGAATGCACCAATACCGGCGACTATGTTTGCCGCAATTCCAAACATAATGATTTCGGTTAAGTCCAAGCCGAAGGCGATGCCACCCAGCACCGCACCGTAGGCAAACACACCATTCAGGCCATCGCGGTAGACGGCAGAAGCAATCAAGAACTTCAGAAGGTTTGGGTTTTCTTTTCTCATGGTTATTAGTGAGCGGATCAGCTTTTTGTAGGCAAGCAGCACGCCTTCATTCTCGGTGCCAGCAATCGGTTTTGCTTCTGGAACCTTCAACATCAAGGGGATCGAGAAGATAATCACCCAGAACATGCTGATTACCATCACCACTCGAACCGACAGTGCATCAGTGTCCGGAATGCCCAGTAGCTCAGCGCCACCAAACTGAATGATCCAGAGCGCCATCACCAAAAGGATGATTCCACCGATGTAGCCAAGTCCCCAACCGAACTGGCTGATCTTTCCTCGCTCATGAGGTCTGGCGACCTCATTCAACATTGAGTTGTAGTTCACGGTCGCAAACTCGAAGAATATGCCTCCTGCTGCAAGCAGCACCAGGCCAAATACAAAGAAGTCACTTGAGGGTGCTACGAAGAACATCAAACCGATGGTCGCTGCAAACAAATAAGTGTTGATCATCAACCAGAACTTTTTACGCCCTGAGGTGTCAGCCCTTCGGCCAACAATCGGAGCAATAAGAGCGATCAGCACTCCGGCGAAAACGCCGGAGATGCCAAGCCAGAAGGCTGTGTATTGGCCGGCTTCCTCTAATGAGTAGCCAGCTGGGGCAAAGAATTCGCTGGTTATGTATCGCCCGAATATAAAAGAGGTGACAACTGTCGGGAAGGCTTGTGATGCCCAGTCCCATAGTGCCCACGAGAATGTTCCTTTTGGCCGAGCTGGTGCAACGTCATTGTTGGTCATGGCCTGAGATTACTCCTAAAGGCAGTTCAGTCAAGCCCCAATAGACCAAAAATTCACTTTTTGGCAACCAGTCAAGTACTAACTAGTTGCCAACCCTCACCACCAAACTCTAAATTCCTCAAAGTTGAGTCATTCACACTCAACTCTCAGCTAACTAGCCTTGACAAGTTTTGGACCCTAGGACAAACTTGAGTCCATGTGGCTCAACTTGGGCCACAAGTTCAAGAGTTTCGAAAAATAGCTTTCACAAAGAAGGAGCAACAAATGGGAAGAGCAGTAGGCATTGACCTAGGAACCACCAACAGCGCTGTAACAGTGCTGGAAGCTGGCGAACCAAAGGTTATTTCAAACGCAGAAGGTTTCCGCACCACCCCATCGGTGGTTGCTTTCACTAAGGACGACAACGTCCTAGTAGGTGAAACAGCGAAGCGCCAGGCTGTCACAAACGTTGACCGCACCGTTTCATCGGTGAAGCGTCACATGGGTACCGACTGGAAGTTCAAGGTCGAAGACAAGGATTACACCCCGCAGGAAATCTCAGCGCGTATTTTGATGAAGCTCAAGCGCGATGCTGAGACTTACCTTGGCGAGAGTGTCACCGACGCGGTTATTACCGTTCCGGCATATTTCAACGACGCTGAGCGTCAGGCAACCAAGGAAGCCGGCGAGATTGCCGGCCTAAACGTGCTTCGCATTATCAATGAGCCAACCGCGGCAGCACTTGCCTACGGCTTGGACAAGGGCAAGGAAGACGAATTGATCTTGGTGTTTGACCTTGGTGGTGGAACATTCGATGTTTCGCTACTCGAGGTTGGCAAAGATGACGACTTCTCAACTATCCAGGTCCGTTCAACAAGCGGAGATAACAAGCTTGGTGGAGACGACTGGGACCAGCGCGTGGTCGACTACTTGGTCAAGAAGTTCAAAGAGACAACGGGTGTTGATGTTTCAAAGGACAAGATTGCGCTGCAGCGACTAAAAGAAGCCGCTGAGCAGGCAAAGAAAGAGCTGAGCCAGTCAACGACTGCCCAGCTTCAGTTGCCATACCTTTCCTTGACCGACGCCGGTCCTGCGAACCTAGATGAGACAATCACCAGAGCTCAGTTTGAGGACATGACCTCTGATCTACTTGAAAGAACCCGTAAGCCGTTCCTTGACGTAGTAAAGGAAGCCGGAGTGAAGGTTTCAGACATTGCACACGTTGTAATGGTCGGTGGATCCACTCGTATGCCAGCGGTTACCGATTTAGTAACCAAATTGCTTGACGGTAAAGAGCCAAACAAGGGCGTAAACCCGGATGAGGTTGTTTCTGTTGGAGCAGCACTGCAGGCAGGTGTCATCAGGGGTGAGCGTAAGGACGTTCTACTTATCGATGTGACCCCACTTGCACTTGGTATCGAAACCAAGGGCGGCATGATGACCAGGTTGATTGATCGCAACACCGCGATTCCAACCAAGAGAAGCGAAACCTTCACAACTGCTGATGACAATCAGCCAAGTGTTTCTATTCAGGTCTTCCAGGGTGAGCGCGAGTTCACCAGGGACAACAAGAGTCTTGGAAACTTCGAGCTAACCGGTATTGCCCCAGCACCACGTGGCATCCCACAGGTTGAGGTCACCTTTGACATCGACGCTAACGGAATTGTCCACGTGTCTGCCAAGGACAAGGGAACCGGTAAGGAGCAGTCCATGACCATCACCGGAGGCTCCTCACTGTCTGAAGAAGACATTGAGCGCATGGTGAAGGACGCCGAAGAGCACGCTGCCGAAGACAAGGTGCGCCGCGAAGAAGCAGAAACCCGCAACCAAGCAGAACAGCTTGCCTACTCAACCGACAAGTTGATCAAGGAAAATGACGAGAAGCTACCCGAGGACGTGAAAACTGAGGTTCAGGCCGACGTTGACGCACTCAAGGCGGCGCTCGCGGGTGAAGACGCCGATGCGGTCAAGGCTGCTCAGGAGAAGCTATCAACCTCTGCGCAGAAGCTTGGAGAAGCAATCTACGCCAACCAGCCGGCTGAAGGCGAAGAAGCTGCAGCTCCAGAGGCAGAAGAAGACGTAGTGGACGCTGAAGTCGTCGAAGACGACGAGGCTGAAACACCTGCTTCTGAAGACGCTCCCGAGGATGACGCTCCAGACGAGAACACCAAGGGCAAGAAATAATGTCAGGTAAAAACGTTGACCCCGAGCACCATGAGGGAGATCAAACCGAAGAGATGAAAGAGGAGGGCTCCCCAGTGGAGCCAACCTCCGATTCTTCAGTTGATCCCGATGCCAGTGCAGAAGTTCAGGATGAGGAAAAGGACGCGGTTGACCGCGAACTAGAGATCTTCCAGGACATGCAGCGGTTGCAGGCTGACTTTGTGAACTATCGATCGCGCGTTGAGCGCGACCGAGGTGCTGAGCGTCAGTCCGCTATCTCAGAAGCGATTAGAGCCTTCCTGCCTGCCCTCGATGACCTAACCAGAGCCGAATCGCATGGTGATTTGCCCGAGGGCTCTCC
This sequence comes from uncultured Microbacteriaceae bacterium, assembly GCA_937920245.1. GTDB lineage: Bacteria > Actinomycetota > Actinomycetes > Actinomycetales > Microbacteriaceae > Aquiluna. The sequence goes on from CALGUV010000071.1 coordinate 22,483, forward strand.
GATGGCAGCAGTTGCTCAAAAGCTAAGGGCAGCCGGTGAAAAATTTGGGCTAGTGTCCTTCGGAGCAAAGGGCGACCGCTTTGACCCAGCGCTTCACGATGCTCTAGTTCAAAACCCAAACCCTGAGGTGACCGTGGCTGAAGTCGCAGACGTTATTGAGCCGGGCTACAAGATTCAAGATCGACTATTGCGACCTGCCAAGGTCGCTGTGTTCTTACCAGCCGAATAAGAGGTGAGCTAGATGGCGTCGCAAGACTGGATTGAAAAGGATTTCTATAAAATCCTTGGGGTCACCAAGGGCGTTAGCGATGCCGATCTCAAAAAGGCATATCGGAAGCTAGCTAAGGCTAACCACCCCGACCTGCACCCGGGAGACCAGGCGGCAGAGTCAAGGTTCAAGGACATCTCCGAGGCCTACGACGTCCTATCTGATGTCACCGAACGCAGGGAGTATGACGCTGTTCGCGCAATGGGCGGCGGTGCTCGTTTCCAGGCCGGTGGGCGTGGGAGTCAAGGCGGCGGCTTTGAAGATGTGTTTTCAAACTTCTTCGGCGGCGGCGGTTTTCCTAGTGGAGGCTTTGGCGGCGGCGGCTTTGCTCCGCAGCGCGGCCAAGACCTAACTACTTCTTCGAGCGTTGACTTTATTGACTCGATTCACGGCACCAATGTCAAGTTAACCGTTTCCGGAAAACCGGTAACGCTGAAGGTGCCGGCCGGTATTCAGGATGGTCAAAAGCTAAAACTCAAGGGCAAAGGACAGCCATCACCAAATGGTGGCCAAGCCGGAGATCTTGTCGTGACTATCAAGGTCAGACCGCACCCGGTTTTTACTAGGGATGGCGACAATGTCCGAGTGGTGGTGCCGGTTACTTTTGCCGAGGCAGTACTTGGCGCAGTTATTTCAGTTCCAGTGCTCGGCGGAGAGCCAGTGAAGCTAAAGGTTGCCCCCGGGACACCGAACGGCAGGACCTTGCGCGTAAAGGGCAAGGGCGTTCAGCACGAATCTCACCAGGGTGACTTATTGGCCTCGGTGGATATTTTGGTTCCAAACCGCATCAGCAAGAAAGCCGAAGAGGCGCTTAGAGCCTTCGACAACGAAATACCGGTCGAAGATCCAAGAGCGACACTTATTAGTAGAGCAGGACTTCTGTAAGGAGGGGTTGTGGATATTAGCCAGGACACACCACTGTTTGTGATTTCAGTGGCCGCAGAGCTTTGCGGCATGCACCCACAAACCCTGAGGCAGTATGACCGAATCGGATTAGTCTCTCCCACCAGAACCTCCGGTAAATCTCGCCGCTACACAATGCAAGACGTAGCTAAGCTACGCGAAGTCGCGAGGCTAAGTGCCGAGGGGGTTTCTCTTGAGGGCATTAGGCGAGTCCTAGAACTAGTAGACCAAAACACTGCTCTTAATGCTCGCGTCAGAGATCTCGAGCGCGAACTAGCAAACCAGGTAATGAGTCAACCTGGGAACCGAGTCTTTGCAGCCGGCGAGCAAGGCGTAATCAGACTCAACCCTGGACAGCGCCCTGAGCGCTCGGGCTCGGTAGTGCTATGGAAGAGGCGTTAGATGAGTCAAGAGCAACAGGGG